>MOLU01000009.1 GCA_003260325.1 Candidatus Gracilibacteria bacterium GN02-872 | reverse complement strand
TCCATATCAGATAAGTTCAACATTTCTATTAAATACTTTACAAATACCTACCCTTATTTTGTAGGTTCAAATGTCTATTATCCCGACAAACTTCGGTTCAATCTTTTTTACATTGAAATCCATTTGTTTAAATTATAAAATATTTTTTTTTCAGATTTTTTTTAAAAGCCCATTTCCTTCTGAAATCTCTCAAATTCCTATCAAAGCCATTGCTAAATCTTCAGTAATTAACTCATCATCAGGAGAAATAACCAAAGCTCTTCTAAGAATAGTTATTCATTTGTCTGTATTTCAAGCCATTGTATAAGCCCATCATAGATTTCTCAAAACTTCTGAATTATTTCACATTATAGAGTTTGATTTTTCTAAATATTTTATAGATTCGTCAATTTTGTCCTTAGATAAAAGAATAAATCATTTTAAATAATTTCAAGTCGCGGATAAGGAATTTAAATCCAAAGCAAAATTTATAGATTTTAAAGCTTTGTCTAGCTCTCATTTATATAAATAAATATCAGCAAGCTCTTCATAGAGTCTGTAATCAAAGTTATACTTTACCAAAGCTTCTTCTATTAAGCTTATCGCATCTTTATACTTTTGCTCTTGTTTTAAAGCTTCTATTTTTATTATTAGGTCTCTTACTTTGTCCATTTTTATATTCTTAAAGGCATTAAAATGTGTCTAAAAAACTCATTTTTATTATTTTTGTTATCTTCAGGATCTTCAATCGGAGAAATAGTTATTGCTGATCTAGGATTCTCAAAACTTATACTTATATGAGTTGTTTCAATAACAGATAAAACTTCAAGTAAGAAATTTGAATTTATTCAAACAGCATTATCCTCTCATTCTACAACTCAAACTAAAGTTACATCTCATTCTCAGATTTGAGTTTCTGTAGTTTCTAGTTCTATTCCTCTAGAAGTTGATAAACTCATTTTTATATAATAATCCTTTTCTTTACTGATAAGATTTATCTTTCTGAGTGCTTGAATTAAATCTGTTCTGTTAATTTCAGCTTTTATAGTGTAGCTAGAAGGGAAAAATGGAAGATATTCTGGAAATTTTCAGTTTAAAAGCCTAGAATAAATATTTATATTTTCAGCAAAAAAAGCAATTTGGCTATCTCAAGAAACTATTTTTACTTGTCATTCTTCTCATAAAACTGATCTGATTTGATTACAAGTTTTACTTGGAATTATTTGAGAAAAGCTATTTTTATTTTCTGTTTCAATAACTGTTCTATATTCTGAAAGTCTATAAGTGTCAGTTGAAGCAAAAACTATGTTGTTTTTCTCTATATTTACATAAATTCAAGCCAAAGTTGGTCTTATATTTGCCTCAGAACTTGAAAAAAGAGTTTTATCAATTGATTTTTTTATAACTTTTCCTGGAATCATCAAACTTACTTCCTCTTTTACGTTTGGAATCAGAGGAAACTCAGAAGCTTCAATTCATTTTATTTTGATTGTTGAACCTCAATTTGATATTTTTACACTTAAGTCACTTAAAAGCTCAAGTTTTATTTCATCATCTTGAACTAGAGAAACATAACTTGTTAAAAGCTTGCTTGGCAAACAAAAGCTTCCAGTTTTCTCCACCCTTACATCTTCGATGAAGTACTCTATTGCTAATTCTAAATTATTTGAAGTCAAAATCACACTATTTTCATTTACTTTTATCAAAATATTTTCCAAAATGGGAGTTGTTGATATATTTGCAGTTGCGTGATTTACAATATCAAGTCCTTTTTTTAGTTTCTCAGTTTCTATGCTAAATTTCATTTTCCAAAAATTTAAAAAATATTTTACGTATATTATCTATAAAAATTAAAAAAAATCAAATCCAAACTTATTTTCTTGTTAAAAACTATAAAAAGAGCAAAAAGTTTTATTTTTTTATCTTTCATTTTAAAATATTTTTTTGATAAAAATTATTTTAAAAAATAGAAATCAAAAATAGCTTTTCTAAAATAAATTGCTTATAAATTTCAATTTTTCAAAAATATTTCCAAAAACTAAAATACTAATCCTAAACAGCAAATAAATTCAAATCAAATAAATAAAAATCTCAAAAAAAGCTTTTATTATTGCTGTTTTAACTGATTCTACAAGTTTTTTGTCTATTTCTTTTTTATTTTTTTTCATATTGTTTAAAGTTAATTCTAGAAAAAAGCTAGAATTTCTTCTAGCTTTTTTTTTATTATTTATTGTATAATCTGATAAGTTTTAAAATGATACTTGCAGCTTTTTCTCTTGGTAAAGTAGTAGATTCATCATTTTCATCTTCTCCTATAACACCTAAGTATTTCATAGCTTCAGTATTACTAGATTTTGGAGTTTTAACTTTTCCAGCTTTTAGCATATATTCATAAGCTTCAGCTTTTGTAATTTTTTCATTTACTCAAATATTTGAATTACTTAGAATATTATCTCAAACTGCAATTCAAACAGTTCTTTCTTGCCAATTTTCTCTAGTGTTTCCAGATAAATCATAACAATTAGCTTTTAAAGCTATTCATAATAATTCTGATTTTGTTACTTCTCTTTTTGGTTCAAAAGTATTTTTTGAAGTTCAAACTATAACTCATACTTCTTCTAAAGCAGCTATGTCAGTATAATATTTTGAATCAAGAGCATCTCTAAAAGTAGTATTTCTTTCAGATTCTAAATTCATTCTTACTAATCTGTCAATTATATCACAAGTCATTTTTTTGTGAGTAAATTTGTTTCCATTTGGAAGAGTTACTTCAACCTCATCACCTGTAGCAGTAACTTTTTTTTCAGTATCAGTTGTTGTTTTTGAAAGTCCAGTTGGAATAGTTGGCATAACAGGAGCTTTTAGAGAAACAGGAGGGAAGCTTTTTTTACTAGTCTCTGCAGTAGAAGAAGTTTCATCCTTTACTTCATGGCAAAGTTCTCCACTACAAACTCTGTTATCATCTTTTAATTTCAAAGCTTCTTCACTTGGAGTTCCAGATCAAATTGGAGATCTTCATAAATTCTTTTTAAAATTAATAGGGTTACTTCTTATAGTACTAGGAGGTGTAGCTTGTTGTGCTTGAACTTTTAAGTTTCCTTCTGCAAGATTTTGAAGGTCTATTTCTACTTCAAATTTGTTAGCAGTACAATTAGTAGTAGCATTTTCTCAATTTCAGTTATCTACATGTATTACACTTAACTCAACTGTAGTGTGAGTACTATCACAATTTCATTTAAAAGTATATTTTTGTGAACCTACAACTTCTCCTGAAGTTGGATGCGTGATTTCTAGATTTGCAGCGGAAGTATAACTAAATATTGATAAAATTAATAATCAAAATATAAATTTAACTGTATTTTTCATAAAAATTAAATTATAATAATAAATTGTGGAGTAATTTTAACTAAAATATTTCTTAAGTCAAGTATTTTTTTGTAAATCAATTACAAAAATGTTACAAAATAAAGAAAAATAAAAAAGAAGGCTTATTGAACCTTCTTTTAAAATATTTCAAAGATTATCCTGGATTTAATCGTTTACATCCTTCAAATATACTTAAATCCCATAACTTTGTGCTTTCATTTGCAACATTTTCACAAGTATCACGATAACTTTCTCAAATTTTTCATATTTGCTTCCATCATTTATCTGTTTTTTTCATAACTAAAAGAACATTTTTTCATTCATTATCAGAGTTCTTTCAGCTTTTTTTATCTTCAATTAAATTAAAATTATCTAGTGAAAAAATAGCATAATAACCATAAATATCCTCAACTGTATAATTTCCAGCTTTTAAATCATCAGTAACATTTATTCCTAATGCTTTTTCTAAGTCTTTAGTTTTACCTTTTTGTCCATTTTTTAATGTATTGTCTCAAGTCGCA
Organism: Candidatus Gracilibacteria bacterium GN02-872; assembly: GCA_003260325.1. Taxonomy (GTDB): domain Bacteria; phylum Patescibacteriota; class Gracilibacteria; order BD1-5; family UBA6164; genus GN02-872. The sequence continues at coordinate 34,622 of MOLU01000009.1, read as the reverse complement.
TAAGCTTGTTTTTCTTCTCAGCATCATTCAACTTTTTTTTCATCATTAAAAGTAACATCAACACTATATTTATAGACTCTTTTGGCTAAGTCAAAACAATCTTTTGGATAAATTTTTCATTTTACATCTTTTGCTTTAAAAACATATTCTTCTCACTTTTTTTCTATAGCTACATCTCTTTCACAAAAGAAATATCAATCCTTTTCTCTACATCAAACTATAGAGAGACTATTTGGTGCCGAAAAAGCTAGTTTATTTTTATCTATTGTTATATTCCAAAAAGGCTCATCTCAAACTAAATTAAGTATATAGTCATCATTAGAATTAATATTTTTTTCATCAGTTTTTCCTGAATTTAAACTAACTTTTTCAGTTTTTCCTGAATTTAATTCTTTTTGATTTCAAGTATTTGTTGTTCCAGAATTTGTTTTATCTATTTTTGTTTGTAAGCAACTAGTTAAAAATAGTGAAAGAATAAGCAAAGATAATATTTTTCTCATAAAATTTTATTAAAAAATAAAAATTTTTTTAACAATTTAAATTATAAGAAAATACCTTTGAAAATCAACATAAAAAATAAAATTTAAGTTTGACTTACGATTTAAATATTTTTTATCGAATTTTAAGAGGAAAAGTAAAAATTTCTCTAAAAACTTGATTTTTTTTATAAATTTGTTAAAATATTTCTAAATTAAGAAAAGTTTAGAGGATTTGCAATCAGTTGGCAAATTCTTTTTTCTTAAAAATATTTTTTAAAATAATAATTTTATGCTTGATCTAAAAGAAATAAAACTTGCTATAAACTTCATGGCAAAGGAAAAAAATATAGATAAAGAAAAAATAGTTGATATTATTGAAGCAGCTATAAAAACAGCTTACAAAAAAGATTATTGAAATAAAGATGAAGAAGTAAATGTAAAACTTGATTTAGAAAATGAAACTTTGGAAGTTTCTGTTCAAAAAACAGTTGTAAAAGAAGTTACAAATCCTGCTTTGGAAATAAGTTTTGATGAGCTTTGAGATGATGCTGAAAATTTTTCAGAATGAGATATTGTTGAGTTAGATGTAACTGATGAAATTCAAAATTGAAAAATCTGAGATAGTTTCTGAAGAATAGCATCTCAAGCAGCAAGACAAGTTATTATTCAAAAAATTTGAGATACAGAAAAAGAAAAAATATTTGAATTGTTTGAATGAAAACAGTGACAAATAATAAATGTAAAAATAGAGCTTGTAGAAGGAAATAAAGTTATTTTTGATTATCAATGACATCACGTAACTCTTCCAAAGTGAGAACAAGTTTCAAAAGATAATTATGTAGCTTGAGCTAGATTTTATCTATATGTAGATGAAGTTTCTAGAAATGAAGCTTGAGTTTCAAAAGTAGTTTTGACTAGAAAAAAGGCAGAACTTGTAAGTGCTATTTTTAAAGAAAATGTTCCTGAAATAGATGAGTGATTGATCAAAATAGACGCTATAGTAAGGCATGCTTGAATAAAAACAAAAATTCTTGTTTCTTCAAATTTTGATGAAATTGATCCAGTTTGAACTCTTATTTGACAAAAATGAATCAGAGTAAAAGCTGTTATGGATGAACTTAGTTGAGAAAAAATTGATATTATTCCAAATTCTGAAGACAAGACACTTGTGATAAAAAAAGCACTTTCTCCTGCGGATGTTATAAAAGTGGAAATTGATGAAGAAAATCAAAAAGCAAATGCTTATATTTTAGTTTCTCAAAGAGCAAAAGCTGTTTGAAAAAATGGTATAAATGTAAATCTTGCGGCAAAATTAACTTGATATAAAATTTCAATTATTGATGTAGAAGATGATTCTTCTGAGAAAAAAGACTAGTTTTTAAACTAGTTTTTTATTTTTAAAATATTTTTAAATATAGTCAAGATTTAAAAACTAAAAACTTTTGCAAAAAACAAATTTGATTTATAATTAAAACAAATATTTACTTTTTAAAAATAAAAATATGAAAGTTTTGTTTTTAAAACATGTTGTAAATGTCTGAAAAGCTTGAGAGATAAAGGAAGTAAAAGCTGGCTATGCGTCAAATATGCTTATTCCTCAAGGCTTAGCTGTAGAATTGACTCCAGAAGTTGAGAAACAGTATAGAGATAAGCAAAAAAAAGAAGAAAAACATAGGCAAATGCTTATAGAAGACAGACATAAAATAGTTGAGCAAATAACTTGAAAAAGCTTAGAATTTACTTTAAAAACTTGAACAAATAATAAAGTTTATTGATGAATTTGAGAAAAAGATATAATTTCAGCTATAAAGAAAAAATTTAAAGTTGAGCTAAGTAAAAAACATATAGATATGCCTGATTGACATTTAAAAAAACTTTGAGAAAGCCAAATTTATATAAAACTTGGAAAAGATGCGATAGCAAAGATTTTAGTAATTATAAAAGAAAGTTAATGTATTTATGAATAGATTTATGAGATAAAAGATGTGGAATAGCTGTTTATGTAGAAAGAATCGTGATTCCAAAAGAAATAATTTCTAGAAATAAACTAATTGACACAATAAAAAAATATATAAAAAATTATTCTATAACAACTATTGTTGTTGGGCTACCTTTTGATCTTTATGGAAAAGATAAAAAAAGATTACAAAAAACAGAAAAATTTATTGAAAATTTAAAAAATATTTTTCCAGAGCAAAAAATAGAATGATTTGATGAAAGATTTTCTACTTTTGAAGCTGAAAATATTTTAAATATAATGTGAAAAAATCCTGAGATATGAACAAAGGATGCAATCTCAGCTAGTATTATCCTAGAAGATTATTTGAAGAAAGAAAAAATTTATTAAAAAAGTTTTGACTTATAAAAATAAATGTGATTTAATATATTATATTTTAATTAACTAAAAATAAATATGAGAAAAACAAAAATTTTACTATCAGCAGTTACTTTGTCTGCTGTATTGACAAGCGCTACTTGGGCAGCTGATTTAGAAAATATAAAAGTTTTGGATAATGGAAATATTGAAGTAACTACAACTTCTGATTTGACTTTACCAAAGGGTGAGATTGTTTCTGATATGAAAGTTTTAAAAGACTTAAATGTGACTTTGGCTTATAAAGATCCAGAAAATGCTAAAAAAGTAATTTTGAACTTAGAATTTCCTCTAGAAAAAGGTAAATCTTATAGTATTATCTGAGTTGATTGAGCTGAAGCAAATATGAATTTTAAAGCAAAAGATGAAATAAATTGAGAATATAAAAACTCAGAAAAATGAGGAAAATTAAACATTGAAAAAATAAATGTTACAGATTCAAAAACTATAGAAATTTATTATGATACTGAATTAAAAGCAGAAGAATTTGTTTATAGAGTTCTTTGAGAACTTGAAACAAAAACAAGAATTTGAGATTGAAAAAATGGATTAAATATTTCTCTTAAAAATGCTTTGGAACCTTCAAGTTCATATATGATTTTGTCAAATTCTATAAATGACGCAAAATGAGAAGAAGTTATTTTAAAAGAATCTCTTTATGATTTTAAAACAGAAGCTGATTTAAAAAATGTTTTTGAAGAAACAAAAGTAGAAAACAAAAAAGAAGAAGAAACAGAAAAGAAATGAACTGGAAATCTAGAAGAAGTTGCTATGAATTCAGCAAAAACTCCTGAGACTGGACCAGTAACTTGGATTTTAGTTATTGCAACTATGATGATTGCTTGAGTAATTGTTATCTGAAGAACAAGATAAATGTTTAAAAAGTGTAAGAAAATTACACTTTTTTTTGTTATTTCTTTGCTTAAAAAAAATATTTGTGTTAAAATATTATTAAGAATATTTTTTAATTATTTATAAATGAATGAAGTTATAAGGCCAGAATATGAATTCAGAGACAGAATTCTTCAACTAATGATTGATAATAAATGAAGTGATCTTTATTTAACTGTTTGAGCTTATCCAGCTTTGAAATTGGCTTGAGAAATAATAAAAATTGAAGATGGTCCAAATGTAAATATTCTTTCTTGGAAAGATACAATGGAATTTACTCAATCTTTGATTACTGAAAAACAACACGATACTTTAGTAAAAAATAGAAATCTAGACTTTTCTTTTAGATATATGGATAGAATGTTTAGATGTAATTTATCTTTTCAATTAAGTAATTATATGATTGTTATCAGACTTTTAAATGATCATATTCCGACTGTTGAAGATTTAAATTTAAGTGAGGCTTATAAAAGTATATCAAATAAAAGTCAGTGACTTGTTCTTGTAACTTGACCGACTTGAAGCTGAAAAACAACTACTTTGGCAGCAATTATAAACTATATAAATGAAAACTATGCAAGACATATTATAACTATAGAGGATCCAGTAGAATACGTTCATACTCATAAAAAATCTATAATTGAACACAAAGAGGTTTGAAAAGATGTTTATAGTTATGAAACTGCACTTATGTGAGCAATGAGACAAAATCCTGATGTAATAATGTTTTGAGAAATGAGAAGTAAAGAACAAATGGAAATGGCTCTAAGACTTGCAGAAACTTGACATTTAGTACTTTCTACTTTGCATACTAGAAGTGCGCACCAAACTATTACAAGAATAATTGATGCGTTTCCAGGAGAAGAAAAAGCTCAAATAAGAGTTCAGCTTGCCGATTCTCTTTTAGCAGTTTTTTCTCAAAGACTACTAAAATGAAGAACTTGAACAAGCGTAAAAATGGCAAAGGAAATTTTGCTGAAAAATACTGCTGTTTCAAACTTGATAAGAGAAAATGAACTTCATCAAATTCCTTCTGTGATTCAAACTTGAGGAAGGGAAGGTATGCAATTACTTGAAACAGATTTGATTTGATTAGTCTGAGCTTGACAAATAAGCTTAGAAGAAGCTCTTAGGTATGCAAACAATCCAAAACTTGTTGAACAAGCAATTATTTTGCAAACTTCATAAAAATTTTAAAATAAAAAAAGTGTATTTTCTAAAATACACTTTATATTTTTTTTCTCAAAAAACTTGGAACATCTAAATCTTCTTCTGGAGCTTTTGGCTTTGGAGCAACTGTTGCTGTTGTTATTCTAGAGTCAGAAACAGGTTTTCTACCAAAAGGACTGTTTTTTAAAATTCATCATATTTTTTGATCTGGAACAAAGTTTTTATTTGATTCTTCATCAAATCAAGTCGCAACAACAGTTATTTTTAACTCTCAGTTATAGTCTTCATTTACTGTTGCACCAAAAATAATATTTGCATCAGAATCAATAGAATCAGTAATTATTCTAGCAGCTTCATCAACTTCGTACATTGATAAATCTGTTCATCAAGTTACGTTGAAAAGTAATCATTTTGCTCAAGCAATAGATAATTCCAAAAGTGGAGAATCAATTGCAGCTCTTGCTGCTTCCGTAGCTCTGTTTTCACCAGAACCATAACCAATTCACATCAAAGCTGATCAAGCATTTTTCATAACTGAAGTAACATCAGCGAAGTCTACATTTATAAGTCCTGGTTGAGTAATCAAATCTGAAACTCATTGAACTCATTGTTTCAAAACTTCATCAACTATAGAAAATGCGTCAAGTAAAGGAGTTTTTTTATCAATTATTGATAGAATTTTATCATTTGGAATTGTAATTAAAGTATCTACTTTTTCTTTTAAATTATTAAATCAGTCTACAGCTTTTGCCATTCTGTTTTGTCATTCAAAAGAAAATGGTTTTGTAACAATTCAAACAGTTAAAGTTCATAATTCTTTTGCTATTTCTGCTACAACTGGAGCAGCTCAAGTTCAAGTTCACCCTCAAAGTCCACAAGTGATAAATATCATATCTGCTCATTCTAAAGCGTCTTTTATATCTTCTCTTGATTCTTCAGCAGCTTTTTTACCTACTTCTGGTGAAGCTCAAGCTCAAAGTCAGTTTGTTGTAACTTTTCAAATATTTAATTTTGTAGTTGCAAGAGAATTATAAATAGCTTGTGCATCAGTATTTATAGCTATAAATTCTACTCATTCTAATCCTGTTTCAATCATTCTGTTTACTGCATTTTGACCAGCTCAACCAACTCAAACAACTTTTATTTTTGCAACTGGAGAAATAGTTTTTCTGAAGCTTACTTCTTGAGCTCAGCTAGTGTCTTGATTTCTGTTTCAAGATAATAAATTCTTTAGTCTGTCTTCTTTTTTGTTAATCATATTCATTTTTTTAAATTATTATTTTGGTAAAATTTTTTTAAATAGTTTTTTTATTGATTCTAGCAATCATTTGAAACTGAATGAAAAACTAGGATAATTATCATTGTATAAATTTGAAAGAACCATCGTTCAAATAACTGCTGAGAACTCAGGATCTGATATAGAAGCATCTACTAAATCATCTTTTGAAACAGGTAATCAAATAAATACTGGTAATCTCAATCAAGTTCTAGCTAAATTTGTAAATCATTTCATTTTTGAAGCTCATCAAACACAAATTGCTCACTCCGGAAGCATTCCATCTCTTCAAATTTTTTTCAGTTCTTCTCTCACAAAGAAAAATATTTCTTCATATCTTGCAGTAACTATTTTTGATAAATACTCTCTACTAACTTCTCAAATTTCATCTGTTCAAAGCTCGCTTAAATCAAAACTAGAATCTTTAAAATCTTCTTTGTTTTCTAAGTCTAGTTCTGCATACTCAAGTTTTACTTTCTCTGCGATAACTGTTGAAGTTCTCAGTCAAAGAGCAATATCATTTGTTACATTGTCTCAACCCAGAGGAATTACAGCAGAATAATTCAAAACTCAGTTTTCATAAACTGTAACTCATGTTGTAGAAGCTCAAATATCTATACAAACAACTCAAAGCTCTTTTTGTCTTTTTGTCAAAACTCATTCTGGACTAGAAAGCAAATTTGGATAACAATCTAAAACTTCTATTCATATGTCTGCAATAGCTTTTTTTATGTTTGAAAGAGTATTTGCATTCATAGAAAAAATATTTGTAACAACTTCTAATTTTCTTGCTTTCATTCAAACTGGATTTTTTATTCATTCTTCTAAATCCACAACAAAACTTTCAGGAATAACTTTTAAAATTTCTTTATTTTGTATTTCTACTCAAGTTGTGGCTTTTTCTAGTGCTCTATCTATATCATCTTCTGTTACTTCACTTCCTGAAATTGAAATTATTCATTTGCTTTTTATGACTTCAAAACCAGAAATATTAAAAGAAATGAATGCTCAGTTTACTTGTTCTCAAGCCATTTTTTCGGCTTCCTCCAAAGAAGAATCTAAATTATTCTTAAATTCTTCCATGTCTAAAATATTTCCTTTTCTTATAGCATTTGAATTTGCTATTCATATTCATAAAATGTGAAAATCGTTATTATTTTCTTTATCAAAATACCCAATTATAGTTCTTATTTTAGAACTTCATATATCAATAGTTGTAACTGTATTAGAAGCTGACATCTTTAATTAAAATTATTATATATTTTGTTCAAAAATATTATACAGCATTAATAGCTCTGTATAAATATTTTCTTTTATTTTGGTTTACTTTTACTGATTTTTAATGCATAAATTATACACAATATTTTAACTTTATCAAAAAATAATTTTATCTTTTTTGTTAAAAAATGAATAGATTTTTGATTTAAAACAATATTTATGCTAAAATATAGAAAATAACTAAAAAATAAAAAAATGTTTAAAAATTTAGCGACATTAACGATAAAGCTTGGACTATTTTTTCTTTTAATAGTTTGAGCAATAGCTATTTTGCATTCTGAAAATATTTCAAGTGCTGTTTATTTAAATAAAAGTATTCTAATCTTGATAATTCTATTTTTGGAATTTTTTGTGTTGCTAATTTATATAAATATTTTTTATGAAAAACCTATAAAAAATCTGGAAACTTCAGTAAAATTTTTCTTACTTTGAGACAATTCAAATTCTGAAAAATATATGAAAAATACTATAAATCCACACATAAATTATATAATTCAGTTTTTCCAAAGAGTAATATTTTCACTAAAAAATATAAAAGATGAATTCTTACATGGAAAAGAAATAAAGTGAGAAGTCTCGTTGGCAAAGGAAATTCAAGAAAAAATGCTTTGAAAAAAAATGATAGATGTTCCTTCTCTAAACATTGTTATGAGATCAAAACCTGCTTGAGAAGTTTGAGGAGATAGCTATGATATAATAAAAAGTGACAATTCACAAAATTATTATATTTATGTTTGAGATGCAACTTGACACTGAGTTTGAGCTTGATTTATCATGACAATGGTAAATACTTTGATAGAATGATTTATAAAAAATTATGAAAGTTGAGCAGATATTTTAGCAAAAACAAATCAAGTTTTAAAACCAAGGTTAAAAGCAAATTTACTTATGAGTTTGCTTTTAGTAAGATGGGATGAAGAAGAAAAAAGAGTTTTTATGACTTGAGCTTGACATGAATATTTAATGATTTATAAGCAGAAACTTAAAAAAACCTTTAAAATAAAATCTGGTTGAGTAGCGCTTTGAATGGTGAAAGATATCAGTAAAATTCTAAAAGAAGTTGAGATAAAAATTGATAGATGAGATATAATTGTGCTTTACTCAGATTGAGTTACTGAGGCTATTAATAAACCAACAAAAGATTGAAAAGAAATGTTATTTTGAGAGGATAGACTTATGGAAGCTATTCAGAGCGCTCCAGAAGTTCCTTGAGAATGATACAAAACTAGTATTTCTGTTTATAAGAATATTTCTATAGCTTTATCAAGGTTTATGTGATACAAACACACTCAACTTGATGATGTTACACTTTGAGTTATTCAATATAAACCTGAAAATTATAATCCAGAAAAAGACTTTAAAAAAGAGATAGATGATCAATTCATAACAGAATGGAAATGGTAAATTTTAAAATATTTTTTAGAAATGTAAAGACTGCTTGACTAACAGAAACTTTACATTTTTTTTAAAATAGATAAAATATAAAATAAATTTTATAAAAAATAAATTTTAAAAAGTGGAAAATAAAAATAAACTAGCCGAACTTATAGCTAAAAGAGTGTCTTGAGATACTTATTCTTACTATAAATTTGAAGCTCCAAAAACTAAAAAGGTAAATTTAGCAGACAAAGAAGTTTTAGAATCAGAAAAAGCTTATAAAGAAGCTCTTGCCTTTGTTAAAGATGCTATTTCTCCAGCATATATGAAAATATTTCCGAATAAATTACAAATAAATAATTTGTTTGCAAAAACTTTTTTTGTATATGCTTATCCTCAATTTCTAGAAGGGAATTGGCTTTCTCCGATAATAAACTGGGATATCAAGTTTGATATGAGTTTGTTTGTTTATCCTATTGATTCAGGATTTATTCAAAAATATTTAAGAAAAAGGCTTACTCAACTTTATTCTGAAAGAAGTATAAATGCTCAAAGAGGTCTTTTAAATGATCCTGCAATAAATGCTCAAATTCAAGATGTAGAGGAACTAAGGCATAAACTTACAAGATGAGATGAAAAATATTTTCACTTTTGACTTTATATAACAGTTTATTGAGAAACAGAAGAACAACTAAATAAAGTTTGAAAAGACATAGAAACTGTTTTAGCTTGAAGAAATGTTTTACAAAAACAAGCTATTTTGAGAAGTGAACAAGCATTTATTTCAACATGACCTTTCTGTAAGGATGAATTAGGAATTTACAGAAATATCTCAACTTGAGGACTTTCTACAACTTTTCCTTTTTCTTCATCAACTCTTTCTCACGATGAATGAGTTTTATATTGAGTAAATACTCATAATAATTCACTTATAATATTTGATAGATTTAAAACAGAAAATGCAAATATGACAGTTTTTGCAAAATCTGGTTGAGGTAAATCTTATGCGATAAAACTTGAAATTTTGAGGAGCTTGATGCTTTGAATAGATGTTATTATAATTGATCCAGAAAATGAGTACAACACTTTGATTCAACAAGTTTGATGAAGTTATTTAGATGTATCTTTGAACTCAAAACAAAGAATAAATCCTTTTGATTTGCCACTTTCACTAAAAGACCAAGACGAAAAACCTGGAGATTTGCTTAGAAATGCTGTCATAAATTTGCTTTGACTTATGAATTTGATGCTTTGAAAAATGACAGCAGAAGAAGCTTCTATAATGGAAAAAGCTATTATTACAACTTATAGTTTGAAATGAATTACTCTGGAAGATGATGATATAAAGTGAAAAGAAATTCCTGTTATGAAGGATTTGCAAGATGTTCTTGAAACTATGGATTGAGCAAGCAGTTTAGTAAAAAGAATGGAAAAATTTACAGTTTGAATTTTCTGAGGAATATTTTCTCAGCATACAAATATAGATTTGCAAGACTGATTACAAGTATTTTCAGTGAGAGATTTGGATGATATGCTTAGACCAATAGCGATGTATGTAGTTTTGAATCATATTTGGAATAAAGTTAGATCTAGTTCAAAAAAGAGGCTTTTAGTAGTTGATGAGGCTTGGAATATAATGCAACATGAGGATTCAGCTAAGTTTTTATTTTGACTTGTAAAAAGGGCCAGAAAATATAATTTGTGAATAACTACAATTACTCAGGATGTTGAGGACTTTGTTTGAAGTTCATACGGAAAACCAATAATGACAAACTCATCAATCCAGCTTTTATTGAAACAATCAAGTGCTTCAATAGATGTTTTACAAAATGTTTTTAAGCTTACAGAACAAGAAAAATATATTTTGTTAAATGCTGCGGTTTGACAATGACTTTTCTTTGCTTGAACAGAACATGTTTGAATTCAAGTTATAGCTTCGTACTTTGAAGATAGAATAATAAATACAAATCCAAATAAATAAAAAAAATACTACTAGTTTTTTCTAGTAGTATTTTTTAGTAAAAAATAGAAGAGAACTTAAAAAATCCCAATTGGGATTTTTTATTCATATACAACTTTTATATAACTTGGACAATCAGATTTTTCTAATTTATCAGATTTTTCTCATTTTATCATTACTGCATGACAAAATTTTTTTTCTGTTTCACCTCCATTATATTTTTCTGTCCAAATAGCAGCAAATACCTTATATTTATTTTCTCTTGTATTTAATGTATCTTTGAATTTATCCTCAGCTTCTTTTAGAGCTACGAAATCAACATCTCAGTTTTGGTATTTATTTACTACTCAAGCAGTAGTATCAAAAGTTACTCAACTAGGAAATGCTCCTTCTCAAGTTGGTGGAGGAGTAGCTATTGCAGTTCCATTAGTTTCATCTATTGATGTTTTTCAATTAACAAAAGTTTTAAATCATTTTGCTGATTCTATAGTCATTTTATTAAAAATAGTAGCAACATTTGACTCTCTTTTTGTATCTCTAGCTTGAGCAGGATAATCTCAAAGAGTTAAAAATGCTATAGTAGCAAGAATGGCAAGTATAGTGATAACAACTATCAGCTCAACCAAAGTAAAACCTTTTTGTAATTTTTTCATATTTTGTAAAGTTATAAATTAAAATAAAAAATATGGTTTTCGTCAAGGTTTTTAACGATAGCCATATTTTAACCTAATTTATAAATAAAATCAAGGTGATTTTGTTATTTTCACTAGACTTTTGATTATTTTTTATTTTAATTATTTTTTTACATATTTTGTACAACTTTTCATAATTGGAAAAATGGCAACATAATCGCTATAACTATAGTACCAACTAATCCTCATACTATAACTATGATAAGTGGCTCTATCATAGTTGACAAATTTCAAATATATCTTTTTAATTCTTTATTGTAATTTATTCACATCTTTTTCACTGATTCAGAAAGTGTTCAAGTTTCCTCTCAAGTACTAACTATATATGCAAACTCTTCAGGAAAATATTTATTCAAGTATACTCATTCTTCATAATTTAAGTTTAGTCATAGTGATTTAGAAATAGTTAATCAAAATTCTACTTCATTTTTGATTCTTACGACTTCTCTTTTATAAGCTAGGTTTGGAACTACTCTACTACTTGTTTTTATTGATTCAAGTAAAAGTACTCAGGAATCAAGCAAAGTAGAAAAAGATTTTATAAAATAGACTATGTTTGACTGTCTAACTATAAAACCAAAAATAGGTAAGTTCATAGCTATTTTTGCATATGCTAGTTTTCATTGATACGTTGTTTTTATCAGTTTATAGATTGTATAAATTCATATCAAAACTAACAATATTAACATATATTCATTTTTGATAAAATCTGAAACAGCAATTACAGCTTTTGTCATTCAAGGAAGTTCTACTCATTGTTGTGCAAAGGCTCAAGCTATTCTAGGAACGATAAACACCATCATACCTGTGACCATCGAAATAGTCAAAAATAAAAGTATGGCTGGATAAATCATTGCTCATCTAATTCTTGATTTCAGTTCTAAACTTTCAAGTAAATTTTTATCCAAGTCATTTAGTATTTTTCATAATAAACCTGTTTTTTCTCAAACTCAAACGAGAGCTACAGTAAGTGGATCAAATATATGAGGGTATCTTCACATAGAATTATGAATCATAGTTCAATGATCTATATTTTCCCTGATTTCAACAATTATTTTTCTAAAATATGGATTTTTTGTTTGTTTTATCAGAATTCAAAGAGCTCATTTTACATCAAGTCAAGAGTTTACAAATATAGAAAATCTATTTATGAATTGCCAAACTTCTTTTTTTGAAGCTCATCAAAACAGAATTATTTCTCAACTCATCCTACTTTTTCAAGTAATTTTTTTTCTTTTAGCTCTTTTGGCCATTTCAAGCAATTTCAATAATTTTCTATTATCAAAATTTCATTGCTCATCATAAAATTTTATTCAACTTCAAAACATATATTTTTATTTATTTTAAATATTTCAGTCTCTAGAAATCAAGAACTCTAGTTCTTTGATAACAGTATCATAACTTCATTTTTTATACAAACCATACAATACATTGTAGGTATTTTGCATTTTTTGATTTTTTTGTTCTATTTTATACTTATTTTCGTTTTCTATTGCTTTTCTTAAATAGAAATTTATTTTTTTGTCTATATATCATTCTTTTATGAATCTAACTGCTTCTTGTTTAAGTTGAAGAATTTCTCAAGAATAATACAAATCTTCAAGAGTTGCAACAATTCTTTTTGTTTCCTTTTCTTTTTTTAAAGCTTCTACTTTTTTGTTAATATTACTTTTTGTTGCTCACTCAAATCTTTTTAATTCATTATTTTGTAAATTTTCTCTAGCTTTTATTTCTTCTAAAATAGCATCTCACTCTTTAACTAAATCTTTCTCAGTATTTCTCTTCAAAAGTAAAATTGTTGCATCATCATCAAATCTTGTTCCTCATCTAAATTCTTCCAAATCCTTGATTATAGAATTATAAATATTTTGTACTGATTCTCATTTTTTAGCTCCAGCTTCAAATATTTTACCTAATCTGTCAATAGAATAGAATTCTCAATTCAATCATTTAGATTCAACGATTCAATCACTAAAAACCATCATTATGTCTCCATCATTTAACTCTAAATTTCTGACTTTTATTTGGTTTTTATCTTTTATAATTCTTATTCAAGCTGCAAGTCATCACAAAACTTTTTTTTCTATTGTTCAAGTTTTTTTACGGTAAATTAAAATCGGTTCATGTCACATTCAAGCATAGTTTATAGAAGACTTTTCTTTATTTATTTCAAATAAAACTCAAGTAATGAAATTTTTTGATTCCAAACTTTGTTTTACTTGATTATTTATATCAAAATAAATATCTGTAATAGACTTATCTTTCAAACTTTTAAATATTTTATTAAAAATACTTATTATAAATCAAGCTTTTACTCAATGTCAGGTTGCATCTCATAAAAACATCAAATAATTATTTTTATTTTCTTCAATTCAAAAAGTATCTCAAGAAATCTTATCTGCTCAAAGGATTTTTCAATACAAATCGTATCAAATCATATCTTCAAAAACTAATTCTTTTACCAATCAAGAATGGATTTTTTCTAGTTTTTGTTCAGCTAATTCTCTTTTTACTCTTGAATCTTCTTCAATCAAAATATTTATTTCGTCCAAAAGTTTCTTTTCTTTTATTTTTTTCTGTAAGTTTTTCCAAAAAGTAAATTTTGACTTTATTTTTTCAAAAAATGTTTTTTCTTTTTTCTCTTGAAGAATTTCTTTTTCATTAATATCTTTTCAAATCAAGCTCATTGCTTCAAGTTCAGCATTTGCTTTTAATCTGCTTTCAAGTCTTCAAAGTTTTTTATTTATTGCATCTTGAATAATTGCTTTTTGTCTTTTATAAAAGTCAATAATAACGATTTCATCTCTATTTTCTTCATAAAAATTATTTAAAAGAATCATTGCTTCTTTTGCTTTTGCTTGTGCTAAAAGTCAATTTATTTCTTTTTCAATAGTTTGAAATCTGACTTTAAATCTTTCTTTTTTGATTTTTTCATTATAGTCAGCTTCTTCTATATCTATTTGTCTAAGCAACTCATTCAAAATACTTTCTTTTCTTTCATATTCTTTTTCATTTTTGATAGTCAGTTTTTTATCTCTATCTTTTTCTTCTATTTTTAAAAGATATTCATGAAGAGAGTCTTTTTCTTTTTGAATAATTTCGTGAATGGCTCTTCTGGCTTTATCCCAGTTGGAAAGAGCTATATATATTTTTATAGCCATAACTGATGAATCAAAGTCTCTAACATTTGCTTCATCTACTTTTTTCTTTTTATTTAAAAATCCAAACATTTTTAAGTTTTATTAAATTAATTTAAATGCTTCTTCTACAGTAGTTTCTCATTTAACTGCTTTTATCAAAGCATCTTGAACTATTGTAATCATGTCATGTTTTATTGCTTCTTGTTGTATAGCATGAGCTGATTCTTTTTTCAAAATTAATGGTTCTAAATATTCTCAAACTACCATAACTTCGTGAAATCAAATTCTTCATTTATAACCTGTTCAATTACAGACTTCACATCATTTTCATTCTTTAAATACAAATTTTTCAACATCAAAAGAAGGATCTATTGGAGTTAAATATTCTTTTACTTTTGTTTTTTGTATTTCTGTTAATTTTGCATCTCATTTACAGTGTGGACAAATTCTTTTTCAAAGCCTTTGAGACATAACCATTTTCATAGCAGATGCCAGCAAAAATGGTTCAATTCCCATATTTATCAACCTTTGAATAGTTGCAGCTGCTGAGTTTGTATGGATTGTAGATAAAACTAAATGTCAAGTTAAAGCTGCTTCTACTGCAAGAGTTGCAGTTTCTTTATCTCTTATTTCTCAAACCATTATTATATCAGGGTCTTGTCTAACTAAACTTCTCAAACCTGATGCAAAAGTATAACCTATATCTGATCTAACTTGAGATTGGTTTACATAATCTATGTTATACTCAATAGGGTCTTCAAGAGTTGAGATATTGTATTCCAAAGGATTAAATGTTTTTAAAACTCAGAAAAGAGTAGTAGATTTTCATGAACCTGTTGGTCAAGCAACTAAAACTATTCAATAAGTACTTTTTAGTTCTTCTTTTACTTTTTTCAAATTCTCATCTATTAGTCAAAGAGCCTCTAAATTTATCAAAGTTTCATCTTGTTTCAAAATTCTCATTACGACTTTTTCTCCATATTTTGTTGGTAAGGTAGAAAGCCTGATATCTATATTTAGTTTTTCTTTTTCATAATAATAAATAATTTTTCAGTCTTGAGGTTTTTTATTTTCATCAATTTTTATTCTTGATAATACTTTTAATCTAGTAATTATTGCACTAGTAAATTCTCTATCAACTTTATCTATGATAAAAAAATCTCAATCTTTTCTGAATCTAATCAAAATAAAATATTCAGTTGGTTCTACGTGTATATCTGAAGCTCATAAATCTATTGCTGCTTTAAACATATCGTCAACATAATCAACTACATCTAAAATATGTTTATTTATTTTCAATTGATCTAAATCATCATTTGCAGTTAAATATTTTGTCATCTTTTTAAGTTAATAATTATTATCTAATAAATAATATCATTTTTTTTTTCAAAAGTTAAATTTTGAACAATAATATTATTTATTTTAGATTGACATTTTTAAAAAATATTTTCTAATTTTTTAGTAAAAAAAATAAACTTGGTAGAACAAGTTTATTTCTCAAGAAATTCTTCTTTTATTTTTTTTATCATTTTATCATGTAAAGCTTTTTGTTTTTTTATTTTCTCTTCTTCTACTTTTTTCTCTAAAGTTGAAGTTAACTTTTCTAAACTAGGGAATTCTTCTCATTCAAATTTGTAAGTTTCATTTCAAGAAATATCTGTTATTTTTTCGTATTCAAATTCAGTTCAAGAAATATTTATAGTTTCAGCTTTTATTGTTGGTTCAGATTTTGTTTCTTCACTTCCTGTTTTTGTTGGTTGTTCTACTTTTTCAACTTTTTTTGGATTTATAAATTCTTTTATTTTATCTTTAAATAAAAATCCACAAATAATTATAGCTCACAAAACCAAAATTACAAAAATTATAAAAAATATTTTTCCTCAATTTGATTTTTTCCCTATTTCATTTCAATTATTTTTTATATTTTCAAAATCAGATTTATAGTTTTGAAATAATTCATTTTCTTCAGAATCTTCTTCAAAATTCCTATTTTCAATCAAATTTCTATTTTCCTCAGCAGAGTTCTCAAAACTATTTTCAGAAATATTTTTTTCTTCCAAATTTAATTCACTTGGATTTTCTTTCTTTTCTTCAGCCAAATCTTGATTTTGAGTTATTTTTATTTTTCAAAATTCATTTCAAATTGTTTTTTCTTCTTCAACTTCAACTTGATCAGATTTTTTATTTCCTCAAAAATCTATAATTCAAATCAATCCCGCTTCAGCAAGATTTTCCTGGTTTTCTGTATCTTTATCTCATAAAACTTCTCCTTTCCAAGAATTCATTTTATTTTCTGCGTCTTTTTCAGCTTTAGAAACAAATTCTCAATTTATAATTTGTTTCATTTTTTGAGTTAGTTTTTTATTCTTATTTTTTTCTGAAGTTTGTGTTTCTACTTCAGATTTCTCAGAAGGATTGCTATCCTCAACTAAAACTGCTTTATTTAAAGCACTTAAATCTATCTTTTTTTGTTCAGACATTTTTGCTAAAAAGTTATTTTTATAATTTTATGAAAATATTTTAGCATAATTTTTTTTTTAAATCAAAAAAAAAGTAAGGTTTTTTTTAAAAAACCTTACTTTTAAAGACTATCTTCACAATTATCTTCATTTGCTTGATAATTTCAATCTTTTAATACTTGATAAGTTACTTTTCACATATATTTACCAGCATTTATGATTTCTTTACAACTTTTATAAGAATGCCTAAGCGCAAAACCTGATTGTTCTTTTGCTTTTTCCATTCATTCATTTGTACTTCCTGGTCACAAAATTAGAGTTCAATCAGGATTTCTAGTATAATTTGCAAAAGAATAAGCAAAATTTACAGATTGATTGTTTAAGACAAAAATATTTGAATCATATGAATTTCAAGCAATTATCAAAGAAGGGTAGTCATCTGAAACTGGTTGAAAGTTTCATCTAACCATTGCTACTTGCTTTTCTCATTCAAGAGTTGCTGAAACTTGGTATTGCTCTTTGTTTTTCCATTCTAATCTTTTTACAGTTTTACCATAAATATATGGTGTTTTTGTTGCGGGATCCATTGGAATTGTAGATAAGGAATCTAATTGAAAATCATTAGTTATTTGTCATTGGTTAAACGCGACATTGCTATCACCAGACTCTTTTCAAATTCAAAAGGCATTTCCTTTTGGTTCTGGTAAAATTCAGTTTGTTTTGTAATTTAATTCCAAAGCAGAGGAAATAGTGGCTAAATCAACTATTCTTTGAGAGTTCCTAGCTGAGGCCATATAATTAGTATAAGTTATAAAGGAAATACTAATAAGTATTATCATAATTGTTACTGCAACGAGTAATTCTGCGACTGTAAAAGCTTTTTTTTTCATTTTTTTTTATTTAATATTTAAATTGTTAATAATTATTTCTGGAGAAAGTTCTACACCTTCTATTTTTTCTCTTTTTTTAAGAATAATTTCATATCTATTTTGTAAATTATTTTGTTCACTTGGATTTTCTAAATTTGTAGTTTTTGTTTTAAATTTATAATTTTGCTCAGATTTTCAAGCTTCTTCTTTTTTTAAAACAAATTTGTCTCACTGATTTGATAGAAAAATATTTTCTTCTCAAAAATCTTCAAAAGACATATTTTGAATAATATTCTCAATATTTTTTCTCAAAATCTTTTGCTCTACATTAGTTTCAAAATTTAATGTATTAAAGTTCTGAATACTCATTATAGAAACAATTCAGACAACTACAATTCATAAAATAACTGCTGCAACTAAAAATCCAACCAAGGTTTCAGCTTTTTTATTTTTTTCCATTTACAAATCAAAATAAATATATATCATATATATATTATAATTAATTTTTTTGAAAGTGAAATCTTTTTTTAAAAATAATGCTTTTACGCTTACAGAACTTGTGGTTTCAATAACTATTTTAGCTATTTTATCAGTTTGAGTGCTTTATTTTATAACAAATACCTATGAAGAAATACTTGATTCAAATCCAGAAAACAGTAGGGTTTTAGAAGCTTTTAGATTACAAGAATCCATTTCTTCTGCTCAACAGTCTGGATATATAAAATGAGATTATTTGCAAGATAAATACTTAAAGCTTCATAATACTGCGACTGATAGTGATTTTTTGATAAAAAAAATTGATGATCAAACTATTTGAATTTGATATGGAAAGTTTATAGATATAGAAACAGCAGATTTATCTTATAAAATTAAAGCTGAGGAAATAAAAATAAAAGAAATATCTGTTGAACCAAAAAAAGATGAAAATGTAAAAAACTATAGAATAGATTTTACTTTAAAAAACGAACAAAATTCTAAAACTTATACATTATATATTTAAAGAATAAAAATGAAAAATACAAAAAAAGCTTCCATTACTTTATATGTTTTAGTTTTGGTTATTTTTGCTATGACTTTAGCTTATATAGTTCTTTCAAATATGGAAACTATGAATAATAAATTAAAAGTTTCTGAGCTTACAGAACAGGAAAAATATGTTTTAAGTCAAAATGCAGAGCTTAATTTACAAAATGATTTAAAAGTAAACAAAGACTGAAATTGATTTGAGGATAGTTTTTCTTGTCCAACAGTGACTTATCAAGCTCCAACTCCAGCAACTCCACCTTCAGCTCCTTGAAGTCCAAAACCTCCAACTCCTTCAGCTCCAGCTCCAGTTGATATAAAAACAAAACTTACAATGAAACTTGAATGACAAGAAAAAAATAAGAAATATTTTTGTACTTCAGATTTGTGAGAAATATCAAATATAAGCAAATTTGATTTAAGCTTTAAAAAATATAATTCTCTTACAAAAGAAGAAAAAGATAAAAAACCAAATTTATTTGTAGAAGAATCTGGACAAATATTTGATAAGTTTATTTATGATTGAAGTGAAATTTCTATATCTTGAAATGTTGCAACAATTCCTAATTGATGAGTTTTTACTATAAAAATAGCAACTATAAATTGAACTGATGATATAGATGATAATTTAGATAATGATGACTATATTGTTTATCCAATAAGTGATATTTTTAGCACAGAATCTGAGAAAGTCTCTGCAAAAGCTCAAGTAATGGCCAATCAAATTGTAGATAATGATACTGATGCAAGAACTCATATTTTGTGAATTATTAGTTATGATTCTAGAAATGTAAATATTTTTGCAAATGATGAATTAAGCAATAAATATATAGATTGAAATCCAAACAATATCGAAACAGATGATTCTTATGTAAATATTTCTCAAAAGAAAAAAATTACAAAATTGTCTGAAGCAAAACTTTATTTCAAGATCTTAAATAAAGATTCTCTTACATACAAGCTAGAAATAAAAAAGATTCCAAAAGACTCTTCAAATAGACCAGAAATAGAAGAAGTCTCTCCAGATTCAACAACTTGAGTTATTCCTACTGTTTTTGATTTTACAAAAAATTATTATCAAATATTTTTAAAATCAGAAGAAAATGTAAAATGAATTGCTTACAAAATTTATAGTGAAAATCTAGATTACATCAACCCAATTGATGATTCTAAGCCATGAATAATTTATATTTACCAAAACCATGTTTTTAATCACACTTGAAAAGAATTGTTGATTTGAGATGTATTTTCAGCCAAAAAATAATCCTCTCCAAAAGAGGATTTTATTTTTCTCTTTACAAAAAAGCTTTTTACGTTAAAATGGTATGGTATTTTAATTTTTAACAAAAAATATTTAAATGTCCCTCAATGAAATAATTTTATTTATAGTTTTATTTATATTATCTTGATTTTTTTCTTGAAGTGAAATAGCTTTGATGAGTCTTCCAAAGCATAAAATTGAGTCTTTACTAAAAAGTAAAAGACCAGGAGCAAAATCTCTTCGTGATGTAAAAGAAGATACAGATAATCTGCTGATAATGATTTTGATAGGAAATAATCTTGTAAATACTTATACAGCAGCACTAGCCACACAAATAGCAATGAGTTTATCTGAAAAAATATGAATTTGAGCTTCTCAAGCTGTTTGAATTTCAACAGTTGTTGTAACTATATTTTTATTACTTTTTTGAGAAATAATTCCAAAAAGTATCGCAAGTAAAAATGCTGTTTCAATTGCTCTTTTTGTTTCTCCAATTTATAAATTTTTGATGGTTCCTTTTTGGCCAATTATAATGTTGATAAAAGTCGTGATTAGAGTTTTTTCTTGAAAGAAAAGTGATGAAAAAATGACTGATGATGATATTCAAAGTTTTATTGATTTGTGAAGAGATCATTGATGAATTGATGATGATGAACATGAAAAACTGAAATCAGTATTTGAGTTTTATGAAACTACAGCTGAAGAAATAATGACTCCAAGAGTAAAAATTGAAGCTATTCCTGATACTTTGACTATAAAAGAAGCAGTAGAATACTATTTAACACATACTCATACAAGAATACCAATTTATCATGAAACTATTGATAAAATAGATTATTTCATTTCTGGAAGAGATTTACTTAGAGAGTTAAATTCTTGAAATTCAGATAAAAAATTAACTGAATTAAAACTTAGAAAAGTTCTAAAAGTTCCTTTAAATCAGCCTATTTCTAAACTTTTAGATATTTTTCAAAAAACAAATAAAATTTTTGCAATTATAATGGATCCTTATGGTTGAGTTGCTTGACTTACAAGTTTAGAAGATATTATTGAACAAGTTTTTGGTGAGATCAGAGATGAATCAGATAGAGAAGCTGAAGAATTTGTAAAAATTCCTGATTGAAAGATATTGACAAACTGACTTGTTTTGATGCAGGATTTACTTGATGAGTTTGAACTAGAATTACCAAATATTTGACTTGATGAAAAAGAATTTAACTGAGAAACTGTGAGTTATGTGATTACAGATGTACTTGAAGGTTTCCCAAAATCTTGAGAAGAAATAGAATTTGAAATAATTTCTGATGAAGAAGAAAAGATAAAGAAAAAACTTTATATAAAGGTCTTGGAAGCTGATGAGTCAAAAATCTGAAAAGTTGAAGCAAGAATAGAATCTTGTCAAACTGAAAATGAAAAAGAAGAAAAAAAAGATTAGTTTAACTAATCTTTTTTGTTTTTTAGAAAAATTAAATAAACTCAAGGAAGTAAAAATGTCTTTTGCATAATTGAACATTATAAAAATATCTCATGAATTTATTAAAAATCAAAATGAAAAATATTGTAAAAAATTTCAAAAAGTTGTTAATTGTGTACAAATTCAGTTCTCAGTTAATAAACAATGATATCTATAAATATTCCTGAAAAAACTTGAAAAATATGGCAAAATATTCAAAAACCAATTAGAAAACGCGTAATTATAGACACGAATTATGTCTTGATATTGAATAAACTCTATTAGTTTTATCCACATAATTTGTTTATTAAAAAAATATACCTAAAACTATTTTATTGACAAATTATTAAAAATCAACTTCCTAAAAATTTCTTAACTTTTCAGAGATTTCTTTTCTTACATCTCAGTTATGAAATTTTAATAAATCATCACTTATAATTACTCCATAAGGTTTTCAAATCTTTTCAAAATGATTCAAAGTCCTTTTTAAAAATATTTTTTTAAATAATTTATCAAAAAGTCAAGTTAAAAAGAAATTATTAAACCAAGCTTTTCTTTTGTATTTTATAAATTTTTTATTTTCTTCAATTATCTTTTTATAATCGTCAAAATTTGCCCAAGAATTATTTTTTTCTAAAAATTTTTCATAAGTGTTACTATAATCAGCAATTGGCTTAAAATAAACAATCCAAAAATAAAGATAAACATCATCATCTATTTTGAAACTTGAGAAATCCATTCCATCAATTGTTGAAAAAAAGCTTAAACAAAACCTTCACGCGTGGTGAGTTTCATCTTTTCTCACTCACAAAACTTGAAAAATAAACGTAACCATTATTCTTACAAACCACATTGCGTTTTTGTCGGTTACGATGTACAAATCTATGTCAGAATCTTTTGTTGCCGATTTCATCGCTAAACTATTTCCAATTCAAATCATTTTTAGACCAGGAAGCCATTTTATAAATTTTATGTATTTGTAAGCTTTCTCTAAATATTTTTCTTCGATTTCTGAAAAATCGTCTTTTAAATTAAATTCTTTTTTGAATTTATTGAACATTTTTTCACCAAAAATTTGTTTCATATTGTAATTTTTAAAATTATATATAAAATATGTTAATCATTTTTTTATAAAATAAAAATATTTTTTATGAAATACGCTTGTACAAGCTGTTGATACGTATTTGATGAGGCTTTATGAGATGAAGTTGAGTGAGTTGAAAACTGAACAAAAATAGATTGTTTAGATTGTTGTCCTGTTTGTTTAGAAAATGATAGTTTCTTTCAAATAAAAGAAGAGGTAATTTATGTTGATGAAAATATAATTGATAAAGTTGAAAGAGAGCATTTGATAGAAATAAAACACGATTGAAAAACTATAGAAGTCGAAGTTTGAAACAATTCTCATCCAATGGAAGCTGAACACAGAATTCTTTCAATTTGACTTTTTGATGAATACTGAGATTTAGTTGAAGAAAAATTTTTAAATGTGGATGATGATTCTGTTGTGACTTTTGATAATTATGATCTAGATGATATAGAAATACGTGTTAGATGCAGCAAACATGGTATTTTTGCTAGAAAATTTGAATTAAATTACTAATTATGATATACTTCTAAAAGTATATTTTTGAAAAATTATGGAAAATAAGATTTTGGAAATACTTGTTGATAAAACAAACCTGAAGTGACCTGCCGTTTTTGAGCATATTTTGATTATTTTGCACAAAGTTTTTGAAGATTTCAAAACAAAAGATCAAAAAAATGCATTTTCTTTTGAGATAACAAAAATTGGGAACAGGATCAGGTTTTTTGTCGTGTCTCCAAAAAAATACACAAATTTCTTAAAAAATCAAATTTATGCACATTATTCAAATGTCGAAATAATTGATGTTTGAGATTATTTATCAAAAGTTCCAGATGATAAAATAAAGATCTGACAAGTTACTCTAAAAGAACATTTTTATTTTCCAATAAAAACATTTACAGAAGTTTTAGAATCAAGTTCAAATGAAGTACTTGATCCATTTTCATCTATAACTTCAGCTATTTGAAGGTCTTGAAAATATACTTTGAATACTTTTCAAGTAAACTTTTTTCCAGCTTCAGAAAAAATTTGGAAAAAAAATAGTGAAAAAATTGCAGAAATATTGACTTCTGATGATTCTGATTTTGTGAAAAATTTAAAACTTTCAAATTATTATTTTTTGATAAAAATAATAACTTTTCCTTTTGCTTTACTTTTAAAATTATTTAAACTTGTTTTTTGAAGAAAAAAAGAAGAAGAGCAAGTCGAAGAAAAAGAAAGCGAAGCAAAAAAATTGATAGAAGAAAAACTGAAAAAACAGGCTTATTTTGTTTCTATAAACATTATTCATGCGTGAGAAGATAAAATTGAGTCAACTTGAGCTATAAAAGAAATATTTTCTACTTTGACAGTTTTTGATCACTTTAAAGTAAATTCTTTTCAGTTAAAAAATATTTCAAATGATCCAAAAGTAATAAAAGAAGCAAAAAACAGAGAGATTTCTTGAAATGATGTTTTGACTACAGATGAACTTTGTGGACTTGTTCATTTGCCGACTTCTTATGTAAAAACTCCTCAGATCAATTGGGTAAGTGCTCGTGCCTTTGAACCACCTTCAAATCTACCAATTGTTGATCCTGATTTGACAGACAATATAAAAGTAGAAAACGAACTAACTCCAATTTGAATTACAAACTTCAGATGAACAAATATTAGCTTTGGAATCGGTCCAAGTGATAGGAGAAGACATATTTATGTTTTGTGAAAAACTTGAATGTGAAAATCAACTCTTTTGGAAAATATGATTATAGACGATATTAGAAAGGGAAGAGGAGTTGCTGTTATTGATCCTCACTGAGATTTAGCTGAGTGAGTTATTTGATTTATTCCTAAAAATAGAACAAATCAAACTATTATTTTTGATCCAAGTGATAAAAATTGGCCAATTGCCTTTAATATGCTTGATGAAGTTTCTCCTGAACATAGACCTCTTGTTGCTTCAGGACTTATCGGTATTTTCAAAAAAATATTTTGAGATTCGTGGTGACCAAGACTTGAACATATTCTCAGAAATATAATTTTGGCCTTGCTTGAATCCCCAAATTCAAACTTGATTTCAGTTCCTTTGATGCTTACTTCTGATGTTTTCAGACAAAAAGTTGTAGCAAAAGTAAAAGATCCAATTGTTAAAAAGTTTTGGGTTTGAGAATTTGAAAAAATGCCTCCAAATCAAAAAGTTGAGGCTTCTGGTCCGATTTTGAACAAAGTTTGACAATTTCTTTCAAGCACGATTTTGAGAAATGTTCTTTGACAGTCAAAAAATACTTTTTCTATCAGACGGGCTATGGATAACCAAAGAATCGTTATCGTAAATCTTTCAAAATGAAAGATTTGAGAAGATGCGTCGTCTCTACTTTGAGCTATGATGGTTACAAAATTTCAAATTGATGCGATGAGTAGAGCAGATATTCCAGAATCTGAAAGAAAAGATTTTTACCTTTATGTAGATGAATTCCAGAACTTCGCTACAGATTCATTTGCAACTATTTTGTCAGAAGCTAGAAAATATAAACTAAATCTAGTTATGGCAAACCAATATATTGACCAAATGCAAGAAAGCGTAAAATGAGCAGTTTTTTGAAATGTTGGTTCAATTATTTCCTTTCAGGTTTGATTTCATGATGCAAGTATTCTAAAAGAGGCACTTACCTGAGAAATAAATGAAGAAGACTTGATGAACTTGAAAAAATATAATATTTACATAAAACAACTTATTGATTGAATGCCAAGTCCTGTCTTTTCAGCAGGAACTTTCTCTCCAAATAAGAAAGAAGAGGAAGAATTTATGAATAGATATCAAAAGATTTTGAAAGTTAGTAGAGAAAAATATTCTGTTCAAAGAAAATTTGTAGAAGAGAAAATCAAAAAAACTATGGCTGAAGTCGCAGAACAAGAAAAAATCTGGGAGAAGAAAAAAGAAGACTTTAAAAATAAAGAAAAAGAAAGAAAAGAAAAAGAGAGACAGAAAAAATTTGAACAAAAGAAAAAAGATGAAAATAAAAACTAGAAAAATTTTATTTCTAGTTTTTTTGAATAATTATAATTCTAGTGAAAGTATGTATTTTACTTGTTTTATGTAAGCTCTTGAAAGTCTGTAGTTTTCAGCTATAGCTTCATCAACTTCAGAGTATTTTGAGTTTGCTTCTTTTACACTTAAATAATAAAAATATTTATTTGTGTGATAAACAAAAAGAGAGTAATTATCAATTATTCCATTTGTAGCATTATAATCAATAGAACCATTTCTATATTTTTTCATAAACTCATTTCTTAGAGTATTATCTATATCTCTAAAAGCTCTAAAAATAGCTCTGTTTCTAGTGTTTCTTAAATAAATATTTGAAATTTTTGGTAAATAAAGTTCAAACTCTTCAGGTCAATAATCTAAGTCAAGTAATTTTTCTAAACTTCATTCTGTTTTTTTAGTTGAATTTTTAGCATTTGCAAAATTAAATATTGAAAAAAAACTCAAAGTGATTATAATTAAAGCTAATAATTTTTTCATATATTTTAAATTAAGTCTTAAAAGATATATTATTTATAACTAAAATTTTTAAAATGTCAAAAGATTTTTATAGTATTTTATGAGTCAGTAAAACAGCAACTCAAGATGAGATAAAAAAAGCTTATAGAAAACTCGCAATGAAATATCACCCAGATAGAAATAAGTGAGATAAACAAGCAGAAGAAAAATTTAAAGAAATATGACAAGCTTATGATGTGCTTAGTGACGAGCAAAAAAGAAAACAATATGATATGTTTTGAAGTGCTTGAGCAACTTGAAATCCTTTTTCTTGAGGAAATTATTCTTATAGCTCTTGAGCTTGATTTAGCTGATTTGAAGATATTTTTTCAAATTTTTGATGAGCAAAAAATTCAAATTCATCTTTCAACTTCAATATCGAGGACCTTTTTGGTTGATTTGGCTGAACTTCTAGCAGAAAAACATACTCAAAAAAGGAAGAGAAAAAAGAAGAAAGTTTGGATTTTGAAAAAACTTATGAAATTCCGATTTTTGATTTAATTTTGTGATGCAAGATTGAAGTAACAGGATATAATTGAGAAAAAGCTAATTTAAAAATTCCAGCTTCTACAAAACCAGGGACAAAATTCAGAGTGAAAAATTTTTGAAAAAATATTTCTTGAAAAACTTGAAATTTAATTGTAAAAGTAGAGGCTTTGATGCCAAAAAATATCTCAGATGTGGATAAAAAATTACTTGAAACTTTGAGAGAAAATGTTAGTTATTAAAAAGGTGTAAAAAAGAACAAAAATTTTTTGTTCTTTTTTATTTTAAAAATTTTTTCATATCGTTTTTTAGTTCAGCTTCAAAAAGCCTATTTTTTCAATAAAGCTCAAACTCTAAACTTTTGCTGTGCAAAGCTTGCCTTTTTAATCAATATTTTTCAAAAACTTCTAGATTTACTTTTGAGTTTCAGTAAACCTGATCTCATAAGATAGGGAAGCCAACAGAAGCCAAATGAACTCTGATTTGGTGAGTTCGTCAAGTTAAAATTTTTACTTCAAGTAAACTGTATTTTTCATCTATATAATCAAGAACTTTGATTTCACTAATTGCAATTTTTGGATTTATAGGATTTTTTGTTGTCATTTTTTTTCTGTCTTTACTAT
Source organism: Candidatus Gracilibacteria bacterium GN02-872 (assembly GCA_003260325.1). Taxonomy (GTDB): domain Bacteria; phylum Patescibacteriota; class Gracilibacteria; order BD1-5; family UBA6164; genus GN02-872. Next base: position 7,201 of record MOLU01000009.1, on the reverse strand, counting down.
CTCTTCAAATATAACTTTCTATTTGAAATTCTTTATCCTTTACAAATCCATTTACGATTGCAAAATATTTTTTTGTAATTTTTCTATTTTTTATGATTTCAGCTAAATAATTCATCATAGAATCATTTTTTGCTATTAAAATAATTCCAGAAGTGTCTTTGTCAAGCCTATGAACTATTCCTGGCCTCTCTACTCAATTTATAGTTCATAAATTGAACTTCTTTTTATCATTTTTATCGCTACAATGATACAAAATCCCATTAACGAGCGTGTTTTCTCTTCATCCTTCTCAAGGGACTGGGTGTACATTTATTCAAGAATCTTTATTTATAATCAAAATATTTTCATCTTCAAATATTATGTCCAAATCCATTTTTTGAGGTAAAATTTCAAGTTTTTCAGGAATTATTTCTATTTGTAATTCATCCTTTGGAGAAATCTTTAAATTTTTTGAAATAATTTTTCAATTTACACAAACTTGTCATTTATCAATTATTTTTTGGATGTAGCTTCTTGAAAAATCAGAAAAAAGAGCAGATAAGTAAATATCTACTCTAAGTTTTTTCTCAGAAAATACACAAAACTTTATAATCATAATTGAGATTTGATATCATCTATTTTTGCTTGATCGTCCTTTGCCATTTGTTCAGATTTATCAGCAATAACATAAAGCTCTCAAAGCTCAATCCATTCATTTTTTTGTTTCTCTACAAGCTTTTTTATGTCATCTGTATGCTCTTTTGCTAAATCTCTAAATTTTTGTCTTTCTTCTAAAAATACTTTTGTCAATTCGTCAAATTGAAATTGAGTCAAAGTTGGAACAGAATCAATAACTCTCTGTTTTTCAGTGACATTTAGAGATAAACTATGTTTCAATAAATCTAAAAAAAATTCTTTATCAACAATAATTCAGTCTTGATGAAGTGATAATTTTTCTAAAACCAAAGAATCGACTTGTTTGTCGTTCATATTTACTTGAGACATAAAATAATTTTGAAAAAATAATAAATTTGATTATATTATAAAAAATTTTTTTTTATAATCAATATTATTTTTTAAATAAAATCAAAATTGTCAGTATTTAAAGATAAAGCGATAGTTTTAAAAGTTGATAAAATAGCTGAAAAAGACTTACTTTATACTATTTTTAGTTATGATTATTGAAAATTAAAAGTTAGTAAAAAATTTAGTAAAAAAGAGAAGAATATAGATTTAGGCTATATAATCAACTTTGAAATAATTACAAAAGAAAATGTTTCAATTCATAAAATAAAAAATGTAAAAATAAAATCTGAATTTAATTTGGAAAATAAAAGAACTTTTTCAGAAATAAATATTTTTTTAGAAATTTTGAGTTTAATTTATAAAGAATCAGTAGCTTGAATTCAAAATAAAGAAATTTTTCATTTAGTTGAAGAAATAAACAAAAAAGAAAATATTGATAAAACTAAGCTAATTTTAGCTAAACTAAAGGCTAAAGCAATTTTTTGAATTCTAAATACAGAAAATTCAGATTTGATAATTTCAAAGATTTTGAAATTTGTTTTTCACAATAAAATTACAGATATTTTTAAATTAAAGTGAATAACTTCTGAATTGGAAGAGATTTTGGAGAAGCTATAGTTTTTTTAATTTTTGTTTCAGAATTATAGAGAATTAAAGAAATTTTAATCATTCTGAAACAAGCTTAATACTATAATATTTCTTACTATATTTGCGTTAAAATAAAGAAAAATTAAAAATTTTATAAAAAAATGTAAAAATTAAAATGATTTTATAATGAAATTTTTGCAAAAATAAAAAATATAAGTTATAATATTTTAGTAAAACTTTTATAACTTTAACTTTTTATATATGAAGTTTGACAAAAAAATATGAAAAAATAAAGGATTTACTATAGTTGAATTGATTATAAGTGTGATGATTTTAATCATTCTTATAACAATCTCTACTATTTCCTATTCTAGATATACTTCAATAGCAAGAGATGGTTCTAGAATGGCAGATGTAAACAACATAAGTAAATCTTTAGAATTGCTGATTTCTACAGGTTTTCCACTACCTGAACCAGATGGAGCAGAAACGAAAAGAACAGCAGATATACAATGGTTACCTTCATGAGTGCCAGATATGGAATGGAAAGTGTGAGAATTTTGAGAAGAAGCGTTTAAAAAAACAGAACTTTCAAAACTTCCAGTTGATCCAAGAGATAACCAAACAAAATATAAATACGCAGTGAGCTCAGATGGAAGCTACTTTGCAGTAGTAACATGAAAAGAATCATCAAGTGAGTGATATGTATCAACAAATGCAACAGCTAAATCAAGAACTGTAGCAGTAGCACCATGAATACCACAAGTACCAACAAATCCATCACAAAATCCAAGTATCCCAGGATGACAATGAGGGGGATGATGAGCACCAACTCCAGGATGATCAGGAGGATGACAATGAGGGTGATGAGGTGGTCAATGATGATGACAAGGTCCACAACAACCACCATCTCAACCACCAGTTCAACCACCAGTAACTCCAGGTGGTTCTGAAGAAACAGGCCCTACAAATGTACCTGAAGTTTCAAGTCCTACAGAAGAGAGCTGTTTTAATGTAATAAATGATCCAAATGACTCAAGTGCAGTGATCTTAGTATGACGTAAAAGTAACTGTACCAAAACTTCTTTGATAGTTCCAAACAAAATAAACTGAAAAACAGTGAAGTCTATCTCAGCCTGAGCTTTTAAACAAGTATGAATAACAAGTTTTGTGTCAAATACTATAAAAGAAGTAAAAGAAGAAGCTTTTTATGGAAACACTAGCCTATGAACAGTAAAACTTATGTCACTACAAAAAGTATGAAACTATGCTTTTTTTAATACAAACTTACTAACTGTAGATTTTAGGTACTTAACAGAAGTATGAGACTATGCTTTTTATGGTAATAAATTTGTAAGTATAGATTTTCCAAATCTAAAAACTATATGAGATTATGCTTTTCAGTATAATAAATTGACAAAAGTAATTTTACCAAAAGTAAAAACTATATGACAGTATGCTTTTTTTCAAAACATAATCCAGTGAGAACTTAACTTACCAAAAGTAGAAACTATATGACAGTATGCTTTTTATTGAGCTAGAAATACAAGTAATAACCAAATAACTAAAGTAGTCTTGCCTGAAGTAAATGAAATATGAGGCTATGCTTTTGGTAATAATTATATAACAGAGGTAAATATACCAAAGGTTAAGGTTATTAAAGAAAGAGCATTTTTTGTTAATGAGATAAATAAGCTTGAGCTAAGTGAACTAAAAACTATATGAAATGATGCTTTTAACTATAATAAACTGAAATCAGTTAGATTAGCAAAAGTAGAAGAGATATGAAACGAAGCTTTCTCTTGAGGATCTTACAGTAGTGGTCATAAAAATAATATCACTGATCTAGATTTATGAAATAGTATACGTAAGATTTGAAATAGTGCTTTTACTTCTAACGATATATACTATCTTACTTTACCAGAGAGTTTATTAGAACTATGAAGTTATGCATTTTATAATAATCCTAAAATAAACAGTGATAAATCTAGAATCACAAACAGAAGTAGATTGTCTAGTTCTACTTTAACAAGTGCTTATATTGCTCAGTAGAGAACGGTTTTAAACCGTTCTTTTTTGTGTTTTTATTATACTGGATTTTAAGTATATGATGACAATTTTTTTTTATTTTTGGAAATAAAAAAGTAAGTAATAGCTACTATTATTCTTTCCTGAGAATATTGATTTAATAATTTATTTTGACTTTTTGTTTTTTGCGTATATAATCAGCCGGATTATATTATTTCTTTAAAAATATATAGATGAAAAAATTTTTAAGTTTTTTTGCTTGTTTGACAGTTTTTTGAGCTGCAAATATTTTTTTGTTTGAAAACTATGAGGCAAAAGCTTATGTTTCTGCTGCAAACCCTCAGGAATCAACTACAGCTCCAGATAGCTATGTTGTAAATATTCCTGATACAGTTCTGAAAAAATTTTTAAATAAATCACTTTCTAGAGTTTATTGAACTGTTCGTGCTGATGATGCTGCTATTACAGCTTGAGATATGAAAAGATTGACAAATGTTTATTGACCATTGTGATTAAACTGAAACAATACAGAAAAAGTTCAAAATGCTGAGTGACTTCAATTTCTTACAGAAGCTACTGTTATTCACATAAAAAATAATAATATTTCAGATTTGTCTCCATTTCAAGATTTAAGTAAATTGGCAACTTTTGAAGCAGATAGAAACAATATTTCAAGTCTTTCTACTTTTCATGCAGATAAACTTCCAAAGCTTGTAACTCTTGATCTTTCTTATAACCAAATAGTTGATATTGATCCTATCAAGAAGGCTACAAAAGTCACAAAACTAAATTTGTATCGTAACAAAGTAGTTGACGCAAAACCTCTTGAAGCTTTAACTCAACTTAAATATTTAGATTTATGAGTAAATCCTTTGAACTTATCAACAATTTCAGGAGTTACTTGGTTAGATGAGCTTCATCTTTTATGAATACAAAGCGCAAAAAGGAGTAATGATCCTCTTGATTTGACTCCACTTCTAGCATTTAGATGAAAACCTCTAAGATTATTGAATCTAAATACAAATAATCTTAATTGAGCAAATATTTCTACAATTAAGGATCTTTGAATAACTACATTGATGGTTGCTTGAAACAAAATGAATAATTTGAAAGATATGATTTCAAGCTGATTTACAAATATTGATACAACTTCGACTTTTAGTTCTCAAGAATATGTAACTTCAGGCATTCAAACAACAAATATTTTAGAAAATCCTGTAGTTTGAGAGGACTGAAAAATCATTCCAATAATTGAAACTCAAAATTTCAAAAATGCAAATGCAGACTGAACTTTGAATCCAAATGGAGAGTACATTAAATTTATTGATTTATACTGAGACTGAACTGCAGAAATAGACTGGTTAAAAAATTTTTCTCATTGAAATATCATAAACAGACCATTTAGCTGAAAACTAAAAGTAAAGTATAGTTTTCCTTCAAAAACTGTAAATCCGAGCTCTTCAATGAATCCTGATGAGGAAAAAGTTTACTTTTCTTTTCCTTACTTACCAGCTTTAGATTTAGTTGATAAATATTCTTATCGTATAGAAGAATGTGATGAGAATTGAGCAAATTGTTCAGAAATTCTTGCTGCAACTGAAGTTTCTCAACCAACAAATATTACTCCACCAAATGATAAAAAAATAGTAGAGTTTCAAATCGTAAAAAAAGAAAATAAAAAATATAAATTTTCAGTAAAAACTATTTGAACAAATGGAAAAATTTCAGAAGAGAAATCTGTAACTCAAGATGTAAAAGTTATAAAAATAGAATTTGAAGCAGGAGCAAACTGAAGCTTAACTTGAACAAAAGAATATACAGTTTTTGCTTGATCAACATTTGCAAGTAAAACTCCAGCTCCAACACCAACTCCTAGTGTTTGATATAAGTTTGACTCTTGGTCTGAAGCATTTCCAACAACTGTAATTGCTTCTAAAAAATATACAGCTTCTTTTGTGATAGATGAGACAAAATGGATAACTGTTAAGTTTGAATCAAACAATATAAACTGATCTATTTCAACAGTTGCTCCACAAAAAGTACTAAAAACAAAAAAATACTCAGAGTTACAAAAACCAACAATTACTCCAAACTCTGGTTATAAAGCAATTTGGTCTCCAGCTGAGCCAAATCAAAATGATACTTTTTCTTCAGAAGCTTGAACTGCAAAAACATACACTATTTCTTTTGTAGTTGATCAAACTCAAAAAGTATTTAATTATAAAGTAAAATATTTTTTAAATGGAACTACAAATCCAGTTCCAGGAATAGCTAGAAATGAAGAAACTTGAAATGCTTATATCTGAGAGACTATTTCTTCAATAAATCCACCAATTGTTACTTGATACAAGCTTGTTGCAGGACAAACTACAACTTTTACTGTAAATTCAAATAACTTTGAAAAAAATATTTATTATGAAATTGATAATTGACAAAAATATTCTTACAAAGTTGATTATTATAAGAAAAATGTAAAATTTGAAACAGAAACTTGAAATGTTTTAAAAGCTGATCCAAAGGTAAATTCAGTTACAGATAAAAGACCAAATGGTTACAAACTAGATACTGCAAATTCTACAACTTTGCCTCATACTGTTACTGCTGATAACGAAACAATAAATATAAAATATATAGTTGATACTTCAGCAAGAATCTTTGCTTATGAAATCCAATATCTAGAAGATGGAACTACAACAGAAATTTTGCCAAGAGTAACTTGAAATTGATATATTTGAGAAGAGATAAATGTTGCTCATACAGGAAAAACTTGATATGCAATAAACCCTTCTCAACCAACAAAACTTGTAGTTGAAGAAAGTACAACTCCTACAATTGTAAAAATATTTTACAAAAAAGATATGGATAATGACTGAATTCCAGATGATGTAGATTCTGATATAGATTGAGACTGAGTTTCAAATGCTGAAGAAGCAAGACATTGATCAGATCCTAGAAATCCGAACTCTAAACCTCAAAAATATACAAATATTCCTCAAAAAAGAGATTTAGAAGTAAGAGCAGGAAATACTCTTTCTGATGCAAATATAAAAGATTCAATTACAAATAAAAATACTTTCCCAAACTGAACAAACATCACTTATGATAATAATGCATTGAGAGATTTACTTAGAACAGCTTGAGACAAAGAGCTTGAGTTAACTATAACTTATCCAGACTGAAGTGTAAATACTGTTAGATTAAAAATAAAAGTTTTGCTAAATACATCTTGAAGTTCTCCATCAGGAAGTTTAATTGTTAGAGATGATTCAAGAGTAACAACTTGAAGTGATTCATCAAGAAATGATAGAACAGAAACATGATGAGAAAGAAGAAGTGAAAATAATTCAAACAATACTTGAGTAACTTGAACAGATACACAAAGTAATCTAACACCAAACCAAAATTGAGAATTAACTTCAAACCAAAAACTACTAGAAGAATTAAAAAATAAATTAAAAGAAGAAAATAAAGAATTAAAGATAAGAGAAATCAACGGAGAACCAAAAGTGTACTCAGTATTAAAGAGATATGATAACTGTGGAATGATATGAAACATATTGTGAGATTATAATAGTGATTA
>MOLU01000011.1 GCA_003260325.1 Candidatus Gracilibacteria bacterium GN02-872 | reverse complement strand
AAGTGAAGTCATATCCAAAGCCAAAACTTTTTTATCTTTCATAGAAAATGGAACTTTTCATTCAGCTATTTTTAGAGCAAGTCACTCAACAATTGCAGTTTTTCCGACTCAAGGTTCTCAAACTAAACCTGATAATCCAGCCTGGGAAAGACCAGTTCAAGCTTGGGCTAAGTCTGCTGCTGTAATTGAAAAATATTGAGAATCAAGTGGTGCTGTAGCAGTAAAAGATGAAGTATGTAAAAGAAATGGTGGGTGAGAAATAACTATCAAATCAAATATTTCTTCTTCACAAAACTATGATATTTGACCAAATAGAATAGAATTAGCATTTACCTCAACTTCTATAATCTCAAAAATTGATGTACTTGTAAATTGAGAAACTGTAAATTCTATTCCTGTAAATAAGACATCTTGATGAATAAGCCAAATTATAAATATTCCAGAAAGATTTGCTAATTCAAGAGTAACTATAGAGTTAAGAGCAATAAACCAAGAATTTTATTCTGCTTCAGAAAAAAAAGAAATTGCCATCTGAAATGCTTCAAAAAATAACACAAACCCTTTGGATATAATTGTAGAAGATACAAATAAACCAGCTCAAGCAAATTTAGATATATCAATTACAAATCCAAAAAATTCTAGTATAAAAATATACCAAAAAGATTATTTTAATTTGAGATTTAATGTAACTCCAAAAGAAAAATTATCAAGTGTAAATATTTTTATAAATAATGAATCTTACAAAACTCTTTGAAACTGATGAGATTATACTTTGCCTATAAATCAGAATGAGAAACTTGAAGTTTGAATAAATAATTTAAAAATTCAAGCTATAAATTCATCAGGAGAAAAGAAAGAAAAAATGCTTCAAATAGAAGTTATGAAAGAATAAATATCCTTAATCTTAAAGGATATTTTTTTATTGACTTTTTAAACAAAACAATATAATTAAAGTATTTATTTTCTAACTAATAAAATATGGCAAATTATGATGAAGAAATGCTTTTTGAGGAAAATGAGTTTGAGTTTGAATCTGTAAAAATAGATTCAAAAGCTCCAAGCTTTAATCTTCCATTTTATGATCCTAAAAAAGACAATGATGGAAAAATTTCTCTAAAAGATTTAAAGTGAAAATGGTCAGTTTTGTTTTTCTATCCTGCAGACTTTACTTTTGTATGTCCTACTGAACTAAAAGATATGGCTGATCAAAAAGAAAAATTTAAAGAATTAAAAGTAAAAGTTTTAGCTGTTTCTACTGATACTATTTTTTCTCATAGAGCTTGGACAAAACACGAACTTTTGATGAAAGATTTTCCTTATAAGATGCTTGCTGATCACACTGGAGAAATAAGTGAAAAGTACAATATTTTAGATCATGAAACAGGAATGGCCGCAAGATGAACATTTATAATAGATCCTGATTTAAACATAAAATGAATAGAAGTTACTTCATGACCACTTGGAAGAAATAGTGATGAGTTGATAAGAAAACTAGAAGCTCTTCAATTTATGAGAGAACATCCAACACAAGCTTGTCCTGCAAAATGGGCTGTTTGAGCAAAAACTATAACTCCATCTATAAAAATATCAGGTGAAGTTGGAGAAGAACTAAACAAGCCAGAAAAAGAATCTAAAAAGAAAAAATAAAGAGCAATATATTTGTTACCTATTTTTAATTATTCTGAACTTAATTACCTTTAGTCATCCTGGACTTGATACAGATCTAAATTAAACAAAAAAAAATCTAGAATAAATTCTAGATTTTTAATTCTTTTTATCTTTTTTATGTTTTTTTGATTTTTCAATTTCTTCTTCTATTTCATCTTTTGTAGATTTAAAAACACTTGCCAGTTTTGCTTTTAATTCTTCCAAAGTCTTGGCTGAAATTCATTTTATATTTTCTAAATCAAAAATTTTTGAATTATAAAGCTCTTCTAGTTTTTGATAAGTTTTTGAAGCATAATCAGCTCATTTTTCTTTTAACTCTGCCATCAATTCTTTTCATTTTTCTTTATAAGAATCAAATATTTTCAAAGCTTCATCTTTGCATTTGTTATAAAGTTCAATATTTTTTTCTGACATTATTTCTTCTTTTAAGCTATTTATCATATTTTTATGAGTTTCTATAAAAGCGCAAAGAACAACTCAAAGCTTAGAATTCCCTTCTTCTTCAGCTTTTTCTAAATCTTTTTTCAATTGTTTACCATTTCTTCAATAAAATGTTGCAGCAGCAACTCAAGCTAAATAAGCTGCTGTCAAAGTAACAAGACCTTTTTTTGACATAATTAAATTTTTAAATTTTAAAATATTTTCATAAAAAGTCCAGTAAGTTTTTAACATAAAAATAAACTTACTATTTTTATTTAGAAATTTTATGATATAATATATTATATCAAATTTTTATAATTTGCAAATATTTAAAACATAAAATATAAATTATGCCTTATAATAACTTTTCTAACGGATATAAAAAAGTTTTGCTTCAAACTGAAGAAAATATTAGAAACTTATGATTGAAATATTTATCAGTTGAAGACATTTTTTTATCTATTGTAAAAGATTCAAAATGAACAATAAAGGAAATATTTAGTTTATACTGAATAAACGAAAAACTTACTTTGGAAATTATAAACAAAGCAATTTTTAACGAATCTTTAGAGAAAAGAAAATGAGTTTATTCATGAATGAGTACTAGATTAAAAAATGTAATTTTATGAAGTTTAAAAATTGCAGCATCTTTCAGTAAATCAAAGGCAAGTATAGAAGATTTTTTGATTTCTATGATTGTAAATGATTCTTGGATAAATAGTTTTTTCGATTATATAGGGATTACTTCAAGTGATATCGAAAAAAATTTAAGAGAATTAAACAATATTTGAAGTATTGATTGAGAAAAAGAAGAGCTTCCAAATACTATTGATTTAGACTTAGAAACAACAGAATCAATAAATAAGCTTCTTTGAGCATTGACTCAAAATATTTTTAAAAACAAGGACTGAATAACTCCTTTTGATAACAACATTGAACAAGAAAATAATTTAAAAGAATCTACAACTCCAGCACTAGACTTTTTCTCTACAAATTTAACTGAAGAAGCAAAGGAATGAAAAATAGATAAAATAATTTGAAGAGAAAATGAGGTAGAAAGGCTTGTTGCTATTCTAAACAGAAAAACAAAAAATAATCCAGTTTTAGTTTGAGAACCTTGAGTCGGAAAAACTGCAATTGTTGAGTGACTTGCTCTAAAAATAGCTGAATGAAAAGTTCCATTTTCTATGAAAGATAAAAAAGTTTTGGCTTTGGATATGACTTCACTTGTAGCTTGAACAAAGTATAGATGAGAATTTGAATCTAGAATAAAACAAGTTGTTGAAGAAGCTTCAAAAGTAGAAAATGAAATAATTTTATTTATTGATGAAATTCATACTATTATTTGAGCAGGATGAGGAGAATGAACTCTTGATGCGTCAAATATTTTAAAACCAGCAATGTGAAGGTGAAAAATAAGAATTATTTGAGCAACAACTTATAATGAATACAAAAAATATATAGAAAAAGATTCAGCTTTAGAAAGAAGATTTCAACAAATAGTTGTAAATGAACCAACAAAAGAAATTGCAAAAGTAATACTTTGATGAATAAAAAATTCTTTTGAAGATTATCACAATTTGACAATTACAGATGATGCAATAAACGAAGCTGTAGATCTTTCTGTAAGATACATAACTGATAGATTTTTGCCTGACAAAGCCATTGATTTGATAGATGAGGCTTGTAGTTTAAAATCTATGAAATATAATTTTGATGAAACAGAAATAAAATTATTAAAAGAAAAAATATCTGAAAATAACAAAAAAATCGAAGATTATGTGATTTCTCAACAATACAAAAAAGCATTTAAACTAAAAGAAAAACAAATAGAACTAGAAAATAAAATCACAAATCTAAAACAAAAATTTCAAGTTCCAAAAAATAAAAGATTCAATGTAACAGCACCAGATGTGCAGAAAGTACTAAGTATTTCTTCAGGAATTCCTGTTTCAAATCTTTGAAAAGACGAGACAGCAAAAATTCTTGGACTGGAAAGAAAAATAAAATCTGAAATAATCTGACAGGATGAAGCTGTTTCAAGCATAATAAAATCAATTATGAGAAGCAAAACTGGAATTTCAAATCCAAACAGACCAATTTGAAGTTTCTTGTTTTTGTGACCAACTTGAGTTTGAAAAACTGAGCTTGTAAAGGTTCTTGCAAAATACTTTTATGATGATAAAGATGCTTTAATAAAAATAGATATGAGTGAGTATTCTGACAAAACCTCTGTAAATAAGCTTATTTGAGCTAGTTCTGGATATGTTTGATATGAAGATGGTTGAGTCTTTACTGAGAAAGTCAGAAAAAAACCTTACAGTGTTGTGCTTTTTGATGAAATTGAAAAATGAGATTTTGAAGTTTATAATTTATTGTTACAAATACTTGAAGAATGAGTCTTAACTGACAACAAAGGTAAAAAGATAAATTTTAAAAATACGATTATAATTATGACGAGCAATATTTGACAAGAAGAATTTACAAAAAAAGCAGCAAAAATCGGTTTCAATGTAACTTCAAATGAAGAAGAGGAAATAATAGATGATTACAAGAGATCTGCTGATAAAATAAAACAAAATTTAACGGATTATTTTTCTCCAGAGTTTATAAACAGAATTGATAAAATAATAGTCTTTAATCCTCTAGACAAAGCTCAAATTAAAAAAATTATAAATATTTGAATAAAAGATTTAGAAAACAGACTAAAAGAAAAGTGATTTACGATAAAATACAATGCAGCCTTGATAAACTTTATCTTAAAAAATGTTTACAATCCAGACTTTTGAGCAAGAGAAGTGAGAAGATTTTTGGTTGATAATATCGAGGAATTAATTGCAGAGAAAATTATTCAAAATAAAAATAAAAGAGATTTTGTTTTGTCTGTAGTAAAGGAAAAAATAACTGTAAAATAAAAATAGTAGTAATTAACTACTATTTTTTATTTTTTATCTATTTCTAGAGTTTCTTCCATTTTTTGTTTAATTTCTTCAGTAATTTTTTTTGTTCCACTTTTTCAATTCATAATTATTTCAAACTCTTCTTTTCAAAATTCTCAAGAATCAAACAAATAAAGCAGAATTCATAAATAGGAATCTTTACAATAACTAAATAAATTAAAAACAAATTATCTATTTATTAGTATAAAATAAAAGATCTATTTGTCAATATTATTTTTTATCCTCTCTTTATCTTCTCTTATCATTTTTCTAATTGATGGAGTGAAAAAAATAAGAATTCAAAGCACAAAGAATATTATTCAAAGATAGATAAACATATTTGTAACTCATCAAACATAATCAGTTATAAGTCAAATCCATAAAAGTCCTATTATAGATGGAAACATTCAAATACTAAAATTTAGAGACATAACTTTTCAAAGTTTAGATATTTGTATCCTTTCCTGTAAAAATGCCATAAACGTAGAATTATATACTGATGAAATTATTCAAGTAATTGTCATTATAAAAACAAAAACATAAAAATAAAATTTAGTACTTGGAAGGAATCCTGAAATAAAAACCAAGATTCAAAAAATTATCAAAGAAGTAGTCTGAATAATCATTTTATGAGTCTTTGGATTAAAAATAGAAATAATAAATCATCAAAGAAGCATTCCTACTGCAAAAAGTGTTTCAATTATAGTAAGTTCTTCAGCTCATCATCAAAAATGTTTTTTTGTCATCAAAGGCAAAATTGTAATAAAAGGAACTACAAAGAAAGTTAAAAATAATCAGTAAAAGAAAAAAGTTGCAACTCATTTATTTTCTAAAACAGCTTGAAATCACTCTTTCATTTCTACAAATATTTGAGAACAAGTCATTTTTTTCTCATATTTTTCAGTTTTTGGGAAAACAACAAAAAATAAAAAACCAACAGCTAAAATAGCTCAAACAACATCTAAAAACAAAACTTGTCAAATAGAAGGGAAAATAGCTATAGAGAGCCCTCAAATCGCAGGTCAAAAAATACTTGAACTAGCTTGAATGATCTGATTTACTCAAGAAATTCTTAAAAGCTCACTCTCAGGAATCAACATAGGAATTGAAGATTCTAAAGAAGGAAAGTGAAAAGCACTAGCAATTGCACGAATAGCAAGCATAAAATAAATAAAATTTAAGTCAACATAACCATAAATAAAAGCAAATGCCATTATCAAAGTGAAAATTGCAACTAAACTATCAGCAATCATCATCACATATTTTTTATTCCAACGATCAATAAAAACTCAAGCAAATGGAGCAATGATTGCTGTAGGAAGTAAAGCTGAAATAGTTGCATAAGCCAAAACTTCAGCGGATCAAGTTTCTAGGGTTAACCGCATTGTAATTGCAAAACTCACAGCTCAACTTGTCAAAAGCGAAAAAGCTTGTCAGATAAAAAGTAAAGTTATTTTTGTTTTCCAAGTCATTCTTCTTAATTAGATTTTAAAATATATTTTTATTTAAGATTTTTTCACATAAAATAAAGCTTTTAAATTATAATTGTTTTTCAAAAAAAATAAATCTTTTTTTTGTATTTAAACAAAAAATATATATAATGATAAAAATATCATTTTTTAGGATAATTATGAAATTTACTTTAAAAATATTTTTTATTTTTATAATTTGATTGTTTAGCTTAGACAATGTTTTTTCATATTGAATAAATTTTGAAAATACAGGTTTCTACTCATGAATTTCAAAAAATTTATGAAACCTAAATAATAAAATGTATTCTATAGAAATACAAAATAATTGATGAACAATGGAGAAAATCAATTACAAAGCTTGAGCAAACTGTTTAAATAGAAATTTATCAGAAGCTGAAATAAAGCAAATAGTTGAAAGTCAACAAATCTGACCTTTACAAAAGGCTATAGGATCAAGTTGTAGAGATAAAAATGGAAACATTGATCAAGGAAGTCTTAAAAGATATATCTCTGCTACAGCTGAAGTTTACACTGATAGTAAGAATTCAGCAAAAAGTAAAACTGACAAAGTTATGTGACTATCAAATATATGAATTTATAGTGATTGAATAGAAGAAAATGCTCCTTTTGATTTGATGAAAGACTTTGAAAAAATAGATAATATTTTATTTTGAGATGATGTTTGAGGTAAATTTGAACCTGAGGAAAATATTGATTTATCAGGAAAAATTCAAGATTTACTAAATAAACTTACACAAAATTCTTCAAATAATTCAACAGATAACCAAAATTTCTGAAACAATAATTCAACTTCTCAAAATTGAAATTGAAATTCTATACAAAAAAATACTCATGGAAATATTTGTGATTTAAGCTGAAAATGTGAGAATTATACGGAACTTCAAAGATTGATTTGTGAAAACAATTGAAATTGTAATTGAGAAAATAAAAAATGATTTACAAGCATAAACAATGATTCTGTCTGTAAAACTGATGAATCCTGACTAAGTAACTCTATTTGAACAAATATTTCAAAGAGTATAACTTCAGCTCAAAATAAAAAAGTAAATTCAAATAATTCAAATTCTTGAAACTCATCATCATCTTGATGAAATTCTTCTTGAAATAATAACTTAGCTTCAAATTGATCAAGTTGAGCTTGAAGTTTATGATCTTTCCAAAGCCAAGTTCCAAATCCTCAATCAAATTACAAAAAAGTTGATGATAATCCTGTTTTCCCTTGTAGTGACTTTTTATGTATAGATGTAAACTTCATAATGTATGAAGATTCTAGAGTTTGATGATATGATTGATCTTATCCAAGTATAGGTTTTTTAATAAATAGATCAAATGATCATTTTAAAAAATTTATGAATTCTTCCCTTTCTCAATCAAAAATGTCAATAAATAATTTTGAGTTATCACTAAAAGATCTAAAATTATCAGATATGTTTCATTTAGGTTTTCAAATAAGTTATGAACCTGTTCCAAACCTATTTTTAACAAATTCTGACAAAGATTTTGTTGATAAATGAGAGATAAATCTGGATGCACAATTAGATAAATTTTACAAAGCTCATTCTCTTGATTACAAACAACAAAATGACTTATCAGCATTTAAAAAATTAGAGTTAAATAATCAATTGTGACTAGAAATTTCCTGAAATGTTATAAATGGTATTACTGAAAAAGTAGATCAACTAAGCGAAATAAATCAAGAAATGCTTGGAATAGTTGATTCAACAAGAAAAACTATTGAAGAAAAAGTGAGATATGAAAGGAAAAAAGACATAGAAATACAAATGAAAGAAGTAGAAAACTACAACAAAGCAATAAATACTTATGTAACAAATCTTGAAGCAATTTTGAAAGAGTTGCTGAAAATTCCTATTGACGATCGTATGACTTAATCAATTTATATGAAAAAAATTATTATATCATTTCTTGTGGCTTTGCTTTTTATACAAAATGCTATGGCTGATTGTAAAATAAAAAATCAACCTTCAGAAGAATTAAAAGCCTATATAAAGGATTTTGAAACTATGATGAAAAATATTTCAAGTTATTCTGCTCCAAAAAAAGAAAGATCAATTTATGATTTTTGAGTTGGACTTTATAATGAAGCTTTTCAATTTGAAAATTTTACAACTAAATTTGATTTTTTCACTGATTTTATAAAAACTCAAGAATTACCAAAAGAAGTTATTAGAGATTATAATAAACTAAAAAATGAAGACAATTATTTGAGAGAAACTACAAAGTATGTTTCAAACAATAATTTATCTCAAGTAAAAGTGAAAAATATCTGTGCTGGAATTTCTTGAAGATGTGATTTTAAAGATTGAGAAGAGCTTTGATATGTACTTAGAAAAGTAGGAAAAAACCATGAAGTTATAAAAACTGTTTTTATGAAAATCGCTTCTGGTGATGAAGATTTTTCAAAACAAATAAAAAACTACATTCTTATAAGAAATAACTTTTTCAATGATATGGCTACACATTATTCAAATATAAGTAATATTGAATGTAGCAAAGAAAAGTGAAGGTTTTGGGATAGAATAAGTCAAAAAACGAATGAAATATTTCAAAATGAAAAATCAGCGAAGGAGTGAGCAAAAAAATGGAAAGAGGCTCGGGAAATGATTTCTAAAATAAAAGCTTTACCAAGAGAAGAACAAGAAGCAATAGAAAGAGATTTGTTAAACAAAGAATTAAGTAAACAATGAATTTCTTGAGATGCTCAAAAAAATATACTTGAAGCATTAGAAAAATATAATAAAAATGGAGGATTTTCTGCTGATAATAATCCTATTTCAAATACTTTTAAATCTGCGATACAATCTTTTAAAAATGCTTACCAAGGATTAAAAGAAGAAGTTTCAGCTGATTTTATTGAAAATTATAGAAAAAAATCGGCAAACCAGCCACTTCCTGTACAAGAAACAGCTATAGCAAAGTGAAATTCAAAAGAATCAAAATCTGTAAAATCTAGAATTGAACAACTATATTTTGAAAATAAAAACTATTCTGCTGTTTCTGAATATAATGAAGATAATTTAAGGACAAAACTTATTGACTCGCATACAAGTATTTCAAATTCTATAAAAAAACTTATAAAAACTTGTAAAATGGCTGTAAAAATTTGTAACCAACAAGATGCTTGAAATGGTGATTGTTGAGATTGTAACTGGTAAAATTTAATTATGTTAACAAAACAAGAAATACATATTTTGAGACAAAACGCAAAAATACACAAAGAAATTTTTGAAGAAATAAAAAAAATATTAAAAGACTGAACTACAGCTATAGAAGTTGATAATTTGTGTTGAGAATTGGCTAAAAAACACTGAGTTTTATGTGGTTTTAAGTGAGTTTATGGTTTCCCAAACAACATCTGTATAAGTGTAAATGATGTAGTGGTTCACGGAAGATGCCTTCCTGAAGTTGTTTTTAAAGATTGAGATTTAGTAACATTTGACTTTTGAATAAAAGATAAAAAATTTTGAATAAATACAGATGCGGCTTTTTCTGTTGTAATCGGCTGAAACGATAAGAATCCAAGAGCTGCAAAGATGATTGAAGCAAATATAAAAGCACTTGAAGAATGAATAAAAATGGCTAGAGCTGGAAACACAACTTGAGATATTTGAGCCGTTATTCAAAAAGTCGTAGAACAAGAATATTGATTCAAAATAGTAAAAGAGCTTACCTGACACGCAGTTTGAAAAAAACTTCATGAAAAACCATATATTTACAACTACTGAAAGGCAGGAAGTGGGCAAAGGTTAAAAGTCTGAATGGTTCTCGCAATAGAACCAATTTTATGAGAAACTTCATGACAAATAACTGACCGTTGAGACTGGGAAATATATATAAAAGATTGAAGTTTATGATGCCAATATGAACACACAATTCTGATAACAGACTGAGATCCTGAAATAATAGTTTAAAATAAATCCAGAAATGGGTTTATTTTTTTGAAAATTTTTGATTAGCAAGCAAATATTGTCACCAGAAGTAACCTTTCCCTCAGATTTAAGAACAGATGAGGATAAAAAAAGATATCAAACCTCTTTTATGAATGGCTATAAGGCTCGAGTAAGACAAATAACGACCCCAGGCTGATCTTTTTGATCAGCTTTTCTTTTTCTTTTTGGGTGTAATTTGTAAAGTATAAGCAATTTTATTATATAAAGATATACTAGATATATTTTTTATCAAATGTAAGCAAACTAAAAAAAAAGACCTTACAATAGAGAAAATACTATTTAAAGCCTTCAAGATTATAGAATTGCCACATTTGGTGGATCGAGCGGGATTCGAACCCGCGACCTTGCCCTTAAGAGGGGCCTGCTCTACCAACTAAGCTATCAATCCTTATTATCAAGCTAGACTATTTTATTATTTTTTACAAATAAATCAAATTTTTTTATAAAATTTATTTACTTTAAATTATATTTAGATAAAATATAATTATATTTATTAGATTATTTAATAATTATGGACAAAAAAGTTTATTTCATATGAATATGATGAATATGAATATCAGCACTTGCTAGATACTATAATAGTATATGATATAAAGTTTATTGAAGTGACAAAGTAGACAGTGAGTTAATACATAATTTAAAAAAAGAAAATATAGATATAATAATTTGAGAAGATAAAAACAGAATAGACAATAATCTAGAATTAATAGTTTTTACTGAAGCAATTCCAGAAAATCAAGAAGAATATAGACAAGGCAAAAAACTATGAATAAAAACCTTATCTTATCCTGAAGCACTATGAAGAGTAGTCAATAGTAAAAAGTTAATTTCTATTTCCTGAACACATTGAAAATCAACAACAACTTCAATGTGCTGAATCATGTTTAAAAATACTGATAAAAATTTTAGTTCTATTATCTGAACTTTATTAAAAGAATTTTGATGAAAAAATTTTTATCATAAACAAGAGAATAAAAATGATTTAGAAGAATATTTTATAATAGAAGCTTGTGAATACAGAAGAAGTTTTTTAAATTATAAACCATATATTTCTATAATGACAAATATAGAAATAGACCATCTAGATTATTATAAAGATGAAAAAGACTATATAAAGGCTTTTAGACAATATTCAGAAAACATAAAAGAATGATGATATTTAATCATAAATTGACAAGAAAAGAATAGTAGACTTTTATTAAATTTAAGAAATGATATAAATTATATAGAAGTCTTTGATGAGTACTTTACATATTATTGACAAAAGGAATACTTTCCTGATATAAAATTAAAAATTCCTTGAAAACATATTTTATATGATGCAAAACTTGTCTATATAGTATGAAAAATATTAAAAATAGAAGAAAAAATAATTATAGACAGTCTAGAAAGTTATAATTGAGTTTGGAGGAGAATGGAAATCTTATGAGAGACAAATAATTGAAATTTAATTATAAGTGATTATTGACATCATCCAACTGAAATAAATCTAACTCTAAAAGCTATAAAAGAAAAATATGTAAACAAAGAAATTATAACAATATTCCAACCACATCAATACTCAAGAACATTAGAATTATTAGATGATTTTTGACAATGTTTTTTATATACAGACAAACTAATAATTCCAAATATATATGAATCAAGAGATAGTCAAGAAGTAAAGAATAAAATAAATGTAGACATTTTACTTTCTAAAATAGAAATACAAAATAAAGAAAATTGACATTGAATAGAAAATACCTTTAAAAGAATATTAGAACTAGACAAAGAAAAAAATAAGGTTTTCATAATTATGTGAGCATGAGATATAGACAATTTAAGATATAATTTACATTTTAAAAAATAAGAGATAAAATTCTCTTATTTTTATTTTTTATAAAAATAGTCTATGTCTATTTTATAATTAGTTAATAAATTTTCTATTTCTATTTTTCTAACTCAACTGCTTGAAGGATCAATCCACTGAACTATTGATTTTACAAGCATTTTATTTTCTGATCAAGCTGGTTTTGTTATTTCTATTGTTCTTATAAAATATCATTTCTTTTTACTACACTTTCTTCTTCATTCTCACTCTCATATTTTTTGACAATATTTTCAATCTTCGTCCTGTCAAACAGAAAAAGTCTCTCTATACAATTTGTCTTTAAAATCTCACTGAATTTCTTTTCATTCTAATTTCCAAGATCAATTGTCATTCAAAAGAATATATTTTACTCAATCTCTGTCCATTTTATTTTGACTATTTGGTAACTCTCAACTTTTTTCTTTTATACAGTTAGAATCATAATTCAAAACATTCCAACAAAATTGTTTATTTCAAGGGAAACGAATCCAGTTTGTATCACGAATATTTTCAATAGCTTCAATCCCCTCTCTTGCCATTTCCATTGCCTGAATTTTAGCTGAAACTCAGTCTAGAAAATTTCTAGATTTTATAAAAAATCAAAAAACTCAGACAAGTCAAATAGATAAAATTGTGACTACAACCATAGATTCTATGAGAGAAACAGCAATTTTATTTTTTTTCATCTTTACAAATTAAATAAATAATATATTATATAAAAAATTTAAATAAATAATAATTAAAAAATAAATAAATGCAAAAAATTTCTATACATAACGAAGAAAAAGTAAAAGAATTATTAGAAAATAACTGAGAGAAAACTTTTAGATACAGCCAAATTGAAAATGCTATTTATAAAAATTTTATTACAGACTTTGATGAAATGACAACTTTATCAAAAAATGTTAGAGAATTATTAAAAGAAAATTGTTTTTTTGATTCATTAACTCTTGACCAAGAAATCTCTAGTGATAACGAACAAACAACAAAAATGCTTTGGAAAACATCAACTTGAGAATTCATAGAATCAGTAATTATGAGACATTTAAGCTGAAGAGTAACTCTTTGCGTTAGTTGTCAAGCTGGCTGTCCTATGGCTTGTAGTTTTTGTGCAACTTGAAAACTAGGTTTACAAAAAAATCTTACTGCTTATGAAATAATTGAGCAAATATTTTATGCTGCAAAAATGATAAATTCTGAATGAGCAAGACTAAGAAATATAGTATTTATGTGAATGTGAGAACCTTTTTTAAACTACAATGTTGTAAAAGAAGTTATACAGTTTGCTTCACATCAAAAAAAATTTGATTTATGAAATAGAAGAATAACTGTTTCAACTTGCTGAATAGTGCCATGAATAATAAAATTTACAGAGGACTTCCCACAAACAAGCCTAGCTGTTTCACTTCATGCTCCAAATGATGAAATCAGAAAAAAAATAATGCCTGTAGACCATACTTGGCCTTTAGAAAAGCTTATGGAGGCTCTTGATGCATACACAAAAAAGACAAATAAAAGAATATTTTATGAATATATAATGATAAACTGAGTAAATGATCATATAAAACTTGCTCACGAACTATGAAAACTTTTGGAGTGAAGACTTGCTCATGTAAACTTCATTCCTTACAATCCTTGAGAATGAACAGCTTCTGACTGATTTTCTTCAACTCCAAGATTTATAATTGAAAAATTTCAAAGTATTTTGAAACATTACTGAATTCCCTCAACTATCAGAGCAACTATGTGAGATGATATAGATGCGGCTTGCTGACAATTAGCAAACAAAAGAAAACAAGAATTTTAAACTTTTTCTTGTTTTTTTCTTTACTTTTTTTAGAAAAATATATAATTAAATAGATTATTTTATGACTTTACAAATCTTATGAGTAAAAAAAATATTATTTTTAGAGTTTTTATAATTTTTATAATGAGCTTTTTAATGCTAGTTTATACTATTCCTTGGGCAAATTATAAAATAGATGTTCCTTTCAGTGGAAGAGATTATAGATTATGACTTGATTTGCAAGGTTGAATAGAACTTGATTATAAAATAGATTTAGATTCAGCTAGAAAAGATCCATGATATGATTCTACTGTAGAAAAAGAGATTGTAGAGTGACTAAAAACTATAATTGACAAAAGAGTTGAAATTTTAAACATAAATGATTCAGAAATAAATGATGCTTCTTACTGAAATGAAAAACATATAATAGTACAAATTCCTCTAAAATGAAATGATACCTTAGAAAATTCTAAAAATATTGAAACAGCAAAAGAAGCTATCTGAAAAGTAGTAAAAATAGCTTTTAAAGAGAGAAGAACTGAAGTTACTGAAACTGATTTGAAGGAAAGAGAAAATATAGCCAAAGAAGCTGAAAAAGAAATAAAATCTTGAGAACCTTTTCAAGTAGTTGCATCAAAATACAGATTAAATTTTGAAAATATAAAAATTTGAAAAGCAGAAAATTTAGATAATTTTAAAAAAGAAAACTGAGAGTTAAAAGAAAAAGAGATAAATGAAGTAAAAGATCAATGAGTTGGTTGATTTTTAATTTATGAAAAAAAAGATGATAAAAAATATGATTATATTTTTATAGAAAAACAACCATCTGCTTGGAAAGATGCAAAAGATTCAAAATGAAGAACTCTAAATGATAAATATTTCAGAAAAGCTTCTGTGGTTTACAGTCAAGCTGGACAACCTTTAGTTGAATTAACTTTCAATGAAGAGGGATGAAAAATATTTTGAGAACTTACAACTAGACTTGTTTGACAAGAAATTGCAATATTTGTATGATGAGAATTACTTACAAATCCTAGAGTTAATGAACCAATTTATCAAGGAAAAGCTGTAATTACTTGACAAAGAACTCCTGAAGAAGCAAAAAAATTAGCTGGAGATATAAATACTTGAGTTGTTCCCGCTCCAATCTATCTTACTTCTGAAAAAACTATTGATAGTAAAATCGGTTGAGAAGCATTAGATAAACTAATAATTTCTTGATTAGCTTGATTTTTACTTATTTTAATATTTTTAGTAATTATCTATAGAGTATCTTGATTTATGGCATTTTTAGCTTTAGTTATCTATGCAATAATAGTTTTATTTATAGTAAAAGCACTTTGAATGGTTTTGACTCTTGCTTCTATAGCTTGATTGATTTTATCAATTTGAATGGCAATAGACGCAAATATTCTGATATTTGAAAGAATAAAATATGAATTCCAGCAATGAGAAAATATGAAAGATGCTATAAATACTTGATTTAAGCATTCTTGGACTGCAATTTGGGATTCAAATATAACTTGACTTTTAGTTGCGCTTATTTTGTTTATTTTTGGTATAAATATGATAAAATGATTCTGAGCAATGCTTGCAATTTGAATCGTAGTTTCTCTTTTTACAGCTATGTGGGTTTCAAGAATATTTATTTTATTCCTAGCACAATTCATAAAAAACAAAAATTTATTTATATGATTTAAAGAAAAAAATAAGCCTTAATCCAAAAATCACTGTTGTTACAACATTTTTAAATAAATTCAAAATAATCAAAAAAAGTTAGATTTTCTCTAACTTTTTT
>MOLU01000010.1 GCA_003260325.1 Candidatus Gracilibacteria bacterium GN02-872 | reverse complement strand
ATAGTACAAGAAGCAAAAGAAGCAGTAAAAGCTTGAGCAAAAGAAATAACTTTGGTTTGACAAAATGTTAATTCTTACGGAAAGCAATTTGTTGACAAAAAGCATTGGAATGAAGAAAAAAGTAAATATGATTTTATTGCAATCAGGTTTTATGAGATCTGCCACAATAGAACAAGCAGATTTAGTTATTTTTAACACTTGTTCTGTGAGACAAAAATGAGAAGACAAAGTATTTTGAATGATAGAAGAAATAAAAAAAATAAATGCAGAAAACAAAAAAAAATGAATCGCTCACGAAATAAAGATTTGAATTACAGGTTGTATGGTAAGAAGAACTGGTCTTTGAGAAAAATATTTAACTAATTATAAAAGAGACAGAAATAAAAGTAAAAAAATAAATTTGCTAAAAGATAGCTCTGAAATATTTAACAATGATGACAAGCTTTTCCCTAGAACTAAGTGATTTTTGGATTTCACTTTGAGAATAGAGGATATAAAATTTTTGCCTCTAATGTTAACTCAAATTTACTGAGAAAGCATTTGAAATGACTATAAATTTGATGATTATTTAAAATCAAAACAATTGAGAGAAAATCCATCTTCAGCCACAATAATTATACAAACTTGATGTGATAATTATTGTACATTTTGTATTGTGCCTTATACAAGAGGTTCAGAGAACAGTAGACCAATAGAAGAAATAGTACAAGAAGCAAAAGAAGCAGTAAAAGCTTGAGCAAAAGAAATAACTTTGGTTTGACAAAATGTTAATTCTTACGGAAAGCAATTTGTTGACAAAAAGCATTGGAATGAAGAAAAAAGTAAATGGAATGATTGACTTTGAAAATCTCCTTTCAGACAATTACTTGAAGAACTTGATAAAATAGAAGGTCTTGATAGAGTTAGATTTACTTCAAGTAATCCTCATGATATGACTCAAGATATTTTAGATGCACATTTTGACCTAAAATCAACTTGTAATTATCTTCATTTTGCTTTGCAATCTGGAAATAATAAAGTTCTGAAAAAAATGAATAGAAGACATAAGTATGAAGATTTCAAAAAAATAGTTGATTATTTGAGAAGCAGAGACCCAAATTTTTCTATTTCTACAGATATAATTGTCTGATTTTCTTGAGAAACAGATGAAATGTTTGCTGATACAGTAAAAGCTTTTGATGAATGTGAATTTGATTTTGCTTATAATGCTCGTTATAGTGTGAGAACTGGAACCATAGCTAGTAAAATGTTTCCAGATGATATAACAGATAAACAAAAAGCTGAAAGATGGCATATACTAAATGATAAACTCCTAGAATCAATATTAAAAAGAAATCAAAAAATGCTTTGAACTGTAGAAGATGTGCTAGTTTCTGGTCAAAAAGATGAATATTTTTTTTGAAGAACTAGAAATTTTAAAGAAGTGTATTTTACTGTTCCAGAAGGAAAAGAAGTAAAAATTTGAGACCTATCAAAAGTAAAACTTGAAGAACTTGATAGATATGTGATAAAATGAAGCTTAGTTGAATAAAAGCTAGAAATATTTATTTCTAGCTTTTTAGTTTTATTCAGGAATATAAAGAGTTTCTAAAAATCTTTTTGCATCAGGATTTTCTTTGTTGTATTTAATACTAGCTAAGTAATGATTATTTTTTATGATATATAACTCAGAATCATAATAAGAATTATTATTTTTTTCAAATGTATCTATTATAAAAAATTCTCAAAAATTGTAAACTTTAGAATAAAAATTTTCATCTTCATGAACTCTTATTAGTTTTCTAGTTTCTTTTGGAAAAACATATGTACCAGATATTTTTGAATATCACTTTTGATCATCAGGCTTAACTATTTCAAAAGATTTACTCATATCCATTTGTTCATAATATTTTCCTGAATCATCTTTAGTAAAGGTCATACATCACATATTATCACATCACATATACTCTTTTGATATACAGTAAGTCATATTACCCTCCTCTACTTTTACTTTTTGTTCTCACTCTTTACAGATTGGTTCTTTATCAGAAAGTATAGGATAAGGAATTTTATCAAGTTTTTCTATTTGATTTGCAGGGAAGCCTACTATTTCTACATCTCAGTACTTTTCTGTTTTTTCTTCTATTTCTCAAGTATTTACTTCTGTAGTTCAAGTTTGATTTATAGCTCAAGTTTGAGTTTTTTCTATATCTTTATTAAAACAAGAAGATAAAGATATTATTGTGATAAATAAGATAATTAGTTTTTTCATAGTTTAATTTTAATTTTAAAAAAAGTAGCTACTTTTGGTAGCTACAAAAAGTAGTAATAATTTTTATCTAGGTATCAAGATATAGGCATCTACTGCCATATATGTTCCTGTACCTTTGTTTTTAACAAGTATGTCTACCTTACTACCTGCTTTTATAGGGATATTCTGAAACAAAAGATGATTTTCTCCCCTTTTTATAAATCTCTGATTACGAGTTGTAGTATCTATAGTTTTATTATTTATTTGTATTGAGTATTCAGCTTTGTCTGTATAATTTGGATCTGGGGTAAGCCTTACATATACATTGTACATTTCTCCTAACCTAATAGGATCTTTTGCTATAAGTTGAGCAGCAGCACCAGGATTATTTTTTATGTTTATAGCTTTATAACCAGAACCATAATAAAAATCTTTAGTTCTAATCTCAACCCAAGCATTTGGATGATAACTAGAATTACTTGCATCATCAAGTATTATATGATACCCCTTTGAAAGATAATTATATGGTTTCTCCTGTATGTATGAACAAAAGAACTATTACCATTGTTTTAAAAGTAACCATAAATAAAATTTAGGTTAATCCCCAAAACTCTTTTATTATACAGAAATGAAAGAATTTTCCAAATCTCTGAACTATTTTTTATTGACATTATTAAATTATCTTTTAAAATAATATTTTTTGTTAAAAACTGATTTATTTCATCTTAAATAAGCTATAAAATATTTTTTAACAAAAATTTCTAAAAAAAGTTTGCAAAAAAATAAAAATAATTTTTAAAATTATAAATGTTAAAAACATATATTTTTTAGCTTGTAAATCATAAAAAATATTTTTAACATATTTATAAAAATAAATTTGAAAAATAAAAAAATCGATGTATATTTGGTATACATTTAGAAAATAAGTGTACAAAATAATGTACACAATTTTTACTTATATACATAACTTTTTGAAATTATGGAAATAGAGAAAATAAAGAAAAGATCAGGTGAGATAGAATCTTACAATATAGATAAAATCGTGAGAGCTGTATATAAATGACTTGAATCAGTTTGAAATAAAAATCTTAATGATGCTAAAAAAGTAGCAGAAAAAGTAAATGAATATTTAGAAAAAGAATGTGAAGAAAAAAATGAATGTATTCCAACTGTTGAACATATCCAAGATGTAGTTGAAAGAACTTTGATGGAACTTGGTTTTTATGATGCAGCAAAATCATATATTCTTTATAGAGAAAGTAAAATAAAAGAAAGAAAAAGAGATATTTTCAAACCAAGAATAAATTTGAAACCTTATGAATACCCAGAACTTTATGAATATGTAGATGCTATCAGGCATAGTTATTGGCTTCATACAGAGTTTAACTTTACTTGAGATATCCAAGATTTTAAAATAAATGTTTCTCCAAGTGAAAGAAATGCAATTCAAAATGCGATGCTTGCTATAGCTCAAATTGAAGTTGCTGTAAAAACATTTTGGTGAAATGTTTATTCTAGGTTGCCAAAACCAGAAATAGGATCTGTTTGAGATACTTTTGCTGAAAGTGAAGTTAGACATATGGATGCGTATTCTCATTTACTTGAAATTCTTTGATTAAATTCAGATTTTGAAAGAATAAAAGATATTCCACCAATTATGAAAAGAATTGAGTATTTAGAGGAATATACAAGTTGAGCAAAAGTAAACACTGATAAAAATTATACTAGAAATATTTTACTTTTTTCTCTATTTATAGAGCATGTCTCACTTTTCTCACAATTCTTAATTATAATGTCATTTAACAAATACAGAAATATTTTTAAATGAATTTCAAATGTTGTAGAAGCTACAAGTAAAGAGGAACAAATTCACTGAATGTTTGGAATTGATTTGATAAATATTATTAAATCTGAGCATCCAGAATGGTTTGATGATGAATTTATAGAAGTTATCAAAAATGCTTGTAAGAAATCTTATGAGGCTGAGAAAACTATTATTGATTGGATTTTTGAGGATTGAGAACTTGATTTCTTACCAAAAAAGACGGTTTATGAATTTGTAAAAAATAGATTAAACAATTCTCTTGATTCTATTTGAATAGAAAGAATATTTGAAGTAGATGAAAAAGAATTGCAAAAAACAGATTGGTTTGATGATGAAATTATGTCAACTAAGCATGGAGACTTTTTTGTTAAAAGATCAATAAACTACAACAAAAGAGCAAAAAGTGTGACAAGTAATGATTTGTTTTAATAAATTTTAGATAAGTAATTATGATGACTTATTTACTTAATGTGCAGGAACCTTATAAAACTTTTATTTTAAACTGACAAAAAATTTTTGAATGAAGATTAAATAAATGAAAATTTGCAGAAATGCAAGTTTGAGATATTTTGGAATTTGAAGATACAAAAGAAAAATTTGAAATTATTTCTAAAAATATTTTTGCAAATTTTTCTAAAATGATGGAAAATTTGTGATTTGAAAAAGTTATTCCTGACGCGGAAAGTATAGATGATGCAGTAAACAATGTTTATTACAAATTTTATTCTCCGGAAGATGAAAAAAAATTTTGAGTTGTAGCAATTGAAATTAAAAAAATTTAAAAAATAAAGTTTATTTTAATAAATTTAAAAATATGGAAACAAATTTTTTAAAAAATTTTGCAGAAAGATATTCTTGCAAAGAATTTGATGAAAACAAAAAAGTATCTTTAAGTGATTTAAATGAAATAGTTGAAGTCTTCAGACTTTCTCCTTCAATGTTAAATATTCAACCTTGGAAGTTATTTATAATAGAAGATAAAAATTTAAAAAAGAGCTTGCAAACTCACTCATTAAATCAAGAACAAGTTTGAACAAACTCGCATTTGCTTGTTTTTGCTAGAAAAAATCATATAGATGATGAGCATATTTTTGAAGTAATTTGACAGAAAGAAAAAAATCAGGTTTATGAGTGAATAAAATGATTTATGGACTCTATGTCAGAGTTAGAAAAAGAGGTTTGGGCTATTTCTCAGGTTTCAGTTGCTCTTTGAAATGTTATAAGTTTTTTGGCAGAGAAAAAAATAGATTCTTGTCCGATTTGACTGTTAAACAGAGAAAACTATGATAAAGTTCTTCATTTAAATGAAAAATGATATTCTACTGTTTTTGCTCTTGTTATTTGATATGCAAAGCAAGAACACCAAACAAACAAAAAAAGGCTAGAACAAAAATATATTGCAGAATATATAAATTAATATTTAATAATTTTAAAACATAAAATATGGAAAATAAAGGGAACTCAGAAATAAGATGGCTAAATGAATATTCAAAAGCTTATTTAGAAAATGGTTACTTAGTAAATGGTGAAACAGTTGAGCAAAGGCTGAAATTTATAGCTGATAGAGCGGAAAAAATTCTTGATAAAAAATGATTTTCAGAGAAATTTTTTGATTATATGAAAAAGTGATATTATTCACTTTCTTCACCAATTTGGTCAAATTTTTGATTAAAAAGGTGACTTCCAATAAGTTGTTTTGGATCTTATATCTGAGACACAATGTGAGATATACTTTTTACTCAAGCTGAAGTTTGAATGATGAGTAAATTTGGATGATGAGCTTCAGGATATTTTTGAGCTTTGAGACCAAGGTGATCAACTATAAAAGATAATTGATTTTCTTCAGGAGCTGTTCATTTTATGAAATTATTTGAAACATTGATTGATGTTGTAAGTCAAGGTTCAGTTAGAAGAGGACATTTTTCACCATATTTACCTCTTGAACATCCAGATGCAAAAGAGTTTTTAAAAATATGAACAGAATGAAATCCTATTCAAAAACTTACACATTGAGTAACTGTTACAGATAAGTGGTTAAATGAAATGATCGCTTGAGACGAAGAAAAAAGAGCTCTTTGGGCTGAAGTAATCCAAAGAAGATGAGAAATGGGTTATCCTTATATTTTCTTTACTGATAATGTTAATAACAATACAGTTGACGTTTATAAAGAAAAAGAAATGAAAATCTACGCATCAAATATGTGTAGTGAAATAATGCTTCCTTCAAATGAAGAAGAATCTTTTGTTTGTGATTTGTCTTCAATGAATATTTTTTATTATGATGAATGGAAAGATACAGATGCTGTAGAAACTTTGACATACTTTTTGGATGCTGTAATGACAGATTTTTTGGATAAATTAAAAGATTTAAAAGAAAGTGATAGTAAAGAAGACAATGACAGTTTTGAATTTATGAAAAGAGCTTATAAATTTGCAAAAAGACACAGAGCAATCGGTATTTGAGTTGTAGGGTGGCATTCATATTTACAATCAAAAATGATAGCTTTTGAAGATGCTGAAGCTTATGAATTGAATAAAGAAATATTTAAATTTATAAAAGAAAGAGCTTACAAAGCTTCTGCAGAAATGGCTAAAGAATATTGAGAACCAAAGATTTTGAAATGATATGGAAGAAGAAATACAACTTTGCTTTCTGTGGCTCCAACAACTTCTTCAGCATTTATTTTATGACAAGTTTCTCAGAGTATCGAGCCTTGGTGGTCAAATTGTTATGTAAAAGATATGGCAAAAATCAAAATCACTATAAAAAATAGGGAACTTGAGAAATTGCTTGAAGAAAAATGACAAAACACAAAAGAAGTTTGGAAATCAATTAGAGATAGAGATGGTTCAGTTCAGCATTTAGAATTTTTGACTGACAGAGAAAAAAATATTTTCAAAACTTTTTCAGAAATCAATCAGTACGCGATAATTGATCAAGCTGCTGACAGACAAAAATTTATTGATCAAGGTCAAAGCTTGAACTTGATGATTCACCCAAACACTTCAGCAAAAGATATAAACGCGCTTTATATAGATGCTTGGAAACAATGAATCAAAACACTTTATTACCAACACTCTAAATCAGCTGCTCAAGAATTAAGCAGAAAAATAGTTTGTGCTGGTTGTGAAGCGTAAATTTTTGAAAAATAAAAATCTAGTTTTTACTAGATTTTTTTAATTTTTAGCTTAAATATTTCTCTTCAAACAAGTTGTTTTTCTCTTTTGTAAAGCAAACTTCCAGATTTAGAAGATAGGTTTATTTCACTATTTTTAAAAATATTTTCAATTACACAAAATTTATTTAAAATTTCAAGAATTTCATTAAAATAAATAAATTTTCCATTTAGTTCCCAAAAAGGGAAGCAAATCACAATTCTTCAAGGAAAATCCACTTTTGCTAAATTTTCAAAAAATTTTGAATAAATGGAAAGTAAGCTCTCTTTTTGCTTATTTATCCTATCAAGAGAAATATTTTTTTTCGTCATTATTTCTCAAAGATATCATTCTGTAACAATTAAATCAATTTTTTCTTTTTGTAAAATTTCACTTTCATTTATAAATTTTGCATTTAATTTCTCAATTTTAAAAGAAATATTTTTTAATAAATTTTTACTTATAAAATCAGAAATATTTTTTCTTGATTCATCTACCATTTTTTCGCTTAAATCACTTCAAAAAACTTGAGGAATTCACATATTTAAAGCTTCAATCAAAACTGTACCGAGTCAAACAAATGGATCATAAACATTTTTTGATTCACAATCTTTACTTTCTTTTCAGATATTTATCATCATCTGACAAAGCTTTGGAGGCAGCATACCAACCTGCATATCACGGTTTTTTGAAAAATCTCTTTTACTGTAAGCATCTATATCCTGAACTTCAAGAGTTTTTCCAAAGTAAAAAATATTTCACAAATTTATAATATTGAAATCAAGTCACTTTTTCAAAATGGAATTTCCCAAAATCTGTGCAGAGCTAAGATTTTTTCAATCATCTTTGTTGAAATATCTCGCTGAAATTGATTTATTTTTCAGTAAATTTTTTGTTTTTTTGAGAATATTTTCAAGCTTCAAACTCTTGTCTCAAAATAAATTTAAGCTGTATTTAAACTTTCATTCTGTATTTAAAGCTGTTTCTAAAATACTTTCATAAATATCTTCAATATTTGCAAAAAAATCTAATTCAAAAATTTTTATAGTTCATCCAATCTTAGAAAAATTGGTAGAAATATCTTCTTTTAAAATATTTCACAAAATAAGTACTGAACTTCCAGAAAAAAGTATCTCAGAATCAGGGAAAATAGCTAAAATCTCTGCAATAGAAAGTTTCCATTCTCTTCAAAGTTGAAATCAGAAATAATTCATTTTTTATAATTATTTTTTAAATTTGATTCATTTTAGCATAAAAAATATTTTTTTCAATTTATTTATAAAAATACCTTTGTGCACTTTAAATTAGAAAGTGATAATAAAAACTTGATTTAAAATCAAGTTTTTTTAGTATCCTATTTCTGAAGGTAAAGTTTGTAACATAAATTCTTCTGGCTTTTCTGTAAAAATAATTCTTTTTCATAAAGCATTTGCATATCAAATTTCTATTAAAGCTGAAGCTCATACATATCAGCCTTGATTACAAACAATTAATGCATCTGAATCTTCTATCATTTTTAAATGGTTTCTTTCTAATTCCAAAGGACTTTTTCCTTCTTCTCATTCAAATATAACAAATTCTTCTCAAGGATTTTTAGGTGTATGAAATTTTGGACTTAAAATTTCATATCATTTGTTCATTAAATCATTTTTTATATCTGTTATATAGTCTAAATGCTTTCTAAAGCTTCAAGACAAAGTTACTTTTCTAAATTCTTTTTTTACAACTCAGTCAATAGTATTTGAATCTGAAGGAATTAAATATTTTACTCAAAATTTTTCTAAAACTGCTTGAGCTATAGCACTACATGCTCTTGCTCAATGCATCCATAATGGATCTTTTGGCATTAGGTTTTCTAATTCTTTTATAGAAATATCTTTAAAAACTTCATTATTTTTATTTCTAAAGTTTTCTGTTTTTATTAGAAAAGGATGTGATTTATCTTCAAAAATAGTGTTTTTTTCAAGACTATATCAAACAAGTTTCATATATGTAAGCTCTCAACCATTGTAAATTGCTGTATCTATTTGTTTATCAAAGTCTGGAATTTTATTTTTTATGTAATTTACAACTTCTTCCAATTTATATTCTGAAAAGTTTAAATTTAAATTTGGAAAATCTTTCAAAATTGTTCAAACTCAAATATCTAGATTAAACTTTTCTATAATTATATTTTTTTCTTTAATTATTAATTCTGTAGAGCCTCATCAAATATTTATAAGTAAAATTGATTTATCACTTGTATATTCTGATGATAAAGCTTCTTCTAAATAAAAAGATTCTAAATTATGAGAAATTATATTAAAAAATAATCAAATTTTTTCAAAAACTTCATCTATTAATTTTTGTCTTGCTTGTTTCTCCATTTTTCTAAAAAAAGCTGTAGCAAAAATCTTTATTTTTTCATTTTTGTATTTTTGCTTAATGTTTTCTAAATAGTTTATAAGATTATTTTTCTCATCTTGATTTAGTCAAACTTTTGAGTCAAAATCTTTTTTAAAATGAAAACTTTTTGTTTCTTCTAAGCTAAGAACATTTTGTTGATTTTTTTTATAAATCTTTACTGTTGAAGAACCTACATCAATATATAACATAATAAAAAAAATTAAAATGTAAATCACATAAAACTATGCAATCTATATTTTAATTTTAATTTTTATTTTAATTTTTTCAAATTAAAATTATTTTTATTTCAATCATAATTTTCTTTCTAATTCTTCTGTTACTTTTTCTATTTCTTGGTCTGCATTTATTTCATAAACTATTCATTGTTTTTGCTGAATTTCAATTGTAGGTAAAGTTTTCTCTACAAACTCATTAAATCTTCTCTTCACTGAATCAATATTTTTATCATCTTCTCTTTTTATAAGTTTATTTCAAGTTTTTGGATTGAAGCTAATGTCTCCTGGAAAAGTTTCTCAAGTTTCTGGATCATAAACTCTTCAATAAAGTCTTTTCTTTGCTTTATTTAAGTCAAGTTCAAATAAAACGACTTTATAATCTTTAACTAAAGAGTTAAATAATTCCAAATTCCACTGATTTCTGATAAATCCATCATAAATAATATTTTCATCAGTGTTTTCCAAAATTACAGATTGCATCAATTCTTTTCATAAATCTTCAGGAACTTGGTGACCTTGTTCAATTACAGCTTTTATCTTATTTCAAAGTTCAGTCCCTGATTTTACGATATTTCTAAATTCTGTTCAAAGTTCCAAAATCTTAAAACCATACTTTTCAGCCAAAATTCTCGCTTGAGTTCATTTTCCACATCATTGGATTCCAGTAAAAACTATTTTCATAAATTTAAAATATTTAAAAAACAAAAAAAGAATGGGAGTAATAAGCCGGATTTTGTATCTCGATATCAATCTATCTAGGCCTTTTGTCACCAAAAAGCTCAAGCTGGGTATATTTTTATCCTACGATAGAGGCATAAATAAAATAAAAATACCATTCCCATTGCACCTCATACAGTTTACCAAAAATTTTTTCAAATTTTTCATTTATCGCAATACAGAATCACACAAAAATAAATCTTGTAGTAATCTTGTAGTACACAAAATGACTTTTCACCTTTTGAAAGTTACCTTTCTAGTATAGTCTCTGTGGCACTTTTGGTAATTGAGAATTATGTATTATTTCTCAATCCAAAGCTGTTAGCTTTTATGATTGCCTCGTGGTGTCCAGACTTTCCTCTTTGAAAAATGTTTTTTCAAAGTAGATATCTTCTCCCAAACCAACAAGGATTATATGTTTTTTCAAAAAAAAATCAAAAATATTTTTCTTAAAAAGACAAAAAAAATCAAAAAGTCTAGTTTTTTTACTGAAAAATGTTAAAAACTAAAAAAGGCTAGCATTACAAAAGGAAAAGATACTTTGTTTACAAAATTTAAACATAAAAAGCTGTCAAGACAAAATATAATTTTGACTAAAGAAATAAAATTAGTAAAATGCACTTATCTCAATTAGAAAAATTTTTAAAGAAATTTGAATTGTTATACTATATAAATACCTTTGCTATGGGAAAAAGTTTTATGTTACAAAATATTGTTTCGAATATAATAACAAAGATTAAAAAACAAGACTTTCTTGTTTATTTCAGAAAATTATCAATTATAGATAATTCTGATTCAAAAATAACTTTTTGAGTTGTTTCAGGATTTATGAAAGATAATTTGGAAGCAAAATTTTATAAAGATATTTTAGAAGCTTCAAAAGAAGAAAATCCAAATATTTCTGAAATAGAATTCAAAGTTGATTTAAATATAGATAACCCTTCAAATAATGATGTTGTTGATTGTGCTACATTTTATAAAAATTTTGTAAAATCTAAAAAAACAACTAAAGTTTCAGAAGTTTGAACAATTGAAATAAAACCTTCAAAAACTGTAAATGGTAGATATAGTTTAGCAAATTTTATTGTTGGTTCTGATTCTCAACTTGCTTATTCTGCATGTGAAGCTGTTTGTAAAAATCCTTGAAAATCATATAATCCACTTTATATTTATTGAGATGTTTGACTTGGTAAAACTCATTTGCTTCAAGCAACTTGAAATGAAATATTAAAAAAATTTAAAGATAAAAATATTGTTTATACAACAGCTGACAAATTTATTACAGAATATGTTACTGCAGTAAAAAAGAGAAGTATAGAAAGACTTAGAGAAAAATACAAAGAAGTTGATGTTTTGATTATTGATGATGTGCAATTTTTGAGTAAAAAAGAACAAACTCAAAATGAACTATACAATATTTTCAATATACTTTACGAACAAAATAAACAAATCGTTATTTCTTGAGACAGAGCTCCAAAAGAATTAGAAGAGCTAGAACCAAGACTTAGAAGTAGATTTGAGTGGGGAATCACAGTTGATATAGGAAGACCTGATTTTGAAACTAGACTTGCAATTCTACAAGAGAAAGCTAGAGCAAAAGAATTTATGATTCCGCAAGATGTAGCAGAATTTATAGCTACAAATGTTACTGAAAACGTCAGAGAACTTGAGTGAGTTTTGAATCAAATGGTTGCAGAATATGAACTTTCAGGACAAACTCCAACTCTTGCAAAAATAGCTGAAAAACTTAAAAAACTTAGTTTTACAAATGATATGCTTTGACTTGCAAAAGAACCACAAAAAACAATTATTAAGTCTTATGAAGATATAATTAAAAAAGTTTCAGATCATTTCTGAATTGAAACAGAAGGTATTTTGTGAATAAATAGAAAAAAAGAATTTATGGTTCCAAGACAAGTTTCTATGTATTTATTGAAGACAAAGATGAATTACACTTATGAAAGAATCTGAAACATATTTTCAGGAAGAAATCATGCAGCTGTACTTTATAGTTGCAAACAACTTGAAAAAATGATTAAAAAAGACCAAACTTTGCTTCACGAAGTAAACACTATAAGAGACAGTATTTGAATATAAGAAAAAATCCCCTAAATTAGGGGATTTTTAATTTTTCAAGGATTCTCTCATAGTTTTGTCAGAGAATCCTTAAGTATAACTTTCTGGTTACCAGTGATCTTACCACTGGTTATTTCCTTATCAACCTGCTCAGGAGATTTTTCCCCTTCCCAGGTTATTATATCAATTTCTTTACTCCCTTCTTGATAGAAGACTGTAAAAGTTTTTTTACATGCTTCAATTCTATAGAGGCTAGGGCTTTCCCCAACCTCCAAATCAACTGACTCTGAGCAATCAGTATAAATTGTTAAAACTGATTCCTCAGCTTTTGCAAGCCCCAAAAGTGAGAATACTAATACAAATACAATTTTTCTGAACATCTTTTAAACTCCTTTTAATGTTCTACCTTGCAAAATCACAAGTAAATTAATTATACTAAAAATAATATAATTGTCAAAAGAAAATTTTAGCAAAGCAAAAAAGGCCTCTAACTAGAGGTCTTTTGCTAAAATAATGTTTTTCCTAGCAATAAACATTGCTGCTAGAAACAATATGAGTGACAAAATATTATCATGCCACATATTTGTCAAAAAAAATTTTTTAAAAGAAAAAATCCCTATTTCTAGGGATAATATATAATTAACTTTCATCTCTAGTATTTAGAGATACCAATTTTTCTATGGGTGGAATGATAACAACTGCAATTATTATCATTATAAGAAGTATTTTCACTATTTTTCCTCCTTTTTAAAATACTTTTCATGGAAAATTATAACTGAAGTGAAGGGCAAAGCTAATATCAAAATTGACATTATACTTTGAATTAAAACAAGGTTCATTCATTACCTCCACTTTGCTTTTGCCTCTGCTCTAACAGAAAGTCAATAATAGCCACAAATATGGCTATTACCCCTGCAAAAAACAAGTAAACAAGTATTTCCAAAATGTTTCTCCTTTTTCAAAATTTAGAGGGCTTTATTATATAAATGAGAGATATTTTGTCAAATGTTTTTTTACAAAAAAGAAAAACTCCCTAAAAAATAGGGAGTTTTTAAATCTCATGGCTTGTCATCTATCAACAAGTCGTGAGAAGTCAAATGGACCTGAACTTCTGGTACTTGGACCAAAAGTTCATTAACAGGCCCTGTCAGATACAAGGTGTGATCAACCCTGTCAACAGTGACATTTTTGTCACATATTCTTAGCTTTGAAATTCCTTGAGGAATAACAAAAGATGTGTCCTGTCCACATAAGTTATACACTTTCAAGACAACACTGTTGTCCTCAGTATATTTATTTGTCGTAGAACAAGCAGAAAGAAAGATTATCCCAAAGCAAATAGCAAATCTTTTCATAGCAGTCTCCTTAATCTAGATCTGAAAAAATGACTCCAAAAATAGAAGTCATTTATATTATAAGAGAATTAATGTTATTGTCAAGAATATTTTTTACAGTAAAAAACTCCCTATTTCTAGGGAGCTTCTAAATCATAAATCACCTGTGAGAAAAATCTCTTTTCTAGGAGCCTGTATGATTATTTGGTTTACAGGTCCATTTAGATAAAGAACCCTACCTACCCTTTCAAGTAGTATGTCTTTATCACAGACTTTCACTCTAAGAGGCTTTTCATAAGAGAGTTTAAGCTCTTTTTTCTCACCACAGGCCTCTAAATGCAATTCCAAATATTTCTCATCATATTCAAAAATATTTATGACACTACACGCAGATGCCTGAAAAGCAAGTAAAGCTAAAAATATATTTTTCATATATGACTCCTTTTTTTAATTTTGAAAAATATGTAATATTATAAAATATTTATAATTATTGTCAAGAGTATTTTTCTGTATTCAAAAAAATAAATATTTTTTCTTGTTTATTTGAATAAAATAAGTAAAATAATAGCAAATATTTTTACAATAAAAAAATGGAGCAAATAAATGATTTACAACCTTGACTTGAAGAAACTATAGATTTGTCTGATTCGATAAATCTAACTTTAAAAGTCTCAAAACTTAGAGAAAAAATTTTATGTGATTTAGTAACAAATAAAAAAAATCTAAGTATGAGACCAAAAATGATTATAAAGTTGGAAAAAAATAAAACTAGTAATTTTGATGCTATATACTTTTCTGAACACGAAAAAATTATTGATTTGCATTCTGAAGATAAAAAAAATTCTCTTAAGAAAAAAGTTGCAACAACTATTTTTAAAATAAAAAATTTTGAGCTTCCAAAAATACAAAAGAAAGATTTTGTCACAGCTCAAGAAGTAAAAGATGAAATCGAAGAAAAAGAAGACAAAAAAGAGGAAATATTTGTAGAAAAATTTATAGAAAAAAATACAAAAAAGTGATTTCAGGTTTATCCTCTTTACAAAATTAAGCAAAAAATAAATTATTTTAAAATTTTTGTAATTCTGTTATTTATTGTTTTTTTGTGAATTTTAGATAAAACAATTATTGAGGTTTTAGTTAAAACTTCGTATTCAAATTTGATTTTACTAAAAGATTGACTTTGAGATTTGGAAAAAACAAAAGATATTGTTAATTCTTCAAAAAGTAGATTATTTTTTGCAAAAGTTTTATTTTTTCCTGTTTCATTTTTACCTTTTGAAAACGTAAGAAACGTAAATCATATAATTGATTGATGAAAAAACATTTCAAACTTGATTTTGGAAACAATAGACTTATATGAAAATATTGATTCTGAAGTGAAAAAAGCTGGTTGACCAAATAATCTTTATTTAACAAATATTTTTGAAAAACTTAAGAATAATTACTCAGAAATAAATAACTTGCTTGTAAATACTTACGTAGAATACAACAAAATAACTGATTTATGAGATAAATCTCTAAATCAAAAACTTTCCCAAGTAAAAGATAAAATAAACGAAACTTTGATAATTCTTGATAAAATAAATAAAAACTATGATACACTTCTTTCAATTCTTTGAGAATACAAACCAAGAAGATATTTAGTTGTTTTTCAGAATAATGATGAAATAAGAGCAAGTTGAGGTTTTGCATGAAGTATGGCTTTTATTGATGTAGAAAGATGAAAAGTTACAAATATTGAGAAAAAAGATGTTTATGCTTTGGAATGGTCTATAAATCAAGTTTATCCAGCAAAAGATAAAGAAAAAGCACCAGAATGATTAAATAAAATAACTCAAACGTTTTGACTTAGAGACGCAAATTATTTTCCTGAAATAAAAGACTCAGCTAATAAAATAAAGTTTTTTCTTGATAAAATAGATCAGCAAGTTGATTGAATTATATTTATAAATCAAAACTTGGTTCTTGATTTATTAAAATCTATTGACTGACTTTACTCAAATACTTTTCAAACAGAAATAAAAGAAGAAAATTTTTCAATAATGATTTCTACTCTAGTTGAAGCTGAAGTCTTTAGAGAATGAACTCTTTGAACACCAAAACAAGCACTTTTCCTTTTTGCTGAAGAATTAGCTGAAAGACTGAATTCTGAGAAAAAATATTATGATTATTTAAAAATTATTTCAAAACATATAAAAAATAGAGATATAGTTTTTTATTCATTCCATCCAGTTGAAAATAGCCTTTTATGGAAATTATGACTAAATTGAGAAATAAATTTTAGAGAAACTTTAGATTTTGATTATCCAGTTTATACTTCGATTTGATGAAATAAATCTGATAGATATATAGACTACAGATACGAGAAAACAGTTAAAAAAGTTGAAAATTCTTGTGATTTTGAAACAAATTTAAAAATATTTAATACTCATACTTACTCTTCAGAAAATGAAACTTATGTAAATCAAATCCTTGATAAATACAATAAGCTATGAAAAAACATAAATGATATTATAAATATTCAATGAAGATGAGATAATAAAAGTTATTTGCGCGTGCTTGTTCCAAAAAATGCTGAAGTAAAACTGAAAGAGTGACAAAAACTAAAAGAAGATGAAAACTATAAAATAATAGAATTATATACAGAAACAAAAGCTTGACAAACTAGCTCTTATGATGTAGAATACAAACTGAAAAATAAATCTTGTAAGCCTTATTCTTATAAATTTTTCAAACAACCTTGAATCAGAGATTTTCAAATCCTTTTCAATGTTTTTGGAAAACAAAGTAATTACAATGATATAGAAAGCGATTTTATTTATAAAGATTAAAAAATATGTGAAACCTTAAATCTATGATTTCCCTTGATAATCCTGCTAGATTAACTTATCATAAACTAAGAGCAATTACTGCAAATATAATAAACTGATTTCCTTCAAAAAATATGATTATAGTTGGTGTTACAGGTACAAATTGAAAAACAACAACTTGTAATATTATTGCAAGATGACTCATAAAAGAAGGTAAAAAAGTATTTATGTTTACAACTGTAAATGTAATAATTTGAGATCAAGAATTTGTAAATAATACAAAAATGACTTCACCAGATCCATTTTTATTGCAAAAATATTTGAAAATGGCAAAAGAAAAATGATGTGAAATTGCAATTATAGAGACTGCAAGCCATTGAATAAAAATGCATAGAATTTGGTGAATAGAATACGATATTTGTGTATTGACAAATATCACCCAAGATCATTTAGATTTACACAGAACTATGAGGGATTATGTAAAAACCAAGCTTACAATATTTAAAAAATTAATTGCTTATAAAAGAAAACCTTGAATCAAAAAAACAGCAGTTTTAAATATGAACTCTGCTTATTTAGATGATTTTTTGGACCAAACTTATGATTCTCTTTATAAATATTGAGATGCTTGAAATGCAAATGTAAGAGCTGAAAATCTAAGAATAGAAGGACAAACTACAAAGTTTGATATTACAACAGCTTGAAGTGTAATAAAAATAGAAACTTCTTTGAAAGGCCAATTCAATGTAGAAAATATTTTGGCAGCTGTTTGTGTTTTTATAGCATTTTGAATAGATCCAAAAAAAATTCCTGAAATGATAAAAGATGTAACTTGAGTTCCAGGAAGAATGGAAAAAGTAGAAAATGATATTTGAGCTGATATTTATGTTGATTATGCTCACACAGCTGACGCACTAGAAAAAGTTTTGACAAGCTTAAGAAATTACAATTACAATAAAATAGTAACAGTATTTTGAGCTACATGAAGTAGAGACAAAACAAAAAGACCAGAAATGTGAAGAATTGTTGATAGAAATTCTGATGTTATAATCTTAACACAAGACGATGATTACGCAGAAAAAACCGAAAAAATCATAAAAGATGTTTTACCAGGAATAAAAAGAAAAGAATGAGAAAATTTTTGGATAATTCCAACTAGAAGGGAAGCAATAGAGGCTTGAATTTTTGCCTTAAAAAAGTGAGATTGCTTGCTTGTAGCTTGAAAATGAGATGAACATACTATGGTTACAAATTCTTGAGCAGTTCCTTGGCACGATAAAACTGTTATTTTAGAGATTCTTAAGGGAATAAAAGATAATCAGATTATTAAAAATTAAAAAAAGCATTAACCAATTGAAGGTTAATGCTTTAAAATATTGCAACTTTCTTAATTAATCGTGAAAACCATAGGAATCCTACGACTAAAATCTAGAGAAGTATTAGAAAATTTATACTGAGAAGAAGCAGATCCATCAAACATTATCATGTTTTCTTTAGAAACGTTCCAATCATTTAATAAATTTATCATTTGTCCTGTAGTTGCGCTATCAGATACAGCAAAAAGTATTATTTCTTTTTGAAAACTACTTGGTGAAGTGTAATTTGTGTTTCTTACACCAACATAAGTTCTACCAATAGAAGAATTAGCTCTTACTTCAGGTCCATTATAATCAGGTCTGAGACCAACAATTAATTTTTTTCTTAAATTAATGTCAGAAACTTTATAAGGCTTAACATTAGCCATACTAAAACGATAATTTTCATAAAAAATTAATGTTCTAAAATCCCATTCTGTTCTCCCTCCACCATTTAATCTCATATCAGGACCTTCAGAAATTACATTATTTCCATAATACTTTATAGGAAATGATAAGAAAGCTTTTGCACTATTGTCCATACTAAAAAATTGACCATTAATCACAACTTTATTACCTCCCATAAAATCATTTATATATTTTCTTTTATAGAAGAAATCATACTTTCCATTTTTCAATCTTTCTTTGCTATTACCAACTTTTTCAACAGAAAAATTTACTCTTGCACCACTTTTAAGATTTGCAACAAAAACACGAGTTCTTGAATTTACTTTTCTAAAGGCACAAACATTATTTTTTTCAAAATCTTTAACATAACCATTAGGTGAATGTATTCCACAACCTTGAACACCATGTGCATAAGGGAAAAACATTAAAGAAACAGTAAGAGATAAATATTTTGTCTTCATAAAAAAAACTCCAATGAAAATTGACAATAACCTTTAATTTTAAAAGGCTTCAGAATTGATTTTTTATTTAAAGTCAATATAATTTAGCTATTAAATTATTAATAAAAATATTTTATGTTTGAAAAGATTTTTGATTTTATATCAAAATATGAAATATCAAAATATGATTGATTTGAGTATATTCGCTACTTAAGTAATGAATTAGTATACTTAGAAAGTTTTCAAGAGAAAGACTTTTTCTTCTATTATTTGCTTTATTTTTACGATAAATTTATTCATTATATTTATAATAGTTTCTGAATTAAGAAAGACTTATCTTTATGATTTGATTGATCAAACCAATTGATTTTAAATTATTTTTTAGAACCTTTTTCCATTTTTTTAGGAATATTTTTGTGATCATTTATTATTTTTTGAATTTGAGTTTTACTTAAAAAAATATTAGAAAATAAATTAGTTATTTCAATCTTTAAAAAATTTAACTTTATTCTTTTTTGATTGGTTTTAAATATTTTATTCATCATATCTATTTGATGTTTAAGCTTTATTTCGTTTGTAGATGATA
The DNA here is from genome assembly GCA_003260325.1 of Candidatus Gracilibacteria bacterium GN02-872. Taxonomy (GTDB): domain Bacteria; phylum Patescibacteriota; class Gracilibacteria; order BD1-5; family UBA6164; genus GN02-872. Next base: position 5,258 of record MOLU01000010.1, on the reverse strand, counting down.
AAAATTTATTAAAAGATATTTTTCATTATAGCTTTAATACTTCAATTTATTTAAGTTTAGCTTATTTATTAATAAATTATAAACATAAATTTATAAAGCATATTTCAAATAACTTAGTCTTTTACTGAGTTTTACCGAGAATATTACCAATTTGATGATTTATGGCAAACTTTTTTATAGCATTTTCAAATAAAAAATTTTTAGAAAAATATTTTATTTATTCTACTCTTCGATATTTACAATTATTTTTATTTATATTTATAAATACTCATATAAGACTTATTTATTTTGAGAATTAAAAGAATTTTCTCAAATTATATTTTTTATAATATTTTCTATAATATATTTATTTTCTTTAAAATTAGAGTGAAAAAAATCAACTTGTAAATAAATATTTTTTGGATAAAATAAATAAAAATATACCTTAAATTTGATATAAAAAATGTCACTTTACACAAAATATAGACCTCAAGACTTTGATAATTTAGTTGGACAAAATTTTATAAAAGAAACTTTGAAAAAAGCTATTTGCGAAGAAAAGACAGTTTGAGCTTATCTTTTCTGCTGACCAAGATGAACAGGGAAAACAAGTACAGCTAGAATATTTGCAAAGGCTATAAATTGTTTAAATCCTCACGAATGAAATCCCTGTTTAGAATGCGAAGTTTGTAAGGAATTTGCTGAGGAAAAACTTATTGATATCATAGAAATCGATGCTGCAAGCCATACTTGAGTTGATAACATAAGGGAAATCATCGAAAAAGCACAATTTGCTCCAACAAAAACCAAATTCAAAGTTTATATAATTGATGAAGTTCATATGTTGAGCAAATGAGCTTTTAATGCGCTTTTGAAAATACTTGAAGAACCACCAAAGCATGTGAAATTTATCCTAGCTACTACAGAAACGCATAAGGTTCCAGAAACTATTATCAGTCGCTGTCAAAGATATGATTTTAAAAGAATTGATAACGATAGTATTCGTGAGAGATTGTTATTTATAGCTAAATCTGAAGATATAAAAATCGATGAAGATTCTCTAAATTATATTATTTCAAGTTCAAATTGAGGACTTAGAAATGCTATTTCTCTTTTTGAACAGCTGATAGAAGACAAAGAAATAAATTATCAAAAAATAGTTGAGAAGCTTTGAATAAGCTCTCTTGAAGAAAGACAAAATTTTATAGAAAAGCTTAAAAATAAAGATTTATCAATAATTGATGATTTTGATAAAATTATTGATTCCTGAAAAAACTTGAAATTATTTTTCAAAGAATTAATTTTTTCTGTAAAAGATAGGATTATTTCAGATTTAAAAAATAAAAAAGAAATTTCAGATTTGATAAATATTTTTGAGATTTTGGATGAAACTTATGCTAAAACAAAGTATTCTTTAGATGAAAATACTACATTTTTAGTTTGAATTTTAAAAATAATTTGAAATTATAAAAACACTGAAATTATTGAAAAAATTCCTACGAAAAATATTTCTAAAAAAGAAGAAAAAATAGAAAATCCTGTAAAAAAAATAGAAAAAGAAGAATTAAAAGAAGAAGATTTAAATGATATTTTTTGAGAAATTGATTTTTCTGAATCAAAGCTAAAAAACACAGAAAAATTAGAAAAAAGTAATTGAAATTTTGATTTGGAAAAATTTATCTTAGAAGTAAAACAGAATTGATGAAAGTGAGCTTTGACAATGAGTTTGAGGTGAATAATTTTTTCGCTTGAAGAACAGATTTTGAGGTTTGAACCAAAAACAAAAATGGCAAGACTAAACTTAGAAAATGCCGATAATAGAGTTGTAATGCTGAAATCTCTAGAAGACCTTTGATTTAAAGATTTTAAAATAATTATAGAATAAAATGTTTTGATATGTGATTCCATTCGGAAAATCTTTTGATGAATTTTGATTTACTTATGAAATTCCTAAAAATTTTGAAAAAGATATAAAAATTGGCCAGATTGTAAAAATATTTCTTTGAGAAAAAGAAACTTTTTGAGTAATTTATGAGATTTTTGAGGATGTTCCTGAAAAAATAGAAAAATCAAAAATTAAAAAAATAGAAGAAATAACAAATCAAAAAAGTTTTATAAACGGTTATAGAATCGAACTTTTGAAATTTATTTCAAAAAATTATTTCTCTCCGATTCATAATTCTTTAAATTTATTTTTACCAAAAAATCTGGTAGAAAAAGTAAAAAAAGGAAAATTAAAAGAAAAAATAAAAGAATATAAATATTTTTCTGAAAAAAAGAATTCTTTGACTACAGCTCAACAAAGCCTTTTTAAAGAAATTATAAAAGAAGAGAATAAGAAAATATTACTTTTTTGAGTTACAGGAAGCTGAAAAACTGAAATTTATATAAAACTTTTAGAAAAATATTTAAAAGAGTGAAAACAAAGTCTTCTTTTGATTCCTGAGATAGTTTTGACAAATCAAATCGCAAGTAGATTAGAAAATTTTTTTTGAAAAAACTTAATAATTCTAAATTCAACAGTTTCTGAAGCTAAAAAAACAGAATATTTTTTAGACATAGCTAGTTGAAAAGCAAAAATAGTTATTTGAACTCGTTCAGCTCTATTTTATCCTTTTTCTGATTTGTGAATTATTATAATTGATGAAGAACATGACAATTCTTATATTTCTGATCAAACTCCTCGATACAATGCTATAGAAATAGCAAATAAGATTTCAGATTTAAATTGATGTAAACTACTTTTAGCAAGCTGAACACCAAGCGTAAATTCTATGTATAAGGCTATAAACTGAGATTATAAGTTATTAAATCTTTTTGAAAAATTTAAAAAGTAGAAATTATTTAAATTTCTACTTTTTTATAAGTCAAAGTAAACTTCTTTGCATTCTATTGTGTCTGTTGGAACTTTTTTGCTACTAATCATCATTTTCATTTTTCTTGATAAGATAGCTAAATATTCCGCAAAAATATAATCTAATTCTAGATTTTCTCAAAGTCAAGTTTTATAAATTTTATAATTTACAAGGTTTTTATTTTTTCAAATGGTAATGCAAGTTCTTCAAATCAAGTTTCATTTTTCATTTTTTATAAAAAAAACTCATTTATTCACATCAACGGCATTTGCTACAGCATAAGCAAAGTTTTTTCAAGGTGAATAAAAACTAAAACAGCTTCAATTTACCCGATTTCACATCATCAAAATATTTAATGGATCAAGCTCCTTTTCGATTATGATTTTCTCAACTTTTTCTTTTGATTGTTCACCTTTTTCATAAAAAAAAGTTTCTTTATTTTTTGAAAGCCAAATTTTTTGCTGTTCTTCATTTAAATTTAACTTTAACCAAGCACGATTTGCTCAAGTATCAAATTGCTTTTGTTCTTCAATATTATCAAAGTTTCCAAGTAAATAATTCTTCAAAATCCAAGCAAAATCTTTTTTATTTAAATCAGCTTTATTATACATTTTAAAAGCTTCTATAAATTCAATTCTTTCTATTCTTCTTAAATCAATATTTTCTTTTTTTATATAAAAATTTTTGCTCACTTCATTGCAAATGGATTCAATAACTTTTTTGTGAAATACTTCTTGATAATAAGGAATTGCGAATTTACTCATAAAAACACACAATCAAGAATCATTTTTTGTTTTAATATAATTTTTTAGTGATTGTAAAGCTTTTTGTTTTTCTGTTTCAGCTAAATCAATTTTAGACAAAAGTTTTTCAAAATCAGAAACTATTTCTTCATATTTTAAAAATCATTTTTTATCTTTATAATCATCAAAAGTTTTTATTTTTTCTAAATCAAAATTTACTTTCAAATCTTCTAGATCTATCATTAAATCAAATATTTTTAAAAGAGATTTTGGCTTTTTATAAGTTAAGTAAAAATCGATTATTTCATTTAGTTTGTCAGATTCTAAATGAAGATTTTTTATAATATCACAATTTTTGTTTGTACTAATTCTTCTATTGTCTAAAAATTTATAAATTTTTTCAAAATGTTCTTTTGACTGTAAAGAGAAATATCAAAATGCTTGTGAGTAAGAAAAAAGATTAAAATTGACGATTTTGTCAATATCATATTTATAAAAAAATTTTATAAAATCTTTTATAGAAGTAATTTCAAATTTCTCTATAAAATTGAATAAATACATAGTTTTATCACTATTTCAACTTTTCATTCTTTTTAAAACTAAAAAAACGGATTCGTCTCAAAAAAAATCTTCATATTCTTTCAAATTTGAGATATTTAGCTTATCTATCAATAAACTTATTACATTTTTTCAATATTGAGAAATTTCTTTTTCTCAGAAAATATTTAAAATATTTATTTCTTCTAAAGAATTTACTTTGAAATATTCAACTAAAAAATATATAACTTCAGCTTCTTTTGTGTAAAGCAAAATATTTTCTATTTTTTTTAAATCATAAACTGAATTCACAAAATCTTTATTTAGAAAAAATTCTAAAAGATTTAGTTTTGTATATCTTATCACATCAATAATTTCTAATAAATCACTTTCATCTTTGATTTCAAGTTTCTCTACTATAAGTTTTATATTTTGCTTTTCTCTACATGTTATCAAACTCGATAAGTTTTGAAATTTCTCCAAAGTATTTATTTCAAAATTTTCAAAAAAATATTTTATAATCTCATAATTTCAACTAGCAAAATTTTGCTTTAGATTTCATCAAATACTTTCTAAATTGAAATTTATATTTTCACAAAATAAATCAAGAATCTCTAAATTTTCTTTTGTATTTTCTAAAGAAAATCTATGTAAAAGAAACTCTATTTTATATTCTTTTTCAGTTTTTTCTGAAATATTTTGTATCTTACTCTTTATGTAATCTGTATAATTATTTTTTTTTCAAGATTTTTTTTGTTTTTCGTTTTCAAAGTTTACAAGAGTCTCTTTCATTTTAAAATTTTTTTATAAATCAAATTTGTTTTTTTTCTTTTCTTTTTACTTTATCTATAGCTTTCTTGAAATCTTCAAAATCTAAATTTTTTACTTCTATTCGCTCTATTTCTTGCATTGCTTTTTCTTCTACAATTATTCTTATAACTTCTTCTACATCAGCTCCAGAAAGTCAATTAGAATAAGAGATTATTTTTTCTAATTCCAAATTTTCAGAAATATTTTTAAACTTTTGAGATTTTTTTCTCAGTATTCATTTAAAATATTTGAATTCATAATTGGTATCAAATCTAGAACAACATCTCTGTTAATTTTTTGCTTATAAATCTGTTCAAATCTGCTTTTGTACATA
>MOLU01000008.1 GCA_003260325.1 Candidatus Gracilibacteria bacterium GN02-872 | reverse complement strand
TCTGTGTTGTTCATCAACTACGACAAAACCTAAATTTGCAAATTCTACATCTTCTTGCACAAGTGCGTGAGTTCCGATAACTAAGTCAACTGTTCAATTTTTTAGTTTTTGCTTTACTGATTTTTTTAGTTTTTTATTTTTTTCATTTATCTTGTCTATAATGTACTTAAAAATATATTTTGATAGAAAATATAGAAATATAAAAGCAAAACCTATTCCAAGCAAAACATAAGAAATATTTGTTTGATCTCAAAGGATTTTTCAAAGACTATAACCGATTATAGAGACTACAAGTGAAGACAAAACACATAAAAATCCGTCTTTTTTAATGAATTCTTTTATGTCTCATTTTGAGGCTCAGATATAGATCAATCAGGCACTTGTTATTGGAGGAGTATATTTTATAATAATTAGCTTATCAAAGTAAGAATAAGAATCTATTTTTTTGATTATAGTACCAAATTTTTTGCTTTCTCTTATTTTTTTATGAATATTTTTTCAAAATTTTCAAATATAAAAATGTAATAAATCTCAAACAAAATCTCAAATAAAAGCTAAAGCAAAAATAAACCAAAAAGAAAGTCAGTATTTTGGAGCTATAAAGCTACTTATAGCTAAAACTGTAATTGGTCATTCTAAAATCACAGCAACAACAGCTAAAGCATAAAAAAAATAAATATAATTCTCATAAAAAGAAATCGCAAAATCAAGCATTTTTTATAAATTGATTATTTTTAAAATCTTTTCCAAAGCATCTTTTGTTTTCGTTTTGAAAATATTTTTTGTTTGCTTAAAGTTTGCTAAATTTTTAATATCTGAAGCATCTTTTCAAACTAAGAAAATATCTTTTTTGCTCAAGTATTCAGCCAAATACTCTTGTTCTGTTTGATTTGGAGTTGGATACAAAATTGCTTTTTTATCCAATTCAATCAAATCCATAATTGTCGTGTAACCCGCTCTAGAAACAATATTTTTACTTTTTAGAAATATTTCATTTCTTTTTTCTCAGCTCAAAAAAGAATAAATTTGTAAATCTTCTCAATGCTTTTCTTCTTTAAATTCTTTTGTATTTCATAAAATAAAAACTTTTTTCCCAGGCATTTTTTTTAAGTTATTTTTTATTTCACTTATAAAAAAATCTTTTCTTTCTGTCAAATATCCGCTAACAGTAACCAAGAAATCTATTTCATCACTTTGTTTTTTTTCAGCATCAAAAAAACTTGATAAAATTCAAATATAACAATGATTCACCTCTCAAATCCGATCTGGATGAGAAAGTTTTCAAGCTAAATTGTCTTTTTTATCTTCATAATCAGGAATAAAAAGCATATCAAACTTTTGAAAAACTTTTTTATTGTAGTTATCCATAAATTTTTGAGAAAATCAGAAAAATTTCGGAATATCAAAAGACAATTGATGAGACAAAATATAGCACTTCGTTTTTTTGCTATAACTTCAGTATCTTCAATCAGAGAAAATAAAATCATAGTTATTTTTTTCCTGCAAAGATTCTATAAAATCTTGTTCTTTTTTGATAAGAGAATGTGTTTTTAAAGTATCCTGAATCAAAAAATAATAATAACTTATTCAATCTCACCTTTCCAAAGCAGGATAATCTTCAAATTCATAAAAGTTTACATTTTCTTTTAAATCATTTTTCAAATAATTTAAAGCATTTCAAAAACTGACAATATCAATTTTGAAACCTTTTTCTAAGTACTTTTTGATAATTGGAAGAGTTCTTGTAGCATGTCAAAGTCAAAGGCTAGAAATGGCAAATAAAGCTTTTTTTGTCATTTTAAATTATTATTTTCTTAAAATATTTTTTTCCAAACTTTCTCAAACAAATTCAAAAATCTCACTAGGTTTGGTTTTTATTAAATCTTTTTTTGGTCATAAAAATTTTATTTTTCCTTTTTCTATCAAATTTCAAAAATATTTTTCTATTTCTGAAAAATTATAAATTTCAGGATTCTTGCTTGGATTTGCGCTTGTCAAAAAAATAGGTCAAGTTTCTTTTAAAAGCTTTTCTTGTGTTTCGTTATTTGCAACTCGAAAAGCAAATTTTTCATAAATATCTCTATTAAAAAATTCTTCATTTTCTTCTTCATTTACAAAATTTATCCAAATTTTTAAATAATCACAACCAGCTAAAACAGTAAAAGGTTCTTTATAATTTCTCAGAAAATCAATTTGTTGTTTAGTCAAATCTGTGTTTTTTTCAAGCCAAGAAAAGCTAGGAACCATTATTGATAAAGGTTTTGATTTATCTCTTTTTTTGATTTCGTAAATTTTTTCATAAGATTTTGGATCACTCACTTCGCATCATAATCAAAAGCAAGTATCTGTTGGAAGTATGTAAATCATATTTTTTGTTAAATAATTTTATTTTATAGGATTTTGTAGAGGAATTCCATTTTTTCTCGGATACTTTGAAGCTGTTTTTTCAAGTTTTTCTATAAAAATTATTACTCTGTCTTGTTCTGCAAGCCTATAATTTTTTACTTTTATGATTTTTGCTCCAAGTCTAGCTAGAGCTTTTTTACTAGTTTGAAGTTCTTCACGATCTTCAAGTTTGTAAGCACAAAATATTCATCAAACTTTTAGTAAAGGAATTGCATATTCAAGCAAAGTTGGTAAATACGCTGTTGCTCTACTAACTACAAAATCAAAACTTTCTCTATAATCTAGATTTTGTCCGATTTCTTCAGCTCTTCAATTCAAAGTTTTTACATTTTTTAAATTAAGATTTTCAACAAATTCATCAATTGCTTTGAGTTTCTTCCCAACAGAATCAATTCAAACAAACTGAGCTGAAGGATTTACAATTGCAAGTGGAATCAAAGGAAAACCTCATCCTGTTCATAAATCTGCAATTTTAGGATTTTCTCAAAACTCAAAAAAATCTAAAAAAATATTTAAAATAACAGAATCAACAAAATGTTTTTCTATAATTCATTCATCATCTCTGATTGCAGAAAGATTGATTTGAGAATTTTTTTCTTTAAAAATTTCTAAAAATTTTTGAAATTTCTCGATTTCACTTTGTTCAAGCTCTATTTTGTATTTTTTAAAAATTTCCTGCATAAAAAAATATTTCTTATAAAATCAAGCAAATTATAAACAGAAAAGCTTAAATTTCAAGTTTTTTAAAATTTTTGTAAAAAATTGATTTATTCTGAAAAATAATTATATTTATTTAAAAATATTTCTAAAAAATAAAAAATGCTTCTTTCCGATAAATTAAGCAAAACATTGCTCAGAACAACAGAAAATTATATAAAAGCTTTGGAAAAATGATGAATCATAACAATCGCTGATTTACTGAACCATTTCCCAAGAGATTATGATGATAGGACAAATGTGCTTGATAATTTTTCACTTTTAAACGTCAAAGAGAAAAATACTGTTTTAGTTAAGCTATTGTCTATTTCTTCACAAAAAACTTGAAATAATAAACTTTTAACAAAAGCTGTTTTGGAAGACAAAAATTGATTTTTAAGCGAAGCAGTTTGGTTCAATAGAAAATATTTATCAACTCAATTAAAATCTTTTGAAAACAAAAAAATTATTATTTCCTGAAAAGTAAAATATTCTTTCTGAAAAGTGACTTTTCAAAGTCCTGAAACAGAAACTGATTTAGAAAAAATTTCTTGAGAAATAGTTCCGATTTATCCCGAAATAAACTATATTCCAAGTAAATGGATTGAATGAAAAATGATTCTTTTAAAAAATTTTATTAAAGATATTTCTGAAGATTTACCAGAAGAAATTCTTAAAAAATATTGATTTATAAGTAGAAGAGATGCAATTACTAGAATACATTTTCCAAAGAATAAACAAGATATAGAACAAGCTCAATACAGACTTGCTTATAGTGAACTTTTTGATATAAATTTCAGATCAATTTGAGAAAAGTACGAAAATTTCAAAAATAGTGAATGAAAATCGATTGCGACATCACTAAATCCAGAAAAAGTAAAAGAAATTCTTTCATTTTTTCCTTTTGAATTTACAAATCATCAAAAAATTTCTCTTTTTCAAATTTTAAAAGATATGGAAAAAACACATTGTATGCAAAGGCTTTTGGAGTGAGATGTTTGAACTGGGAAAACGGCAGTTGCTTTTGTTTGAGCAGTTCATTTTATTTTAGAAAATAGAAAAAATCAAAATGTTCAAGTTGCAATTATGGCTCCCACGGAAATACTTGCTCGTCAACATTTTTGATGAATGCAAAATTTTCTTTTAAATTTTTGAATAAGTTCAGAATTGCTTGTTTGAAGTTTAACAGAAAAACAAAAAAAATCAGTAAAGCAAAAACTAAAAAATTGAACAGTTGACTTAGTTATCGGAACTCACGCACTTGTGCAAGAAGATGTAGAATTTGCAAATTTAGGTTTTGTCGTAGTTGATGAACAACACAGATTTTGAGTAAAACAAAGAGAAACTTTAGAAAAATGATTTTGAAATAAGTCGTGAATTATTCCTCATAATTTAAATATGACAGCAACTCCGATACCTAGAACTTTGGCTTTGACTCTTTACTGAGATCAAGATTTATCAATTATTTCAGAATATCCAAAATGAAGAAAAGAAATATTTACAAAAGTTGCTAAAAACGAAGAACAAAGACTTCAAATAGAAAATTTCGTCAGAGCAGAAGTTGAAAAATGAAGGCAAGCTTTTTGGATCTCTCCTCTTGTAGAAGAATCAGAAAAAGTAGATTTAGCAAATGCAATAAACACTTGGGAAAATTTAAAAGAAATATTTTTCCCTTTTAAAGTTGGTCTTCTTCACTGAAAAATGAAACCAAAAGAAAAAGATCAAATTATGCAAGAATTTGTTGAAAATAAAATCCAGATTTTGTCTTCTACTTCAGTTGTAGAAGTCTGAGTTGATGTCCCAAATTCAACTATTATGTGTATTGAGTGAGCTGAAAGATTTGGACTATCTCAACTTCATCAATTTAGAGGAAGAGTTGGGAGATGAGCTTATCAATCGTATTGTTACCTTTTTCCTACAAAAGGGCAATACACAGATAGATTAAAAGCGATGGAAAGGACAAATAATTGATTTGAATTAGCTGAAATAGATTTAGAATTAAGATGACCAGGAGAAGTTTATGGAATCAGACAGAGTTGAATTCCTGATTTAAAAATAGCAAAATTAACAGATTTGGAGCTTATTTCTCAAATCAGAGAAGATATAGAAGAAATTTTTGAAAAGAAAAAAATCTCTTGAACTTAAGCAAGAGATTTTTATTTTCATCAATCTTTTGATAATAAAACTGAAATAAATTTTGTGGCTTCAAATTTTGATAAAATTATATTTATTGTAACCATGATCGGAGTTGCTAAAAAGGCTCAAATTATTCACCAAAACTGAGTCCAAAAAAGTAAAGCCAAAACAAAAACAATATAACTAATATTAAGTCTATCTCACATAATTTTTGGCTCTACAAAATTTCCAGTTACAATTTGAGGAACATACATAGAAAATAGCATCAAAAACGAAGACCAAATACTATCAAAAACAACTAAAGAATATAAAAAAGGAAGTCAAAGCGCAATCAAAGCTCAAACAATCGGAATAAAATCCATTACAAAAACAATAAGTCAAAAAGTCAAAGCAAAATCAAGTCAAAAAAAACTCATTATAATAGTCGCAACAACTCCATTAAACAAAGCTAAAAAAAATTTTGTAGAAAAATATAAATTCAAATCAGAACTAACTTTTTCATAAATATTTTGAACTTTTCTAGTTATTTTTGAATCAAAATTATATTTTATCTTTTTCTTAAAATCATTTCTTTCCAAAATCATAAAAAATAACAAAACTAGAATTGTCAAAAAAAGTGAAATGGCTCAAGTAGTGAAGCTATAAACATTTTTTCAAATTGCTGAAAAATTTATTTTTGTTAAAAGTCATCTCAAATATTCTAAATTTAAATAATCTTTTAAATCAATTCAAAAATTATCTCAAATTCACTCTATTGAAACTAAAAGCTTTGAAAATCATTGAACTATTTTCCCAGAACTATCAATAAAACTTCAAACTTGAGTTGTGATGATAAATCAAACAATTACAAAAAATGAAAAAAAAGTTCATAAAGTTAGAATTATAGAGATTGGTTTGATTTTTATATATTTTTGAAAAAATGAATAAACTCAACGAAAAAGAATAAATAGAAAAAAAGAGACAACGAGTGGAACAAATATAAAATCTCAAATGTAAAGTAAATAAAAAAGTAAGAATGATACAATTATCATTACTCAAATCATTATATAGTTTAGTACAGAATTTTCTTTCATTTTTTTAAATTATTTAATAAATTTTTCATTTATATTTTTACTTGCGACAAAAGCGCTACTCCAAGCCCATTGTAAATTAAATCCTCATGTTTTACCTGTAACATCAACAACTTCTCAAATAAAATATAGTCAAGAAACTTTTTTCGCTTGCATATGATTATCTAGATCATTAGTAGAAATTCCTCATCAAGTTGCTTTTGCTTCTTTCCAACTTCTCCAGTTTTGTAAATCCAGGTTGATTAAATTCTTTTCAGAACTTAGTTCAAAAAATTTTAAAATTCTTTTTGGAGTCTTTTCTAAATCAAATTTCAAAGATAAAAATAAATTTTCTAAAATATATTTTTCAAAATCAATTTCGTCTATTTTAAGTAAATTTAAATATTCTCAAATTGCATTTGAAAGATTATGAACGATAGGTCAACTCACTCAAAAATGAGTAAAAAGTAAAGGTCAGCTTTCTGAATAAATAGCTTTTTTTTCATTTTTGCGATCAAATAACTGCATTTGCAAATTAACAGAAACTCAAGAAATTTCACTTAAGTCCCTTTTTGTAGCCATTCCACAAAGAGTTCTGTAAGGATTCACAACTTCAATTCAAAAAGATTTTGCGATATTGTAGCCTTCACCAGTTGTTCAAACTTGAGGAAAAGATTTTCATCAACTTGCAATTATTACATTTTTTGAGAAATATTTTTCTTCTGAAGAATTTACGATTTCAAAAAGCAAATCTTTATTTTTTGAAATATTTTTAATATCTTGATTTATTTTTAGTTCACAATTACTTTTTTGAATATTTTTCAGCAAACAAGTCAAAAGTTCTTTTGAATCTCAACTTTTTAAAATAAGTCTATTTCTGTCTTCTTCAACGATTTCTACTCAATTTTCAGCAAAAAAACTCATAGTGTCCCAGTTTGTATAATTTGAAAAAATCGAAAACAAAAATTTTTTATTTTGAGTAAAATAATCTCTTGTAGGCTCTATATCGGCATTACTTACATTTGCACGTTCTCAACCTGACATCAAAACCTTTGTTCAAGGTTTAGCTGTTTTTTCAAGAATCAATTTTTTTAGATTTTTATTTAAGCAAATTCCTGAGAAAAGTCCAGCAGCTCCGGCTCAAACGATAATTACGTCATAAATCATTTTTTATTTTTTTGAAATATTTTTTATATTATACAAATTTTTTTTTGATTTAAAAGTATTTTTTTATGTAAATTTTTTCTATAAAAAAAGTAGAATTTTTTCATTCTACTTTTTATTTTACAAAACAATAACTTTTTTATTTGTAAATGCTTTTAGTCACTCTGGTCAGTTTTCCTTTCAGTAACCAGATTTTTTCACTCAACCAAAAGGTAGACTTGCTTGTGAAGCTGCTGGTTTATTCAAAAAAACCATTCAAGTTTCTATTCTTTTTGCTACTTCTAAAATCTCCTCAGAATCATCTCAATAAACAGCTCAACAAAGCCCAAAATCACTTTTATTTGCTAATTCAATAGCTTCATCTACATCCTTTACTTTTATAATTGAAGCTACAGGACCAAATATTTCTTCTTTGTAAGAAGTCATTTCTGGTGTAACATCAGCCAAAATTGTTGGTTCATAAAAATATCATTTCCTATCAATTCTTTTCCCTCAAATCAGAAGTTTTGCTCACTCCTTCACTGTTTTTTGAACTTGAGAATCTATCTCATTTAAAAGAAATTCTTTTGCCATTGGTCAAATTTGAGTTTCTGCTTGCATTGGATCTCAAATTTTTAAAGTTTTTGTGTATTCTACGGCATATTTACAAAAATCTTCATAATATTTTTCCAAAACGATAAATCTTTTTGAAGAATTACATTTTTGTCAATTATTTGAAATTCTTGCTTTTATAGCTTCTTCTGCGACTTTTTTAATATTATCAGTTTTTAGCACTATAAAAGCATCATTTCATCATAATTCTAAAACTGAAGGTTTTAAATATTTCCCTGCTAAAGCTCAAATTGCGCTTCCAGCTCACTCTGAACCTGTTAGGTTTACTCAAGCAACTTCTTTTCTAGAAAGTATGTATTCGCTTTCTGAAGGTAAAACAAAAAGATTTTGGTAAATTCAAACTGGAAATCATGCTTTTAAAAATAATTCTTCTATTTTGGCTCAAGCAATTGGTGTATTTGATGCGTGTTTATAAATTGTTGTATTTCAAGCCAAAATATTTGGAACAGCAGCTCTCAAAACCTGATTAAAAGGAAAGTTCCAAGGTGCAATTCAGTAAATCACTCAAAGTGGATCGTATTGAGTTTGCACTTTTAAGCCATTTGTTTCAAATTCTTCAGATTTTAAAATATTTTCAAAATTATTTGCAAACCATCTAATCAAATTTGCAGTTTTTGTCAGTCAAGCAAAGGAAAAAGTGTAAAGCATTCACATTTCTTTTGTTTCGATTTTAGCTAATTCATCTTGCTCAGCTTCTATTGTATCAGCTAGTTTAAGCATAAGTTCTTTTTTTCTAGAATTTGGAGTTTTTTTCCATTCCAAAAATGCTCTGTGAGCCGTATCTATTTTTTCAGAAAGTTCTTCTCTAGAAATCAAATCAAACTCTGCATTTAGTTCCTCTGTAAAAGGATTTATAGATTGTAGTTTTGTCATTTTTTTTAATTATTTTATAAAATATTTTTCTAGTATTTCTTAAATAAATTTATTTTATTTCCAAAGGATATTTAAAATCTAAATCAATTATTTTTATTCATTTTTCTGATAAAGTTTTTTGTAAAGTGTCTTTAAAATCATTTTTATTTTTTACTTTGTAGCCTTTTGCTCAAAAAGATTCTGCCAATTTTACAAAATCAGGATTTCAGAAATCAAGTCACCAAGTAGGCATTTTTGCTCAAGATTGTTTCCACTTTATCATTCAGTAAGAATGATTATTTAGCACAACAATCGTCAAATCAAGCTTTAATCTGACAGCTGTTTCCAAATCTCACAAATTCATCACAAGTCATCAATCACCAGTCACAACAACAACATTTTTATCTGGATTTATCCTTTTGGCTTCCAGTCCAGATGAAAGACCTGCTCACATTGTAGCAAGAGCATTATCAAGAAGCAAAGTGTTTGGTTCAAAAGTTTTGTAATTTCTAGCAAACCAAAGTTTATAAAGCCCATTATCAAGAGCAACAATATCATCTTTTGACAAAATTTCTCTAACATCACAAACAAGTTTTCTTGGTCAAATCACATCATCTCACATATCCTCATTTTTTATATTTTCTTCTATTTTTTGAAAATATTCATCTTTTATTTGGTAAATTTCTGAAAAATCCCAGTCTGCAGAAATATTTGCTTCAAAAAGCTGCCAAAAAGTATTTGCAATATCTCAAACAATTTCAAGAAATGGATTATAAACAGCATCTATTTGCGAAGAATAAAAATTTATGTGAATAGTCTTTGTTCATCAAATTCAGACTAAATGTGTTGGCTTTTCAATTGGATCATATCAAACAGACAAAATCAAATCACTTTTAGCAATCGCATCGTGAATATAATCTCCGCTTGTTAAGGCTGCTGTTCAAAGATATTCATTTAAATCCTCACTAACAACTCATTTTCACATTTGTGAAGCAAAAAAAGGAATTTTATATTTTTCTATAAATTTTGTTAAATATTTTGTAATTCTTTTTCTGTTTGCTCAAGCTCAAATCAAAATGATTGGAGATTTGGCTTTTTCTAGCTCTTCTTTTAATTTCAAAATTCATTTTTCATCAACAATTGGTCTTCTTATTTTTTCCAAAAAAATATCTGGAATTTCATCAACTTCTTCTCTCGCAATATCTTCAGGAAGCTCTATATGAACAGCTCCTGGTCTTTCAGAAGTTGCTTCTTTAAAAGCATTATTTAAAATATATGGAATACGGGAAGCACTTACCACAGTTGTAGAAAATTTTGTGATAGATTTCATCATAGAAACAACATCTATTATTTGAAAAAGTCATTGTTTTGACTTTTTAATTGGTTTTTGTCCTGTTATTACCAAAACTGGAAAACCTCAAAGTTGTGCATAAGCAACTCAAGTAAGCATATTTGTAGCACCTGGTCACAAAGTAGCAAGAGCAACTCAAACTTCTCAAGTCAGTCTTCCGTAAGTTGAAGCCATAAAAACAGCTGTTTGCTCATTTCTAGTTAAAATCAATTCTATTTTTCAGTTTTTCCTTATAGAATCAATAAAATCTAAATTTTCTTCTCACGGAACTCAATAAATAACTTTTACTCATTTTTTCTCTAAAATATCTACAAATAGGTCACTAGCCTTCATTTCAATAAATTTTTAAAATTATAAATTGCTATATATTTTATAGTAAGTTTCCAAAATTGCAAATCAAATTTAAATCAAAAAAATAAAGCTAGTCAAAGACTAGCTTTTTCCTTTTCAAAGTTGAGAAATAAATTATAATAAATATTTTTTAAGAAGTCAATTTTTTAAGTTTAATTTTTAATCAATCTTTTTTTACAGTTGTTCTAAAATTTGATTTATTACCAAGTTTTGTGATTAAATCTGGATAGAGTTCACTTTGTCAAGTAAAATAAAGACTAAATTTCTTGTTTATTTCTGGACAAATTTTATTTTCATCTAAAATATTTCTCATTTTACGATAAGCTGCAATAATATTTTTATCACTATCATCACTAAATCAAACTGAAATAGATTCTCAATTTTCAAGAATTTCTGAAATATTTTTTTTATAAATATTTTCAAGTAAAGAAATAAAATATTTAACTAAAAATTCTATCATTTCAGCCTTTCTATCAGCAGAACTCATAGTTTTCTCAAATCAAAGTAATTTTGAGATTTGTAAATTTTGACAAGGAATATAATTTATAATATTTCAAAAATAGTGATACAGAGCCTCTTGTCTAGAAATATTTTCTGAAAGATTAAAATTATTTTTTATATTTTGAAACTGTTTTTCTTTTTCTTGCTCACTTAAAATATTTTCATTTATATAAGTAAAAGCTCTTTGAAAGTTGTCTGCGCTATTTCCACGAGCTGTCAAAATAGCAAAAACTCTAGCTCAAACTAAATACATATCTTTAAATGCTTCAAAGCTCGGAGCGAAATTGTTTTCTTTTACGGCATTTTGTACATCAAAAAACATTCAGTCAAATCATCTATGTTCTGATTTTTGAGAAAAAACATCTTTAAATTCAGAATAAGTGTATTCAACTTCTTTATAAAGTGAATTTTCTCAATAAAACTTAGAAATATTTTGATCAATAAAATGTGCCTGAAATATTTCTATCTCTCAAGTTTGCTTATTTTGAAAGTAAACTGGAGTATCTGTTTTCAGAATATTTCCATCAAAATCAAAAATTCAAAGCGTAAAATTTCAATTATTTAATTTTAAAGTATTTTTCATATTTTTTATAAAATTAATTAAAAAAGACTATTTTAGTCTTTTTACTTTTTTGTTAGGTTTTCTTCAGCATTTTTGAATTTAAAATCTGTTTTCATAGCTTTTAAATCTCAAGATTTTTTCATTCTTTCAAGTTCTTGCGTAGCTGTTCTAACTATTTTTGGATTTGGAGTCAAATCTATATTTTTTGATATGATTTTAGCTACTTCTTCAGATGTATTTATAATTGCTTTTATGATTTCTATAGCTGAAAGCCACTTTTCATTTGAGTCAAGAACCATCCAAGGAGCATGCTCTGAATCTGTCATTTTCAAAATATTTGCTTTAGCCAAAGTATAATAATTCCACTTTTCTTGAGCTTGTTTATCAATAAAAGAAGATTTCCATCTTTTCATATCTTGTTCTCTTCTTTTTAATCTAAATTTTTGAGTTTCTTTTGTTATAGAAAGGTAAACTTTTATAAAATCTATCTTTTTATCAATAATTTGTGTTTTTTCAAATTCTGAAACATTAGCCATAAACCAATTGTATTCTTCTTCTGTACAGAATCACATTGCAGCTTCAACTCAAGCTCTATTGTACCAACTTCTATCAAAAAAAGTTACTTCTCCAGGTTTTGGAAAATATTTTTGATATCTTTTAAACCAATTATCTTCAAATCTTTCTTTTGCAGTTGGTATTCAAAAAGCTACTTCATTGTGTCTTTTTATATCAAAATATTCTGTAACTCTTTTTATATTGCTTCCCTTTCCTGCTGTATCTCTTCAGTCAAGAGTTACAATTATTTTTTGCTTTGTATCTTGAGTATACTCAGCCCAAAGAGAAAGTGCTCATCTATAATTATTTAAAAAATCTAGTTCTTTTCTTTCTCTTATTATAGTTTCAATTTGTTTAGAATTAAGTCAAAACATTTGAAATAAGTATTTATCTAATTTTTCTTCTTGTGATGAAGTAAGTTTATTTTTTCACATAAATTTATTTTTTAAGTTTTATTTTTAATCAATATTTTTGTTTAATTTGTTCTCTAAAATGCTCTTCATCTCAAAGCATCATCAATAAATTGTAATATTCTTCTGATTTTCAAGTAAAGTACACACTAAACTTTTTTTGCACTTCTGGAAAATATTTTTCAGAATCTAAAAAAACTCTAAATTTTTCATAAACTGAAACAATATTTTTTAAATTATCATCACTGAATCAAACTGAAAAATATTGTTTTTTTCAGATTATTTCAGAAATATTTTTTTTATAAATATTTTCCAAAAGATTTATATAATATGATAACAAGAAATCCATAGCCTTGGCTTTTCTATCACAAGAAGGCATTTCATCAGCAAATCACATAAGTTTTTCAACTTGAAAATTGTTGCAAGGAATATAGTTTATAACTTTTCAAAGATAGTAATACAAAGCCTCTTCCCGAGAAATTTTAGAGTCCAATCAATAATTTTTTATAATATTTTCATATTGTTGTTGTTTTTGTTCCTTTGTGAGAGTTCTTTCATTTATCAAAGAAAAAGCTCTATGAAAATTATCAGGACTATTTCAATGAGCCGTCAAAATAGCAAACATTCTAGCTTTAATTAAATATGCATTTTTAAAAACTTCATAGCTTTGAGCAAAATTGTTTTCTTCGATTGCATTCAGCACATCTTGTATAATTCAATCAAAACCTCTGTGATAATCTGATGAGAAAAAATCTCTTCCTTCTGAATAAGTTTCACTTACAACACTGTATTTTGAGCCATTTCAAAAAAAATCTTTTTGATTTTGATCAACAAAATGCATCGAAAATTTTTCTATTTCTCAGGTTTCATTATTTTTGAAATAAACTGGAGTATCTGTTTTCAAAATATTTCCATCAAAATCAAATATTCACACAGTAAAATTTCAGTTTTCTAATCTCAGCCCCATAAATAAAGACTTATTTTTTAAAAATATTTCTAGATTATAAATAAAATAAATAAATTGTCAATAGGAATTATTTTAAAATAAAAAAAGAGAAAATTTTTAAGAAAAAAATTCTCTTTTTAAAAAATATTATAAGCTTCTTGTACGGATTTCTTCAGTGATTTTTGAAATAAAATCAGCTAATTTTTCACTTGTTTGCTCTTTTGTTTTATAGTTTCTCACTGAAACAGTTCCTGACTTTTCTTCTTCCTCTCACAAAACTAATATATAATTATTGTGCATTTTTTCAGCATTTCTAACTTTTTTATTTAATCAATCAGTAGAATAGTCAGCTGAAACTCTAATTCAAGTCTCTTTTAAAGTTTTTTCTACTTTAGCAGCATAGTCATCAAACTTAGGAACAACAGGAATTATTATAACTTGTCTTGGAGCCATCCAAAGTGGAAATATTCAAGCAAAGTGTTCTATTAAAACTCACATAGCTCTTTCTAGACTTCCAGAAATAGCTCTATGAATAACAACTGGTCTTTCTTTTTCTCATTTTTCATTTGTAAATTCTAGTTTAAATCTTTCAGGCAAGTTAAAATCACACTGAATAGTTGCAAGTTGCCATTCTCTTCAAATCGCATCTTTAAACATAAAATCTAGCTTTGGTCAATAAAAAGCTGCTTCTCACTCTATTCTTTTATAAGGCAAATTATTTTCTTGACTAGCTTCTTCTAGCGCTGTTTCAGCCATTTCCCAAACTTCATCACTTCAAAGATAAGTTTTATCATTTCCTCTAACAGACAAAGAAACCCAGTATCAGTCAGTCATTCACATAGTTGTATAAAATGATTTTATGATATTTGTAATAGTTTTTACTTCATCTTTGATTTGAGAAACTCTACAAAATAAATGTCAATCATCTTGAGTAATAGCTCTAACTCTAGTTAATCAAGAAAGTTGTCCTGATTTTTCATCACGATAAACAGTTGCTGGCTCAAAATACCTAATAGGCATATCTCTGTAAGAAAACTGATTATCAGCGAAAAGCTGCATATGATGCGGACAGTTCATTGGTTTCAAGAAAAAATCTTCTTTACTTGTTCATCAAAAAACTTTAAACATATCTTCTAAATAATGTCCTGCGTGTCATGAACACTCATACAGAGCTTCTTTTGCCAAGTGAGGAGTCCAAACTCTCAAGTATCACTTATCTTTGTGAAGTTCCCAAAGATAGTCTTCTATTTCCTTTCTTATAACCATTCCAGCTGGTTGCATCAAAGGTAATCCAGGTCAAACAAGCTCTGAAATAGTAAAAAGTTTTAGTTTTTGTCAAATAATTCTATGATCTCTTTTTTTAGCTTCTTCAAGCATTTTCAAATGTTTTTCCAATTCTTCTGCTGTTTCAAAAGCATAAGCATAAATTCTAGTTAATTGTTTATTTTCTGCATCTCACAACCAATAAGCTCAAGCTATTTTTGCTAACTTAAAACTGTTTGGATCTATTTCAAGAGAATTATGAATATGAGGTCAAGCACACATATCAAGAAATTTTAAATTTTTAACTTGATCTCAATCCATTTCTGAAAAATCATAGAATCATTTTTCTTTCAGAAAACTTTGAAGTTTTGCATAATAATCAGAATTCTTTCATTTTGAAGTATTTATGGAAAATCCTACTTTTCAAGATTCTAGTTTTTCCTTGTTTTTGAAATCTCAGCTCTCAAATCTATCAATTAAAACATTTTTAAATTCTTCATCCATTTCTTTAAGAATATTTCTAGCCTCATCATAATTAACATAAAAATGAATAAATTCCTGTTTTTGAGAAATTATTTTTTTCATAGATTTTTCTATTTTTTTCAAATCTGCATCAGTCAAGATATCTTCACCAAAGTCAAAATCATAATAAAATCAGTCTTCTGTTGCAGGTCAAATTCAAAGTTTAGCATTTGGAAAATATTCTTTTACAGCTTGAGCCATTATATGTGCAAGGGAATGCTTTTTTGTAGATAATTCACTCATAATTTTAAAAATCTTAAAAAATAAAAAAACCTATTTTTATAAAATAGGTTTGTTAAAAATCACTTTTATCTAAAAAACTTTTCTCAGCAAAAAATACCTATTTTCAAATAGAATAAATTTTCATTGCAATGGTCATAAGTCTTCTAGGTTTCACGATGCCTTATTAGAAAGTAATTAAGTTAAATTATAGAAAAAAAATTCTTTTTGTCAAAAAAATTTTATAGTAAAATTTATTCTTTCAATTCTAGTTTTTTCTTTTCCATAGTTCTATCAATGTCTGAAAGTATTCAGACAATGAAGTAAAATAAACTTATTCAAAGTAAAAGTCAAGCTATTCAAAATAATTTTTCTGAAAAAATCAAAATCACAAATGTAATACTTACAGGCAAAGAAAGTATTTTTGAAACTATTTTTGGATTTAGAAGATAAGCTTCAATAAAGTGAATAACAGAGATAAGAATGATGACTTCAATAATAAATCTGATTCCTGCTTCAGAAAATGCTGTATATCAAATAATTAGAATTGGAACACTCGAAATAAAAGTTCATAAAACTGGGATAAATCCAGCTAGAAATACGATTAAACTCAAAGTAAGTAAAAAAGGATAAGGACCTCAGTTCATGTATCCAATCAAAATTAGTCAAATAGTTGTCAAAATAGTGTTTACAAGAGCAATTGTAGCTTGAGCTTTTATTATAACTCAAAAACTTTTTACAACTTTATCAAAAATTATTTTGTATTCTTTATAAATAAAATTGAAATTTGATTTTTTTATATTTCATAAATATTCTCAAAGTTTGACTCTATCAAGCAAAAAAATAAAACTCATAAACAAAGATAAAATAACTTTTAAAGAAATGATTGAAAAAGTTTTTAGTCTTTGAAAAACTTCAGCATAAATACTAAAATCACTAGAATTCATCAATTGTTTCAGATTTGTTCCAAGTTCGTGATTAAACTTCATAATTCACTTTAGTTTTTCCAAAATATCATTTATATAATCAGCAATAAAAGGAAAGGTGTTTGGTAAATGAGATAATTCATAAATCAACTTTGGAATCATTCTAGAAACTGTAAAAGCGATTATTCAAATAAATCACAAATAAACTAAAATTATCATCAAATCAAGAGAAAGCATTCTTTTCAAAAAATTATTTGGTTTGTGTTTAAAAAGTTTATCTATTGCATAGTCTATTTTTTCTTTGAAATATTTTGCAATTGAATAAAAAAGATATCAAAAAATAAAAGTAAGGATTATTATTCACAAAAAATCTCTAAATATAATTAAAAATAGTACAAAAAGAAAATAAGATATGAATTTATAGGCAAAAGTTTTAGAAAATATTAAATCTCAGAATTTTTGTAATTTTGACATAAATCATTTTTTAGTTTTAAATTTTATATTATTATAAATTTTTTTTAAAAAATGCAAGAAATAGAGATATTTTTTATAAAAAAGAAAAATACTTGGAAAATCAAGTATTTTGTTAATATCATTCTTTAAATCCTTTATATTGTCTTCACTTTGTAGGATGATTAAAATATCACATTTTTCAGTAAACACTTTTAGCGATATCAGGATTTCAGTATCTATCTTTTATGTATCCCATAAATCAAACAGCCTCTTCAATTGGGTCTCAGATTCATTTTCTTCAACTTGGGTAAAAGATATCAACATTTGAAAGAAGTAATTGTCATAGTCCTGAAGCTGTAGATTTTAGTCACATTGGATTTTTTGAATTTGAATTTAAAGCCATTGATTTGAATTGGTTCAAAGACATAGATTTTGCGGTATAATTCAAAACTCCGACTTTTCAGTTTGACTCTTTTCAAAGAATATAGTGAAGATTAGAATTTGTAGCCCAGATTCAAGGTAATCAAGCAACTTTTGCTGCAATTTTGAATAAAATTACAGTTTCTTGACTTCACGGATAAAATCTTTTCATTTCTCTTATTTTTTGAACATCTTCTGGTTTTACGTCTAATCAAGCAAAAGCTTCTAAATTTAGTTTTCAATCATACTTTAAGAGATCCTCATCAAAAACTTTTGCTTTTTTAATTTGTTCATCCGAATATCCGTATCCTTTAGCTGATTCTTCAAAAATTATTTTATTTCATTCTGACAAATATGATAAGAAGTTTATAGAAAATTTTCAATCTTTTTCTACTGAATTTTCTCCAAATTTATCAGCATAATATCATCTTTTTCTATCTATCTCTGTAAATAAATCTTCTAACAAAGCTGATTTTAAGTTATCTGGAGCTTCTTTAAGAACTGAGCTAAATAACTTCAAAGCTAAACTTTCAGAAACTCATCTTTTTTCTGCTTCAATTGCGATTTCCTTATCAATTGGATTTTTGTATTTTGATAAATCTATTTTGCTTTTAAATTCTTTATCTAAGTCTTCTTTTGAAACTAATTTTTTAATTGAAATTTTAGTTTCATCTTTGATTATAAGTCTTTTTCAGTTTGTAGAAAAAAATTCTCATTTTAAATTATTTCTACTATAAATTACTCAATTTACTTCAATCTGTCTTACCTCCAGAGGAAGAATCATACCAGCAGTTGTGTTTAAATACAATTGTCTGTTAAATTTTCCATCAAAAGAAAAGTTTATTTCTAATTCTTTTATTTTTCCATTAGAAACTGCTGTAGAATCAATATTTCAAATAGTTACATATTTTAACCTTTCAGAAAATGGTTTTTGCAAAAATTCTGTTGAAGAAATATTTTTCATTTCTTTGATTTCTTTTTTACTTAGAGATTTGTTAACTTTTTCTCAATGAGACAAAAGCCTAAAATCCTTAAGTAAAATACTTTGGGCTTCATCAAGCTCAAAAACTCTTTTTTGTAAATCTGTAATTTTATCCTGCATTTCTAAATATTCTTTTGATTTTTCAGTTTCCAGGTAGTTTTTTGAACTGTAAACATCCAAAGTTTTACTTTTAATTTCAAGCTCTGATTTAGAATGTTTCAATTGAGACAAAACTTTTTTTAGTTCTCAAATTATTTTTTCTTTACTTAAAATAATCTCATCTGCTCTTTGTTTCTGCTCTTTTGTCATTTTTGTTCAAGCAAAAACTGTTTCTAAAGTTGAAGTAAAAGATTTTAAAGAATTTTCAGCCTCAGAAATCATTGATTCTAATTGATTAACTTCACTATTTTCTGTTGAAGAATCTTGCTTTTTTTCTAATTTTTCTCCATTTTGTTTTAGTTTTTCTGTCATAGTTATTTTTTACAAATTAAAAATTTTTAGTTAATTTGAGAAATATTTCACTCATTATCTATTTTGAAGCCAAAATCCTCTGCTTCTTTTGAAATAAAAGTCTTTTTTCATTCTAAAATATCTTTATTTTCTTGTTTAAGTTCATTAAATTCTTTTGCTAGAGAAACCAATTTGTCATTTATTTTTTTGTAAAATTCTTTAAATTCAGGATCATCAGCTTTTTCAGTTTTTGCTATTTTATCAATTCAAACTTTTAAGTTTCGTCAATAAGATCACAAATACTTCATTCAAGCTTTATTTGCTTCGATTTTCTTTTGATCTTCTGATTTTTCAACTGTTTCATTTTGAGAATCTTTTATTTCTGGAGACTGACCAATATTTCTTCAAGTTTCATCAAAATAAAACCTAAAGTCAAAAATCTTTAAAATATTTTTTATAGAATTCATAAATCAATTTAAATTTTAAACATTTCTATTTTATCACAAATATTTTTTAAAAGCAAAAAAAGCTAGAAATTCTAGCTTTTAAATCTAATTATCTGATTTTCCTCTATTGAAAACCAAAATCGCTCAAACTGGGATTTTTTCTTGAGGATAATTTCACTTAAACATTCTTAATCAATCAGCAGTCGGAACTGCAAATCAAACCATTTTTTTTCTGATTTTACTAAGTCCAACTTTGTTTCATTGATTTCCTCAAATCATATCTGTTTGTGAGACTTTTATCGCAACGTGCCCTTTTCATTCCATTTTTATGAATCACTTCGCTGTTAATCACTTAGTTCATTCGTATCAAGCTTTTTTCAAGACCCAATTTACAAAAGCTCAACACCAAGGAGTTGATCTAGAATTTAAATTTTTGTAACCAAGCTCTTTGAAATATTTGTCTGCTCATCAATTTTTTTCACTGATTCACAATTGAGAAACAGCTATTTCTCTTACTTTGTTTAAGCTTGCTTCTTTTTCAAGTCCTTCTGGAATATTTCAAGTTCAATCATTTAGTTTTGGAAATCAATCCTCATCTAAAACAAGGTTTCCATCTTTATCCCTTTCCAAAACATTTTTTCATTTGTAAAGTCCAAAAAATGCAAGTAATTCTTTTATAAATTCAAGTAATGGACTTCATCTTTCTCAATCTAAGTCTCAATTATCTTTTAATACTTTTGTAGTATTTATAAGTCTTTCTTGAGATGTTTTTGGTTGCTTTTCAAAATCTTCATATTTTCAGTCTAAAATCAACTTTGTTTCGTTTTCGTTCAATCAAGAAGAAACTGCCGTAGAAACTATTTCTCTATCTTCATCATTGTCATAATTTTTGTTTTCTTTTAAAAATTTTTGTTCTTTTTTCAGATTTTCTTCTTCCAATTTTGTGATTTCTTCTTTTGTTCTTATTTTTCAGATTTCTAACTTAGTTTTGTCTTTAATCACAAGATTTTGTTCTCAAGCAAAAAATTCTCAAGTTAAAGAGTCTCTTTCATATTTTTTTCAATTTTCTATTAAACTAGCTACTTCTTTAGGAAATATTTCTGAAGCTGAGAAAGTCTCATTTTTTGCATTTTTATCTTTAGATTCAAAAGAAAATTCTAAATTTTTTACTTTTCCATTCAAAATATCTTTAAAATCAACTTTAGTTAATTTTTTTATCTTTTCTGTTTTATCTAAATTGTTTATTTCCTCCTGAAAAGAAATATTTTGTTCTAAAACATTTCATTCTTCGTCAACTTCAATTCCAAACTTTTTTCCATTTTCTTCAACAAATTTTCTCAAAGAATTTAAATTTTCTTTTATAATGTTTTGAGCAGCTTGTTCTTCCAAAGATTTACGTTTTTCTTTGTTTTCCAAAATTTTTTCTGCAACTTTATTTTTAAATGAATTAAACTCAGGATCATTTGCTTTTTCAGTTTGAGAAAGTTTATCTAATCACCTTTGTAGATTATTTTCATAACTTGAATGATATTTTATCCCAGCTTCAATTGCTTCTTTTTTTATTTGAGCATCAGTTTTCTTTTTTTTTGTTTCTTCTGCTTCAGCTGGTTTTGGAAATCTTTCAAGCTCATTTACAAAATAAAATTTCATTTTAAATAAATTTGAAATATTTTTAAAAATATTCATATTTTTTTAGTTAAAAATTAAACTAAATTTATTTTAGCATAAATCTTTTTAAAAAGCAAAAATAAGCCCTTTTTGAAAAGCCTATTTTTCTACAATCTCAAAATCAAGCCTTAGGAGCTTTTCATCAGCATTTACAAGCCTAACTCTTAAATCTTGTCACAAAGTATATTTTTTTGATTTTACTTTCATTGTCTGATTTTTTTCATCAAAATTTCAGTTTTTTATTTCAACAAATCATTCTGCTGTGTCTTGAAGTGCAACAAAAATTCATTTTGAAATCAATCCAGAAATAACCGCATCAAATTCCTGTCAAATCTTATTTTTGTAATATTTTACAATAAAATAATCTCTGACTTTGTATTCAAGTTTTTCACTAAGCCTTTCTCTTTCGCTTGATTGTTTAGCTACTTTTGGCAAAATATCTAAATAATGAGATTTTCTTTTTTCATCAAATTTACCATTTAAAAATTCTTTTATAATTCTATGAATTTGTAAATCCGGATATCTCCTAATTGGTGAAGTAAAATGGCTATAGAACTGAAGTCAAAGCCCAAAATGTCAAAAATTTACATTTGAATAAATAGCTTGAGTAAGAGTTCTAAGTGTCATTTTTTCTAAAAATCTCTTTTTTGTTTCTTCCAAATTTTTAAATTTCTCTAAAAGCTGAGCAAATTCAAGAGTTGTAACATCTTTAAATTTAAATTTTACTCAAAAAAGACGAAGTTTTTCTTCTAGATCAGAAATATCAAAATTTTTTGGTTCTTCGTGAATTCTGTAAAGAAAAGGAATTTTACTAAATTGCTTTGCAACAGCTTCATTTGCTGAAACCATAAAAACTTCAATAAGTTTATTTGAATCATATTTTGGATATTCTTTTACTCAGTTTGGCTCTCATTTATCATCAAAACTGATATATGTTTCAGGAAAATCAAAATTTAAAATTCAGACTTTTTCTCTATGTTCTAAAATAATATTTTTCAAAGAATCTGCTTGATTTATTGTTTCGATAAGCTTTTGTGAAGCTATTCATCTAAACATCAATTCTTCTCAAGATTTTATTTCATTTTTAACAATTTTATCAACCTCCTCATAGGTAAGCCTAAAATCAGAATTTATAATTGATTCATAAACCTTTGATTTTACTGTGTGTCAAGTTTTTGCTCAAATATGAATTTCGCAAGTCAAAGCTAATTTATCAGTATAAGGATTCAAACTACAAAGATTATTTGAAAGTTTTTCTGGAAGCATCGGAATCACTCTATCAGCCAAATAAATTGAAGTTCATCTTTCCAAAGCCTCTTTATCCAATGCAGAGTTTTCAGCTACATAATGCGAAACATCAGCAATAGAAACATAAAGTAAATAATCTCCATTTTCAAGTATTTCCAAAGAAACTGCATCATCTAGATCTTTTGCATCTGCTCAATCTATCGTAAAAGTAAACAATTTCCTCAAATCTTTTCTTTTTGAGAATTCTTTTTCCTCTATTTTTTCAGAAACATTTTTTAAATTATTTAAAGCTTCTTCAGGGAAAGTAATTTTGGCTCACATTTCGACTGCAATTGTTAAAATCTCTTCTTCTCTTTTATCTAAATTTCATTTTTTTGAAATAATTTCTTTTATAACTCACTCTGGATTTTTTGCCGTAAATTTCGTAATTTCAACTCAAACTATATCTCCGCTATGTGCTCAAAAAGCATTTGTAGAAGCTACAAAAATATCATTTTTTATGTTTTCATTTTTTGGAATTACAAATCAGAAATTACCTTTTGATTGCTGATAAACTCAAACTATAAGTCATTTTTTTCTTTCCAAAACTCTGATTATTTCAGCTTCTTGCCTTCAATTAAAGTCTTTTACAAATGCCTCAACAGTGTCTCAATCCATAGCTGTTAACTTATTTTTTGGATGAACAAAATATCATTTTGGCAAGTCAATCACATCAACAAATCAATACTGTCAATCTTTTGCTTGTGAATAAATTCATATTATTGTTTCAAGATTTTCTTTTTTTCCTTTATTTAAAATATTTATAATTTTTGCTTCTTTGCTTTTTCCCTTGTTTGTTTTCAAAATTTCGATTTCAACTAAATCTCAATCTTTTGCTCAAAAAAAATTTTTTTCAGAAATATAATAATCTCAATTATAATTTTTTTTATCATTTGGAACAACAAATCAGTATCATTTTGATTTTTCAAAAACTCAAATAGTTTTTTTCATAAAATTGATTTAAAAAGTATTTTTTATAGAAGGATTATAACACAAAATTCTGTAAAAATCCAGTAAATTTTACAATTTTTTAAAAAAATATTGATTTATAATTTTTTTGTGTATAATAACAAAGTCTGCAAGGGAACTTTTTATGTACAAAATGTGAGTTTGTATTGCAAGCGACTCATTGAAGCCATACTCCCGAGCAAAGCGAGTGGAGTGCACGGAGAGAAAACATAACTGCGTAATGCAAATTACAGATCAAATTTATGCCCAGGTGGTGGAATGGTAGATGTGTGGAAATGCGAGCTTGCATTGCAAGCAACTCATTGAAGCCATACTCCCGAGCAAAGCGAGTGGAGTGCACGGAGAGAAAACATAACTACGTAATGCAAATTATAGATCAAATTTATGCCCAGGTGGTGGAATGGTAGACACGGAGGACTCAAAATCCTCTGCCCTCACAGGTGTAAGGGTTCAAGTCCCTTCCTGGGTACCAAATAAATAACTCAATCAAATTTTTTCAAAAGACAAGAAAAAATTTGACTACAAACAAGATTATTTCTATTTTGAAATAAATTAAAAAGAGAAAAGAAAATCTCTAAAAAACAGTGTAAATAAATACTGTTTTTTCATTTTACAAATTTTTTTTGACAAAAGTAATAATATAACTAAAATTACCTTGAGAAAAAACTTATAATATTTCTTATTAAGAATTTTATATAAAAAGCTATAGGCCTCTAATGAGGTTTAGTATTTAAATAAAAAATTATTCGATGTACATTTCTGTAATCATACCAACTTGAGATTCGTTTTTAAAAAAATCATGAAGTATCAGGTTTGTGTTATTGAGCTTGTTAAATCAATCTTTTTATGAGCATATTGAAATAATTCTAGTCCATAATGGTGAAGAAGTTGATTATGTAGAATTACTAAAGTTTATAAATAACAATAATATAAATATATCTGTACACAAAAGAGCTTGATTAAATAGACCACAAAGTAGAAATTTTTGAGCTTTGAATTCATCTTGAAAGTATTTGTTATTTCTAGATGATGATACCATTATATTTGATAATCACTCTATAGAAAATATATATTTATTTTTTGAAAAAAATAATTTTGATTACTGATTTTGAGCAACAAGATTTTGGACAAAAGCTTGAGAAATAGAAAAAATAGAAAAAAATTTATTATTTGATTTAGAAAATAAAGAATATTTAAATTTGAAAAATACTTCATATTTACCAACCTGAAACGAGAGAAATAACTGAAATAGTATTTCATTGTGAAGAAGCTTTATTGCCTCTTTTGGGATTATTAAAAATGAGGCATTTTTTGAAATATGACAATTTAATACTGATTTTAATTCATTTGATGATGATTTACTTACATATGAATTATTCAAAAGCAATTATAATTGAATTTCTTTGAAAGACTTTTCAGTAATACATGTTAATCATAAAATAAATGATAATTATTGAGTATTTTTAGAACAATATTTATCTATATTAGAGCAAGAAAAATTTTTAAATTATGATACCATAAATTTTCTAAAATCTTTGGATTATAAGCTTGAGAATTTAGAAAATATTCAAATCAACAAATGATTACATATTTTATGAGAACTTTATTGAATTGAAAAGTCATATAATTTTTCATTATCAGAAATAATAAATTTTTTAAAAGAAAGTATAGAATATAATAATTTAAAATTTTTATGAGATTTTAAATATGAGTTTTGACTAAATTCATATACTTTAATTATTTGATTAGCAGAATCTCATATTAGTATACATACATGGCCAGAAAATAATTATTTAACCATAGATATTTTTGTTTGTAATTATGAGAATGATAATTCAAAAAATGCTATAAACTTATTTTGAGATATAATAAATTTTTATAATCCAAAATATTTTAATAAAAAAATAATTGAAAGATAATTTAATTTTTAATTTCTATCATATGACTATAAGAAAAATGCTACTTTCTGACTTAGAAATGTGCTCACAAATTTTAGAAAAAGAATATTCTAAAGATCCTTATTTTGAAAGTTTTCAAAAAGAAAGCTCTTTAAAGTATTTGGAATCAAAATTTTTAAAAAATCAAGAAACAAGTTTTGTTATAGAAGAAAATAAAAAAATAGTTTGATTTTGTATTTCTTCTTTGTCTCATTGGACAGATTGATTACAAGCAATAATTGAAGAAATAGTTATAGATTCAGATTTTCAATGATTAGGTTATTGAAAGAAAATATATTTTTATGTAGAAAATTTTTTGAAAGATTTATGAGTAAAATCTTTAATGTTGTGGGTCCAAAATGATGCAAATGCATTTAATTTTCATTTAAAGAATGGATATTTTAAATCAGATGAACATTCCGTAATGTTTAAAAATTTATAATTATGAAACATAGAAGTGATATATTATTTGTATATTGAGAATATAAAAAATTATTTCCTCTTGATATAAAAAATGATTTTGAATTGGAAAGATGGAAAAAACTTTATCAATTGGATATAATAAAATATTCTAGAATGGTTTCTGAAATTAAAAACTTAAAAAATATAAATGAAATAATTTCTTTAGATTTTGATTATGATAATTATTTTATTGTTTTAGAATCTCTTGTAAACTCATGATTTTTATACATTAAAGAAAATTGAAATTTTTTATGGGAATGATTAGAACCAAATAAATATGATTGAAAAATATATTATAATAAAGTTTATGAAAATCCAAATTCAGAATTTAATCAATTTCCTTGTACAATAGAATCGAAACAAAATAGGGTGAAATTATTTTTTGAAAAATATCCTTATGTTAAAGAAATGTATGTTTGAATTTTTTGAGATGATGATCTATTATCTATAGAACTATTTAATACCTGAATTTATATTCCTATAGTTTATGAATTAGATGAGAATTTAATATTTTTAATAAACAAAGAAACAAAAAATTGAATTAAAATAATTTCATGAGACATACTAAATAAAGAAGAACTGAAAATAAAGGTTGATACTTTTATTTCAGATCCTCCTTATAATATAAATTGACTTATGAATTTTATTGATTTTTGAATTAAAAATTTAAACAATACAACAAATGAATTTTATATAATTTTTAATCAAATGATGTTAGGAAATTATTATTCTAATTTATTCTCTTTTTTGCTGAAAAAATATTTTGTATTTTTAATTAATGTTAGAAAAAATTTTAGTATATATAATTTCCCAAATAACTATAGAGAATTATCTGATTTAAATAAAAAACTTGAAAAATTTTGTTTAAAATTTTCTTCTGAAAATATTAGTTCATCTTCATCTTTATTTGAATTAAAAATTTTGGATCTACAAAATGAAAATTATTCAAATTTAATTTATAAAAGATATTAAATGATTTATATTATATCTCCAATTTTATATAAAACTTCAAGCTTTAATGATATTTTTAATTGAATTAAGAAATCTTTTGAAAGTAAAAACGTACTATTTAAAACAAATGAAATTATTATAAGCGAGTTTAAATGATATTGATTGGAAAATCCCGATGAATATTTTACTCATGCATTAAAAACATTGGATTTTTTAAGGGAAAATGTTAATTCTTGAGACACTATTTTATTTTTAGATTTCTTTTTTCCTTGATTAGATTTATTAAAATATTTTTTTGAACGAACAAATAAAGATGTAAAATTTATTTCTTTACTTCACTGAGCCTCTTTTGTGTCTTGAGATTTATATTCTTGGAGATGGTTGAAAAATTTCGAAGAATGATGGCTAGATATATTTGACAAAGTCATCATTCCTTCAAATTTTTTTCTTGAAAATATAAATAATAAGTCAATTGACTTATCAAAATTCATTATAATACCTTGGTGAATTGATGAAACAATAGAAGCTAATTTTGATTCAAAAATTTACGATGTTATTTTTCCTCATAGATTTGATTATGATAAATGAGTTTTTGATTTCTATGAAATAGCTAAAAATTTAAAAAATATAAAAATTTTCTTTCCAAGCATAGATAAAAAAAGGATTTTAGAAACATTTCCAGATGACCTAAAAGATTTATACTTTAAGTTTAAAAATTTAGATAATGTAATTTTAAGTCCATTGGAATATTGAGAAAAGCATTTAGATAGTTTAAGAAAATCAAAAATTGTTTTATCAACAGCAAAACAAGAATGATTTTGATATTGAATAATAAAAGCTATACAATGTTGAAATATTCCTGTTTTACCAAATAGATGTTGTTATCCTGAATTTTTTGAAGAAAAATATTTATATGAAAATATTGATGGCTGTTGTTATCTTATAGAAAAGTTTTTAAAAAATTATCCAAAAGATTATTTTTCTGTAAAGTGAAAATTTAGTTTTGATAATATAGTTTTATTTATAATAAATAATTTTAAATAATGAAGTTATATGATATACATACTCATGTATGAACTCAGATAAATAATTTGTATAATGAAAAATTTTTTCCAAGAAATAAAAATATAAAGGATTTAATAGATTCTTATCAATGAGAAATTGATAAAATAGTTACTTTTCCTATGCCAAGCATTACAGAAAATACGGTAATTCCATATAAGTTTGAAAATCAAGAATTATTATATTCTATAGAAAAAGAAAAGGTCTTTGATAAAATTTTACCTTTTATCTGCTTACACCCTAGAATAAAAGTTTCAGAACAATTAGAAAATATTTTAAACATAATTAAAAATTATAATATTTACTGAATAAAATTTCATACACTAGATACTAAATCATATATAAGTGATTTTTTTAAAAATTCAGAAATTACTTCTTTTTGTAAACAATATAATTTACCTGTTCTGATTCATTCTGCTAATTTTGAATGATATGAGAATTGTGATAATATTTTTTATTATGCTAGTAAATTTCCAAATATAAATATTTTGGTAGCACATATGATGTGATTTTCCAAAACTTTTTTTGAGAGATTATCAAATTATAAATGAAATAATATATTTTTTGATACTTCTCCCTTTTTATGAATGTGTAATTTTTATAATAATTTTGAAAATAAAGATAATATTTTAGATATAAATTTTAGTAATCCTAGAGAAGTTTTACATTTTTTATATTTAAATTTTCCAAATAATATTATTTGGTGAAGTGATCAGCCATTTGAAAATTTTTCAGATGATGATATTAATAATTATAATATAAGAAATGAATTAGATTTTTTATTTTCTCTTGAAAAAAGCACAATAAACAAAATAGCATCAGAAAATAGTGAAAATTTTTTATTTTAAAGATAATATATTGGATTATAGCTAGTATTTTGATTTTTGTAATTATTTTTAAATTTATTCTTGACTTTATAAAAAATTCATTACAATAATCCTACATTTGTCAAATAATTCACTTTTTATGTGTACTAATTCTACTATAGAATTGTCTTGTAAAAATTTGAATGAGTTTAATAATGCACCAAGTTGAAAGTTTAGTACTTTTATAAATTCAAAGAGCTTTATCTCCTCTATATAAAGCTCTTTTTTAGTGTCTATTTCCAGTTCCGCAAAAAAATATCTTCTAAAAAGAATAAATTACTTAAAAAAACTTTAGAGAGAATATCATCAAGAAATGTGGTAATTGTTATGAAGCTTGCAATATTCGGTAGCTATTGTTCCGAGACATCCTTTTCCTAAAAATTTTTTAGAAAATACATACATCCCGAAAAATATTACTATTTTTAATGAAATTGGTATAGTGAGAGAATTGTGTGCAAAAAAAGGCTTACTATTATGTGACTCATGTTTTCAGACTGTTATTGAGAAACTGAGCATAATCCCTTTGAGGCTACAATGAATTCAAATGCAATCACATCCAGCATTTAAAATATAGAGCCTTATTATCAGGATTTTTGTGACAATTCTTGATTAATTCATAAAGTGGAAAATTTTTATCAATTACCAAATATTATTAATAAATTAATAAATGATAAAAATATACCTAAAAAATTGAAAAATCGAGAAAAATGGTTAGAATCAAATAAAAATAGAGTATTATCTAAAATTTTTAATATTTTACAAAATAATTAAATATGGAATGATTTATATTTGAAAGAGCAGTTTTGGAATTTACAAAATATTTTCCAAAAGAATATCAAAAAAAACCATTTTTTTACCACTCTATAAGAGTTTGAGTTTTTTTGTGGAATCAAGGATATTCTGAAGAAATTCAAATTGCTTGACTTCTGCATGATACACTTGAAGATACTAAAATTTCAGAAAAAGAAATAGAAAATTTATTTTGAAAAAATGTGGCTTGAATAGTTAAAGCAAACTCCAAAAATCATCTTTTACCAAAAGAAGAAATTTTAGAAGATATTGTAAAAAGATGTTCAGATTATGGAATTGATGCTATGATTGTTAAAATTGCTGATATTTATGATAATTTTTTATTTTACAAAAAAGAAAAAAATTTTTCTGAAATTGAAAGATGTAAAAAATTGGCTGATCTTGTTTTGAAATATAAAAAAGAGCATGATAATAAAATTTTTTATTTTTTAGAAGAAATACTTTCTTTTGATAATAAAATAATTCTCCTTTGAAGTTGAGATACACTTTGAACTCCTGTTGTATGATGTAATTGTGAAATTTGTCAAACAGAAAAAAGAACAAGATTTGGTATTTTTATAACTTATAATTGAAAAAATATTTTAATTGATGCAAATCCTGACTTAAAATTGCAATTTTTGGAAAATAAACTTGACTATAAAAATATAGATTATATTTTTGTAACTCATACTCACACTGACCATATAAATTGACTTTGAGAACTAAGTTTTAGAAAAGAAATTCCAGTTTTTTATTCAAATGATGAGATAAATTCTAGAAATATGAATTATTTTAATTATTTAGAATGAGAAAAAGTTATAAAAAGAATTTCTTATAAAAATTTTGAAGAAATAATTTTAGAAAAAAATATAAAAATAATTCCTTTGCCTTTAAATCATGGTTTTCCAACAAGTTGATTTGTTATATTTTTATGAAATATAAAAATTTGAATTTTTAGTGATACAAATTTAAATTTAGATGAAAAAATTTTAGAAAATCTAAAAAATTGTGATTATTTATTTTTTGATTGATTTTCTGAAAATAAAGAGCAAATTTTAGAATTATATAAACAAATTTGAGAAGAAAAAACTTTGGAAGATTTAGAAAAAATTTGGTTTCATACCACAATAGAAGAATTAAAAAAATTAAAAAATATTTTAAAACCAAAAAATCTAGTAGTTGTTCATATTTCTCACATAGCTTGAAAATATAATTATTTACAGGAAAAATATAAAGACTTAATAATTTGAAAAGATAGTTTAAGTTTTAATTTTTAGTTTATGAATATACATATTTTTGATATAGATTGAACTTTATGTGAGGAAAATTAAACTTTATCAGATGAAATGATTGATTTTTTAAAAAATTATCAAAAAAAGAAAAAATATTATTAAATCATGAAGATGATATAAAAGCGCTTTAAAATCAATAAAAGGCATTATTACAATATTTTTATTATTAGCACTTATTATTTTTTATTTTAAAAATAATTATTAGATTATAGTTAGTATTTTGGTTTTTGCAATTATTTTAAAATTTATTCTTGACTTTATGAAAAATTCATTATAGTAATCCTACATTTATCAAGTAATTCACTTTTTATGTGTACTAATTCTACTATAGAATTGTCTTGTAAAAATTTGAATGAGTTGAATAATGCACCAAGTTGAAAATATAAAAAAGTAGTGAAAAAATCTCTACTTTTTTTATAATATTTTAATTTTAAAAAACTATGCAAAAAACCTCACATTTTATATGAATTGAGCTGAAATCAGAATTATTGTCAGATATTTTTTTGAAAGTTTATAAATATTTTAGAAAAAATAATGTTGAATCATTTTTTACATTTCAAAATCCTTTATCTTGCCACATAACTCTTTATTACTTAGAAAAAAATATTAGCGAAAAAGCAAAAAAAGAAATTAAAAATCTTATAAAAAATTTTTCTGTTGATAAAGAAATTTTTATTTCTTGATTTAACTACTTTTTAAAGAAAAATTGAGAAAAATTTGTTTTGTATTTCACGATTAAAAGTGATTTACCTCTAGAAAATTATAGAAATATTTTGCATAAAAAGTACAATAAGACTGAAATAATTGATAATCATTTCCCCTATTTGGCTCACGCTACTTTTTTTAAAATTGAAAATAATGAGATTTTTGAAAAACATAGAAAAAATATTGAAAAAATTATTGAAAGCGAATTGTTAAAAATTTGTAAACTAAATGTAAATTCTTGAAAAATATTCTTATATGCTGTAAATTCCGAATTTAAAGAAGAAATACAAATTAAAGTTTAAAAAGTAGAATAAAAATCTACTTTTTTTGTTGAAAAATATTTTTAGAATATCAAAAAAGCCGTCAATGACGGCAAAATCGTAGAAATAATATATGAAAACTATGTTAAATTATTTGAAGAAATTTAATCAAAATTTTGTTTTTTCTCAAGTTTTTCAAAAATACTTTCATCAACCAAAACTACAACTCAAAGTCTTTCTTTCAAATCATATTCGCTCAAAATTCAGACAATTTTTTTATCTTTGTCAAAAAAAATAGTTCCTGAACTTCAAGGTAAAAATTCCTCTTTTACAAATATTTTATTTTCTTCAATTTTCTCTATTTCTGCTCTTGTAAAAGCAGTTCCATCAAAAAAATAAATTTCTTTTTCATTTTTTCAAATCTTTCAAAAGTTTATTTTTTCCACTTTTTTATCATTATTTTCAACTTTTAACAAAGCCAAATCTGCTTTTTTATCTTTAAAAATAAGTTTTGCTTCCAAAAGATCCTCATTCTTTTCATTAAAAAATACTTTATAATTATCATCTTCAGATTCTACTCAATGCGCTGTACTAAGTACTAAATCAGACTTTAAAAATATTCATTTTGATGAAATTTTTCTTAAATTTTTTCAAATTAAAATATTTTTCTTATTTGGCTCAGTTTCAGATTTTTCTAGAAAAATGATATTTTTTTCAGGAAAATATTTTTCAATTGGAAGAGTTTTGTAAGCAAAAAAATTCACTCACAAAAAGATAATAATCAACAAAAAAATTTTTAAAAAAGTTTTTTTCATATTAAATATTTTTTATTAAATCTTCAATATTTTTGATTTTTATGATTTCAAGTTTCTTTGATTTTATTTCACAATCTGCTGGAACAAATATTTTTTTAATTCATATTTTTTCAGCTTGTTTTATTCTTTTTTCTAAATAAATTGGCTTTTTAATCATTCAGGTTAATGATATTTCTCAGATAAAAACTTCATCTTTTTCTATTTTTTTTCAAAGTTTACTTGAGATTATTGAAACCGCAATAGAAAGATCAATTCAAGGTTCTTCTATTTTTAAGCCTCTTGCAATATTTGTATAAACATCGTAAGAATCAAGCTTTATTTGGCTATATTTTCCTAAAACTGCAACTATTAAATCAAGTTTTGATGAATTTATTCATCTTGCACTTCTTTTTGGATAACCAAATTTTGTATAGGTTGTTAAACTTTCTGTTTCAATTATCAAAGGTCTGCTTCACTCGATTGTAATCGATAAACTTGAACCAACTTGAGCTTCTTTTGAACTTACAAATTCAAATTCAGGATTTTTTAAATCAACAAGTCATTTTTCTGTCATTGAAAATATTCAAATTTCAGAAGTGGCTCAAAAACGATTTTTTAAACTTCTAAGAATTCTCAAATTGTCATATTTATCTCATTCAAAGTATAAAACTGTATCAACCAAATGTTCAAGAGTCTTTGGTCAAGCCAAATTTCCATCTTTTGTGATGTGTCAAATTATAAAAGTTGCAGTATTTGTTTTTTTTGCAAATGCAACCAAAAGTTCACTTATAAACTTAACTTGGCTTATACTTCCTGCTGTTCAAGTAATATTTTTTGAATGCATAACTGAGATTGAGTCAATTATGAGAATTTCAGCTCTGTTTGATAAAAGAGTTTCAAGAATATCTTCAATACAGTTTTCAGCCAAAAGTTGGATATTTTTTCCTGAAATACCAAGTCTTTTTGCTCTTGAAGCAATTTGAAAATCAGTTTCTTCACCTGAAACATAAATTATTTTTTCATCTACAAGTTTTGCAAGTTCCAAAGTAATCGTTGATTTACCAATTCATGGTTCACCAGATAGCAAAATAACAGAACCTTTTGTAATTCATCATCAAAGAACATTATTTAATTCTTCAGACTTAGTATCAATTTTATCGTGATTGGCTTCTATTTCAATATCCTCAAGTTTACTCAAGCTTTTTTTCTCTCATTTAAGTTTTCATCAAGTTATTTTTTCTTCTTTGAATTCTTTCAAAGTATTCCATTCTCAGCAAAAATTACATTTTCCTTGCCATTTTATACTTTCATTTCAACAATTTGAACAAATATACATCTTTAAAAAGTTAAAAATTATTCTGAAATAAGTAAATGGTGACTCACTCAATTTAAATCTTTTTCCATTTTAGTAGTTTTTTCGTTTAATGATTCAAATTTTGTTTCAAGAACATTTATTTTTATAAGCAAAAAAACAGTTGTACA
The DNA here is from genome assembly GCA_003260325.1 of Candidatus Gracilibacteria bacterium GN02-872. Classification (GTDB taxonomy): domain Bacteria; phylum Patescibacteriota; class Gracilibacteria; order BD1-5; family UBA6164; genus GN02-872. The sequence goes on along the minus strand of MOLU01000008.1, from coordinate 19,881 downwards.
AATAAGTAAAATAAAGATAATTCCTGACAAAGTAAATAAAATTTCTGAAGTTTTTAGTTTTTTCTTTTCTGAATTAGGCATATAAAGATAAAAATATTAAATATAGTCTATATTATCCAAAAAATAACTTTTTTGAAGTTTTATTTAAAAAAAATAATTGACAAAATCATTTTTAGTTTTTTAAATCAGAAAAACCCTCACTTCGAATCCCAAAGAATTCTGTAAGGGTTTGTTATGCTTTCTTTCAAAAAAAATTAAGTTTTGGCTTTATATGGCTGGGATGGAGGGATTCGGCTCCCTTTTTGGGTAGGCCACTCGTTTCAAATGCTCTTATTCATCACATTTGAATTTTTCTTTCAGAAAAACCCTCACTTCGAATCCCAAAGAATTCTGTAAGGGTTTGTTATGCTTTCTTTCAAAAAAAATTAAGTTTTGGCTTTATATGGCTGGGATGGAGGGATTCGAACCCCCGAAATGGCGGAGTCAAAGTCCGCTGCCTTACCGCTTGGCTACATCCCAAAACATTAAGAAATTATTCTGGAGTGACACTATTATATAAAAATTTTAGAAAAGTCAAAATAAATTTTGCTTTTTTTCAAACTTTTTTTAAAATACTCTAAATTTTAGTTTAATAATTTTTTAAAAATATGTTTGAATTTATAAAATTTTTACAAAAAAGACCAAAGGATAGCACAATAATCATTATAAGGCTTATTTTTGGATTACTTTTGATTTCTGTTTTGTACTACAATTTCTTTTTACAATGAGAAGAATCTAACCAAATAGAAAAAACTATCCTATTTTGAACTGTTTCTGATACTACTTCAATATCAGATTATATAAAATATGGAATTGTTTGATTATGAGTTTTCCCTCTTGCCTTCGGTATTTTTTGAATTTTTAAAATGCCTTTAGCTAAGAAAAAATATATCAGAATTGCACAATTGATTTTTGCAGTTTTACTTTGGTATTCAGCTTGAATAGTTGTAAACACTGAAAGTTTAGATATAAATGAATTTTTAGTTTTTGCTTGATTTTTACCATTTTTTGCTTGATTAACTTGAAAACTTATAACTTCGAATTGATTAAAATACGGTGAAAAAATTACAAAAATAAGAGTCTAAAAATATGTGGTTAATAAGAACTCATAAACTGCAAACAAAGGATTATAACTACATCAAAAGAGTTTTTAATAAAATTTGATTTTTCCCAAAAAGAATAAGTTGAATTATATTTGTAAAAGCTCTTTTTTTTCATATTCTCCAAAAAAAATCATGGAGAAATATAGCTACAATACTAAATTGTAGCCATCTTGCTATTTATAATTTTTTTTCAAATTATAAAAAATATGATGAAATAAAAGAAATATTTTTTTATTTTTCGGATAGGAGAATAATAATTTTTATAGAAGACAAAAAAACTTTTTCAAATGATGATTTGGATAATAATGATGATTTTTTAGAGGAAACTAAAAAAGAACTTGAAAAGATTTTGGAGAGTTTAGACTAGTTTTTGGAGCCAAAAGCCACCGTCCTAATGGTGGCTTTTTAGTAGAGCTATTGCACCTTGTTAAACACTATCTGGTTGAACAAGAACCACATTTTCCAATGGGAAATATTTCCCATCAGATGTTTTTGCTAGCCATTTAAAATCTGGATCTAGATTCCGCTTTTCATGATCTGGTAAGCTCTCCCTTGAGACCTTTTTACCAATAACATGAACACTAGTGAAATAATCTCTAAAGTCACCATAATGTAAGCAGTAAGCAATTACTTCAGGTGTGATCTTAAAATCCTTCTTGTCCACATAATGAGATTTTAATTGACCTTTCAAAAGATACTCTACTCTAGTCATCTCCATTCTCCTTAGTTTGAAAAATGACATAATTATGATAATTTATTTAAAATATTTGTCAAACAAAAAAATGCATTTTAGTTTGACAAATATTATTTTTTTTGCCTTATTTTATTGAAAAGTTCTTTTTCTTCACTTATTTTATTATGAGATATAATCTATTTCTAGAGGAAAATATTTTTTGCTATATAACAAAATATTTTTCAAAAATTGCAAAAAAATATTTAAAAATTATAATCAAAAAACATTTTAAAATATAATTTTTAGAAAAATATGTGCTGAATTTTTGCGTATAATTGAAAAGAAAATTCTATTCCTTTTCTTGTTGAATGACTTAGAAGACTCGAATACAGAGGTTACGATAGTGCCTGAATATTAGCTGTAAATAAAGATTCTGAAATATTTTTAGAAAAAGAAGTTTGAAAAGTTTCAAATTTAGCTTCAAAAATAAATAAAAATCCAAAAAAAGAATGATTGTATTGTAACTGAATTGCACACACAAGATGGGCTACTCACTGAAAAGTAACTCTTGAGAATACTCATCCTCATCAAAGCCAAAACTGAAGATTTTTTATAGTTCATAACTGAATAATTGAGAACTATTTCACAATTAAAAAAGAATTAGAAAAAAAATACAAATTTTATAGTGAAACTGATACAGAAGTTGTTGCGAAATTATTTGAAGAATTGTATGACTGAGATTTGCATAGTACTCTGGAAAAAGTAACAAAACAAATTGTTTGAGCTTATGCGATAGCCGTTATAGATAGAGAAAATCCTGATGTTTTGATTTGAGCAAAACTTTGAAGTCCGATGATTATTTGAGTAAGTGATGATGCAATTTTTTTATCAAGTGATATAAATGCTCTTTGAAATGTTGCAACAGAATTCACAACTCTTGATGATTATGAAACAGTTGTAATAAAAAACGGAAAATTTGAAGTTTTCTCTTTTTGAAAAGTTGTAGAAAAAGAAACTGAAGAAATAACTGAAGAAATGTGAAATGTTTCAAAAGGAAAATTTGAGACATTTACAGAAAAAGAGATTTTTGAAACAAGCCAGGTTTTAAGAAATGCTTTAAACTGAAGAATAAATTTTGACACAAAAACAATTACAAACGAAACTTTGGAAGAATTAAATTCTTATGACTTTGAAAATATTGAAATAATTGCTTCTGGTTCAAGTTTTTTTGCTTGAGTTGTTGGAAAAAGCTGGCTTGAAGAATTATCTGAGATAAAAACAGAAGTAAGAGTTTCTTCAGAGTTTTTGTATGAAAAATTTATTCCAAATAAAAAAACTTTATACATTTTTATGTCTCAATCTTGAGAAACAGCAGATGTAAGAGAATCTGTAAAAATGGTTAAAGAAAAATGATGTTTAGCATTTGGTATAGTAAATGTCGTTTGAAGCACAATTGCGAGAATGTGCGATATGTGACTTTATACTCACTCTTGAGTTGAAGTTTGAGTTGCTTCAACGAAAAATATTATTGCTCAACTGGCTGTTTTGATAACAATGGCTATTTCTATGTGAATAAAAAGAAATTTACAAATAAATGAAGCAAAACAAATTATTGAAGAACTTGGAAAATTAGATTTAAAAATAGAATGACTTTTAGAAAAACAAAATCAATACAAAAAATTAGCAAAAAAATATGGAAAATTCAATCATTTCTTTTATTTATGAAGAAATTTAGTTTATTGAGCTGCTTGCGAAGCTAGTTTAAAATTAAAAGAGTTAAGTTATATTCATTCAGAAAGTTATCAAACAGGAGAATTAAAACACTGACCTTTAGCTTTGGTTTGACCAAATTTTCCTTGTATTGTTATCAATCCAAAAAATATTTTAAGAGAAAAAACAATTTCAAATGTGAAAGAAATAAAAGCTAGAAATTGAATAGTTTTATGAGTAATAACAGCTTGAGACACAGAAAAAGATATTTATGATGATGTGATTGAAATACCAAAAACTCACAGAGTTTTGACTCCATTTTTACCTTTGATTCCACTTTGGATTTTTGCTGTAGAAATTGCAAAAGAATTGAAAAGAGACATAGATAAACCCCAAAATTTGGCAAAAAGTGTAACTGTTGAGTAAAATTTGTTTTAGAGAATGAGAAAAATCATTCTCTTTTTTTTTAAATTTTTAGAAAAATAAAAAAACTGATTTTTTTTAAATCAGCTTTCATCCAAATATTTAAAATATTTTTAGACTAAATATAATAAATACGCAATCAAAATTCATAAAATACTTCATGCAAAAGCTTCACTTGGCAAATGTCAAAGTGATTCTTTATATCTCTGCTCTCAAAGATGCTTATTTAGTTCTTTTGCATGCTGTCCTGCTTCAAATCGTATATTTATCGCATCATAAATGATTATCATCGTAAAAGTCAAAGTAATAGCAAATTTATCATCATATATTCAGTATTTTAAAGCTACTGCTGTTGCTAAAGAAACTACAATTGCAGAGTGAACTGATGGCATTCATCAAGTTCAAAATGCTCTATTGAAGTCTATTTTTCAAGTTTTTACTTTTATGTAAATTCATTTTAAAAATACTGTTATAGCAAAAGTTACAGCAGGAACAAGTAAAATATATGTATAAAAAAGATTATTTTGCATATTTTTTAAAAAATTATTTTATACTTATGATTTTGAATTCATAATTTCATCACAAAGCCTTTGCTTTTATTTTTGTTCAAGTTTTCTTTCAAAGTAAAGCTGCTCAAATTGGAGATTCGTTTGATATCATTTTTGGTTCAGAGAATATATCAACTTCTGTAGAACCAACTATTTTCAAAATTTCTTTTTCTTTTGTTTCAAGATTCTCTATTTCTACAATAGTTCAAATACTAACCTTTTCTCAGTTATCATTTCACTCTTCAATTATTTCAATATCTTTTAGTTGTTCCTCTAAACTAGCTATTCTATGCTCTATTTGAGCTTGTTCATTTCTTGCATCTTCATATTCTGAGTTTTCAGATAAGTCTCAAAACGAAATAGCTTCTTTAAGTTTTTCAGCTATTTCAAGTCTTTTTACGGTTTTTAAATGATTTAATTCATTTTGTAATTTTTCTAATCACTCTTTTGTTAAATATATTTTAGCCATAATTTTTTATTTATTTCTTAAATTTTGTAATCTTTGTTTAATTTTGCTGTATTCATTTTTATCAACTTTTAATCAAAAAACAATTCATTTATGAAGAATAACCATTCTAACTGCATCATTTACATCTTTGTTGAAATTTATGTAAAATGATTTTTCTCAGAAATTATTCATAGCATTTATTTTAAAAGGAAGCTCTAGTTGCAAAACATCAAATATATCATAAACTTCTTTATAATTTTTTGTTGTAAAAAAATACAAAGTTAGTTTTGGAGAATAAAATTCATAATATGCATCTGGATATTCATTTGTTAAGTCAAATAGATTTGCATTAACTTCAAGTTTTTTCAAATCATATTCTGAAAACATATTTAAAATATCCTGATATCATTTTCAGAGTTTTACCTCTTGAGTCGTAACAGGTGCTGGTGTTTTAGTATTTTTTGTTTGTTGCTTTTTATCACTGTCCGTTTTTTCTGTTTTATTTTCTTCTTTGTTTTTTTCTATTTTTCATGAAAAGTAATTATTTTCTCATCTTAAACTGAAATCTGGAACTTCTTTTGTATTTTCTGACTCAGTTTTTACTCTTTTGATAAAGTCTCTATAATCAGATGATGTGTAATAAAAGGCAATATTTATAACAAAAATACTAACTAGAAATAATAAGAATAGTATAATATTTTTCATAAATTATCAATTTTTTTTAAACCTTTATATCTGGAAACTCTAATTCTATTGGTGTATCTCTTCAAAGTAAGTTTACATTTAGCTTTACTGTTCCTTTTTTATCATTTATTCAAGTGATAACTCACTCATTTCACTCAAAAGGTCATTTTATGATTGTAGCAGTGTCTCATATTTTATATTTTGTTTCAAATGTTTCTGATTTTTCTTGAACTTTTCATTTTAGTTGTTCAAGTTCAGCTCAAGAAACAGGAACTGGGATATTTCAAGCTCATAAAAATCAAGTTACATTTGGAGTGTTTCTGACTATATACCAACTTTCGTTTGTAACAACCATATTTACAAGTATGTAACCTGGAAGTAAATTTCTTTGTTTTTTTACTTTTTGTCATCCAGATCTGACAGAAACTACATCATGAGTAGGAACATAAACATCAATTATGTAGTCTTCCATTGCTAAACTTTCTCTTCTTTGAAAAAGTGATCTTTTAACATTTTCTTCTGTTCAAGAAATAACTTGGATAACATACCATTCTGCTTTTTTTGACATAATCTAAAAAGATAATAATTAAGAAACAAAATTTTTCAAATAAAGTAAACCTTCTGAAAATATAGTTGAGAAAATAAATAAATAAATTCCGAAAAGTAGCAAAGTTATTACAACAATTAAAAAATACTTTGTTGTGTCTTCTTTTGTTGGCCAAACTACATGTCTCAGTTCTCTAATAGAGGCTTTTATAAAATTCATAAATAAAAATTTAAAAAATATTTTTTTCATTAAAAAATGTTGCAATATAATATCTTGCAACACTTGTCAAGCACATTATAACAAATATTTTTCAAAAAGCAATACTTTTTTTGCTTTTTTGCTAATTTTATATTAAAATAATTATAATATCAAATAATGTCTTTGTTATGCCTTATTTAATTATTATCATTATTATAATATTTTTAATAATATGATTTTATCTTTCTTTTATTATAGCCTTTAGGCTTAAATTAAATAAATTGGAAGAGATTTTAATGTCACTTTTCAAAAAAAGAAATTACAAAATTGTTTCGCTTTATTATGCAACAGATGATTTTCTAAGCAAACACAATGAAGTTTTTGCAGAATATGTGGAATTAAAGGAAAAAGATTTTAAAGAGAGTTCTCTAAATTATAATATTGAAAATAAACTTAGTACTTATAAAATGCTTCATAATGAAATAAACTTTATTTTTAAAATTTGTGAATTAAATGAAAAACTAAAACTTACTCCAAAATATAATTACATAAAACATGATATTTTAGCAGAAAGTGATAATGTTTGAAAAAAATATGCTTTTTACAAAGAAATAATGAGAAAATATAAGTTCCATCACAAAATTTCAAAATTTTTCATTGTTTGATTATTTTTGAGATAAATAAAAAAAGAGATAAATTTATCTCTTTTTTATTTTCTTAATGCAAAGAATCAAGCAGTTGCAAGCAATGCTACAACTATAATTATAATAGTTTCTGGTCAAGTTTGTGGAAGTTTTTCTTTATTTTCTGAGATTGCTTCTACATTTTTACCTGTATCTTCTTTTTTTCAAGATTCTCATTTCAATTCTTTTTTTGTAGTTGTTTTTTCTGTTTTATCTTCTGTTTTAGTTTGTTCTTCAGTTTTTCAAGTTGATGGTCAAGCTGAGTTTAAATCTTCTTTTTTTGTATCTGTAGCTTTTGGATCATCTGCTTTTGTATTTGTTACAACAACCTCTTTATCAAGCTCTCCTCAAACAAACTTAGTTTCAGAATCTACTCAAAATTTTATATTACTTCATTTTTCATCAAAAATAGCTAAAACTACGACTTTGTATTCAACTTTGTCAGTTGGAGTTCAATCAAATTCAACCCTAACTGTTTTTGGATCTCAAGCAACAGCTTTTACACTTTTTACTTTTAAATAATCAGAAGAATCATTTACTGCTTCAATTTTAAATTCTGCATCTTCAAGTTTTTTAGAATCTAAATTTTTTGAGAAAGTTATTTCTAAAACATTTTTTTCAACTAATTTTGATTTAGTTATAGAAAATACATCCGAAGAAGTTTTTGTATCATCAGCTAGATTAACTTCTAAGTCTTTACTTTTAAATATCTCTCATCCATCAGAATTCATTCAAACAAGAGAAAAATAATATTTTGTTCCTGTTAATCAAGTTATTTCTGTAGAAGTTGTTTGAAGAGTTTCTGTTTGTCAAGTAGGTTTTGCACTTGTAGTAGGTTTCTCTCAATAATTTATTTGATAGTAATCAGCTTTTTCATCTTTATCCCAAGATAATTTTACTGAATCAGAAGTCTTTTCATCAACTTTTAATCATTTATCAGCAAAAGCTGGAATTATAAATAAAAACATAGCGAAAAAAGCCAATATTTTCAACAAAAATCTATTTTTCATAAAACTTTTTTAAAAAATAATTTGAACTTATATTTTTATAAGTAAAATATGTAATATATTATTTATTTTTTAAAATTTTTCAAATTTTTATGTGCAAAAAAAATAAAAATGCTTTTAGTCTCATCGAACTCGTTGTTGTTATCGGACTTATCACATTTATTGCACTAACTGCAACAAGTTTAAACTTTCAGTGATTATCTGATAAACAAAAGCTTGAAATATTTTCAAATAGAATAATTACCCAAATAGAAGCAATTAGAAACGATGCTTTGGTCTGAAAAAATCTTTATGATACAACAAAAAAAATTTGATTTGAGGATATTGAACAATGGGAAATAGCAATAAATAAAACAACAGCTACTTTGGAAGTAACTGCATACCCAAAACAAAAAGATATTTCTGAAGTTAAAGAACCAAGAATTGTGACTACAAATAAAGCTTCTGTCTGAGAAAAAATAGAAGCTTTGAAATGTAATTGAGTTTGATGAGAAAAGAGTATTGATTCTGCAAAAATAGTATTTGAATGAACAAAAACAGCAAAAGTGATTTGAGAAGATTGTAATGAAAACTCAATTTTACAATTTGAACTATCATATAGTAAAGAAAAATGAATTATTGAGTTTGATCCTGTAAGTTGACTTGTGGAAATAAAAAAAGAAAAAGCAAAACCTTAATATTTTTGCTTTTTTAATTTGTATGTTTCAAAACTTCCATTCTATGAAGTCTATTTCTTTTTAATTCCAGTTTGTGTAATTTATCATCAACTGAAAAAAGAACTTTCTTTTGGTTCATTATTTCTTGAGTTGTAGCATTTATTTGCTCAAACATCAAAGCACATCTTTCTGCGAATTCTGGATCAAGTCCCATCGACATTAAAAATTCCAATCTCTCTAAATGAGGATTTCTCTTTTTATCAAAAAAAGCTTGTAAATTGTCAGTTACTGTCATTTTTGTTTTTGTTTTTAAATAAAATTTTTTATAGTTCCTTTTTCAAAGAACTCATTTTTGTTTTTATGTCGCTACCTAGCTTATTTTTCCTTTCATTTAAAATAGATTGTTTTATTTTTTCTATTGCATTATCAAGCAAAATATTTTTTTCAATTTCTATATCAGAATTTATTTTCTTTACTTGAAATGCAAACTCTTCGAAATTCTTTAAAAAATTCTGTTTTTTTTCTTCTGTCAACAAAAAGAAAATCTGAGAAATCTCGAATCTGTCTTTTGGTGAAAAATCATATTTTTCAAATAATTTTTCTAACTTAGTATTCATATTTAATAAGTTAATTAAATTTTATCACAATTTATTATACTTAGCAAAAAAAATAATCAACTTTTTTATAAAAATAACTTTACTTTTTGTTTTTTTATGTTCATAAGACTGAAAGAAGCTCTTCTATAGAGGTTTCTCAAAGCAAAACTTTTATCAATCAGTCTTGTTTTATAGTAACCATTCCATCTCAAATAGCTTGAATTTCAAGTTGTATTCTAGAAGAATTTTCTAAAATAAGTTTTTCAAGTCATTCTGTCATTTCTAAGACTTCATAAAGACCGATTCTTCCCTTATATCAAGTAAAATTACAATGTTGGCAACCATCAAGATTTGCTTTGTAAAGTTCTATATTTTCCTGATTTTTCATATATTTTCAGATATTTTTTGTAAAAAATAATTTTACTTTTTCTGATGCTAAATACTTTTGTTTACAGTGAGAACAAAGTTTTCTTGCTAATCTCTGGGAAATAATCATCCTAAGTGAAGAAGTTACTAAAAGTGGATCAATTCCTAAATTAACAATCCTCTGAATAGTATGAGTTGCAGAGTTTGTATGTATAGTTGAAAAAACTATATGTCAGGTTATAGAGGCTTCTACTGCTAGTTTTGCTGTTTCTTCGTCTCTTATTTCTCAAACCATTATTATATCAGGATCTTGTCTAAGTAAACTTCTAAGTCCTCTAGCAAAAGTAAAATTTATATCAGGATTTATTTGAGTGTGATTTACTCATTTTATTCGATATTCTACTGGATCTTCCAAAGTAGAAATATTTTTTTGTTCAGGATCAAAGTGTGATAAAAGTCAAAAAAGTGTCGTTGATTTTCAACTTCAAGTTGGTCAAACTGCGAGAATCATTCAATAATTATCTTTTAAATGTTTTTCTATTTTCACCATATTGTAAGGCATAATTCAAAGCTCTTGCAATTTTGGAGCTTCACTATCTTTTTTTAGTAGTCTTATTACACACTTCTCTCAATAAATAGTCGGTATTACAGAAACCCTCATATCTATAGTCTTACCAGCAAATAACTTATAAGATATTTTTCAATCTTGAGGAAGTCTATGCTCATCTATTCTCAAAAAAGACATAATTTTTATTCTTGCTAGAATAGAATCTTTTTGTGAAAGCTTAAAAGTTTTATATTTTATAAAAGTTCAGTCTATTCTAAATCTAATCAAAAGTTCTTTATCATTTGGCTCAATATGCACATCTGAAGCTCTTTTTCAAATAGCATTTATAAAAATATCATTTACAACTCAAATAATGTAAGAATCTTCAATTTTATTTCAATAATATTTTAAATTTAGGTCTGAATTTGTAGCTGAATCTGATTTTGAAACAACTCAAAAAAGATCATCAACTGAATTATTTTTTTCAGTAGATTTCTTTTTTTGATTTTTCATAATATTTTGCAGAGTAAAATCCATACTAAAATAAAATCTTATAATTAAAAATATTTTATCACAAACAAAAAAAATAAGCAAATAAATGCTTATTAAAAAACTCAAAATGAAAAAAATTTAAAAAAACATAAATTTTCAAAATTTTTTTATTTTTTTAAATTTTCATACTAAAAATATTATTTTAAATCAAATCTTTTTAATCAATTACTCATGAAGCAAGCAAAAAGTCATTTTCATCGTAAAAAGCGCAAATTTGTCAACTTGCAATTGCTCTTTGTTTGTTTTCAAATTTTACAAAATATTTTCAATCAGGATTTATATCTAAAATAGCTTTTTGATCACTTTGTCTATACCTAATTTTTACTTTTGCTTCAAAAGGCAGAGATATTTCCTTTGAGAGGAAATGAATATTTTTTAATTCTAAATAATCACTATAAAGTTCCAAATCAGAGGAAGTTCCAACTGTGAGAATATTTTTTTCAATATCTTTTTTTATAACAAAAATTGGCTCTTTTAAGCCTCCAATTTCGAGTCATTTTCTTTGTCAAATTGTGTAATAAAACACTCATTTATGTTGTCAAAGAATTTTCCCTGAAGTATCAACGATTAGTCAAGGTTTTGGGTTTATTTTTTTTTCTAAAAATTTTGTCAAATCAACTTTTCAAACAAAACAAATTCATTGTGAATCTTTTCTTTTTGCGTTTGGTAAGCCTATTTCTGCTGCAATTTTTCTAACTTCAGATTTTTTTAAATTTCAAATTGGGAAAATAGCTTTACTAAGTTGTTCTTGGTTTAATCAAGCCAAGAAGTAACTTTGATCTTTTTCTTCATCAACTCACTTTTTTAGGAAAAATATTCAATTTTCCTCTACTATTTGAGCATAGTGTCACATTGCGATATAATCAAATCAATGTTCTAAAGCTTCATCTAAAAATACCTTAAATTTCACTTCACTATTACACATAATATCTGGATTTGGAGTAATTCCCTTTTGGTAACCATCATACATATAATCCAGAACTTTTGCAGAATACTCTTTTCTGTAATCAAAAGTAAAAAACGGTATTTCTAAAAAATCTGCAACCTTTTTCGCTTCATCTAAATCCTCTTTTGTTGGACAATATTCTCCTTCTGGAGCTAAATAATTTATCATAAATCAAGCTGTAACATCGAATCAATCTTTTTTCAATAAATATGCACTAACCGCGCTATCAACTCAACCTGATAATCAAACTAAAACTTTTTTCATAATTATTTTTTTGAAATATTTTCTTTTATTATAATTATTTTTATCAAAAAATAAAATAAATATTGACTTTTATAATTATTTTATAAAATATAAAATTAACTTTTAATAATTATTTTTTATTTTTTAAATTATTTTTATGGATCCAAAAAAAATGCAAAGTATAGTTTGATTTATTATTTGAGTTTGTGTAATTTGATATGTTGGTTATAACAGATACACAGTTTATCAAATAAATAAATATGTAGAGTATAATAATGCTCAAGTTAGTGCTGATAACAAGTTGATAAGCTCTGCAAACTCTTCAACTAATTGAAAGATAAATGAATTACTTCTAACTTCAGATATATTAGCTACAAAGAATATGGTTGAAAAATGATGTAATTATTTGAAAAAAAGTGCAAACAAAACAAAATGTAAAGAAACTTATACAAAATACTCTCAAGCTTTAGAAAAACTAAAAAATGGAGTAACTCCTGAGGTAGCAACTGAATTGGATAAATGATCTGAGGAAATTCAAAAACTTCAAGGAATTTTATCTAAAGAAGAATGAATAGAATTTAAATAAAAAAGAATGACTTTAGGTCATTCTTTTTTATTTTTATAAATCTCAATCAGATTTTTTATTTTCTTTTGAATATGAAGTCATTTTACATCAGTATTTATTTACAAATAAGTCATCATAATCATCAGCTTTTTCTGCAAATTCTTTTATTCTATCTGAAACAACAGATTCTGTTTCATCATTTTTAAAAATATCTGTAATAGCAACTCTATAAGATAAATAAATACAATTTTCATAAACTCCAAATTGAAAAGGATTTATGTCTTCAGAAAGTAAAAAATCATAAAGTGGAAGCAAATCTTTTGTTGGAAGAATATTTAGTTGAGAAGTTACATATAAATAATTGTTATCATAAACAAATATTCTTATTTGAGAACTTCAATTATGAAAAACCCAACTCTCATATCCTGATCTAGCAACTATTGGATTTATTTCTAACTTAGAAATAGCATCTTCTACAAATTGAGAAAGTTTTTGAAGTTTTTTCTCTATAAAAATATTTTTATCAATTTTTGCTCAACAACTAGGACAATAATCAGTTTTTTCAGTTATGAAAGTTCCACAACTAGGACAAACAACTGATAATTTAGTTTTATCTATTTTCTCAATATTCTTTAATTCTTCTATAAGTTCAGCTGAACTAACTGCAAAACCTGTATTATCAGCATTTGTATATTTTGAAGTATTTATTCAAATAAGTTGTCATTTTTCGTTTACAAGTGGTCAACCACTATTACCTGGATTTATAGCTGCATCTGTTTGAATCAAATCTCTTCATGAAACATTTTGTTTTGGACTTGACACAATTCCTTCTGTAACAGTAAATCACATTCCAAACGGATATCACATAACTATAGCTTTATCTTTTTCTTTTACTTGAATATCTTCAACAAGCTCAATAGTATCATCTAAAGATATTTCTTTTTCTGGCATCAAAAGTGCAATATCTTTTTCTGGATTTACTAAAACAACTCTTGCAACTTGTTTGTTCTCATCATAATCTTCTAAAGCAACAATGTGATTTCAAGAAACAACGTGATAATTTGTAACAACAACTTTGTATTCTTTTATATAAAATCAGCTTCAAGTTCATTCAGAAGTATTTATTTTAAATATTGATTGTTTTAAACTATTTAGTTTTTCCATATTATTTTTTTATGAATTAAAAATTTTTTTTTAGTTTCCAAACATACTCATAATTATTCAGGCAATTATTCACCAAATAAAGACTAAAAGCCCTGAAAAAAAGTTTGTACTATTTGAAGGAATATTTTGTAAATTTATAATTTCAGCTATTCTTCAAGACAAAACTCAAACTTGCATTTGATTTACAGGAGAATTTGAACCTGTTCTTATAGCTTTAACTATAGCTTTTTCCATTCAAACTGGCATTATGTGATAATACATAGAATTATACAAAATATGCATAAAAATCAAATAAGCTGATTCAAAATCACCAGATTGTAAGTCTTGATAAGCATCACTGTATCCTGGTCTTAAATATTCTGCTATTTGCTCTTTTGTAGCAACTTTTTTATTTGGGATAAATTGTTCAGTTTCGTAAAGATTTTTAAAGAAATCTTCTTTTGGCATTTCAGAAATATCTTTTAAAAATTCTTTTCATCTAAAAATAATTGTTTCAAGAGATTGATCTCTGTTATAAAGTTCTGCAACTTTTTCAGAAATTCTTAAAGCAAGGCTTCCTTTTGGTGCACAAGCATAATCTATCATTTTATAAGTTGTGCTTATTACATCCCAAGCATAATTATTCCTTCTTCTACTTTCTAAATCCTCAATTATCTTCATATTTGAAGAAATTATATCTTTGAAGTTTTTATAAATTATTTCTTTTTTATTATCTGGGATTTCTTTTACACTTGCTTCTGAAATATTTTTTGCTCAAAATTGTTCACAAAATTCTTCATCAAATTTGTCAGAAAAATAACAAATTTCAGACAAAATATCAAACATTTTGTAAGGATCATAAAGCTCTAAATCACAGCTAAAATCAAATTTAAATTTATCTTCGCTATATTTTATTTGAGTTAGGTTTAAACTAAAATTTAGCTCAACTATTCTTCTAAAAAGTGGAACTTTATTTGCAGAAGAGACATCTAAAAAATCAGAAGAGATTTTTATTTCACTTCCTGAGAAATCAATATCCACAAAAATAGATCAGTGCGGAATTCTAAAAACATTTTCAGAAGTTTGGAAGTTTTTAATTTTTTTATTTGTATATTTTAGTAATTCTAGAAAAGATTCTTTGTATTTTTTATCTCAGTATAACTTCAAACTCTTTGTCCAACAATCAGGATTGAATTGCATATTTACAGAACTGTGTTCAGCTTTGAAGTAATTGTATCACGTATCTCTAAATCACATAAATTATAATTTATAAAATAAAATCAGTGAAAAATATAATAATTTTTACTGAAAAATCAAGTCAATTATATTTTTTCTTTTTTGCTTGAAAAAAAGAAAAACTCAAAGTTAATCTTTTGAGTTTTTTTCTAAAAGTTTGCTTTTGCTTTCTTTAATGAAATTTGCTGCTCTGTAAGGTTTATAGATATGATGAAATATTCTAGTTCTATCTTTGTATTGTTCTAAAACTAAATTTCCATAAGATAAAATATTTGCAACTATTCACTCCATTAAAGTATCTATTTTTGTAATTTTATTTAAGTCAATAATTTCTATATTATCAGTATCAAGTAGAGAAGTTTTTATAACTATTACATTTAAATCTTTTAAAATAATCAAATTATTATAATAATTTATATAGTTTAAAAGAAGCTTCAAAAAAGCATAATTTATAATTAAGAAAATTACTGGAAAAATAATAAACATTATTAAATCATATCACAGATAAACTTGATATTTTATGGAAATATAGTAAAGTAATGCTGAAACAATTAACAAAAAAGTAAAACTTAGATAATTAAAAAACAAAATTATCCAGTGTCTTCTCATCAATGTATATCCATCTCTTTGGTAGTAAGTCATTTTTGATAAAAGTTAAAAAAAGTAAACTAACAATAATTATCAAAATAGTTGTCATAAAAATTAACCTTCTTAAAACTATTCTATATCACTTTGAAAGTCATTCTATTCAAGTATTTTGAGTATGTCTTTTACTTAAGTACTTCAATCTTTTTATAACTAAAATGTTGAAAAGAATGATAATAATAACATAAATCACTATAAGAAAGTATGCCATAATCAAAAAATATTATAAAATATTTCTTGTATTATAAAATCTTTTTGTAGAAAATCAAGAGAATTTAAAAAACTAATTTTAAATACTTTTTAAGCAAAAAATATAAGTTTTTAAATTATTTTTCTATTTTTAACAATTTTATTTTTGAAGTTTTACCTGAAATAATTTCAATTTTACTTTTATTTAAATTCAAAATTTTTGAAAAATATTCTATTATTTCTGAGTTTGCTTTTCATTTTTCTGGAATTGCTCTGACTTTTAGTTTTATAGTTCAGTCTTCAAGCTCTCAAGTTATTTCTGTTTTTTGAGCATTTGTAATAACTTTGACTTTCAAAATATTTCAATTTTCAAGTTTTTTTGATAAATCCATAAAAAATATTTTATATTTTAAATTTTTTTGATATAATACTAAAAAAATATATTTTGAAAAATAAAAATGAAAATTTGACTAGATTTAAGATTTCTTTGAGATAACATTTATTCAAGATTTGTTTCAACTTTGGTTGAAAATATAATAAAAAATTCTCCTGATAATAAATTTATCATTTATGCAAATTCAAATTTAAATTTATTAAAAACTGAGAATTCTATTGTAAAAAAAGTTGATATAAAAGTTGGAAGCTTAGCTGAACAAGTAAAATTTAAAAAGATTTTGAAAGAAGATAATAACGGATTGATGATATTTTTTAATCATTATAAACCAATTTTTTATAAAAAAGATTATATTATTTTAGTTTGAGATTTAAAAGATCTTTATTATTCAAACTTCTCAAGTTCTTTTGAAAAAGCAAAATTTTTGTATTTACTTTCAAAAAATATAAAAAATGCTTACAAAATCATTTGTTTGGATAAAATAACTAAAAATGAACTTATAGAAAGATTTAACGTAAAAGAAACAGAAATAAATATAATTGACTGATTTTTCCCAAAAAGACCAGGATATGACTATGATTATGAATTAGAAGAAGTAAGTGCAAGCTTAGCTACAAAATATGATTTAAAAAATAAATACTTTGTATTTTCAGCTTGAGATTCAATAGAAAAAAATTATGAAAAATTGATAAAAGTCTTTAAAAGGCTAAAAGAAAACAAATTTGAAATAGACTTAGTTTTTTTGTGAACAAATATTTGAAAAAATATAAATCTAAGAAATATAATTTTAGAGAGTAACCTACAAGAAAATGTACATTTTTTAGGTTCTCCAAAGCTAAGTGAGAAAAAAATAATTTATCAAGAAAGTCTTTGAGTGATTTTTCCTAGTTTGTATGAGCCTTTTCCTTTTAGATTAACTGAACCTTTATATTTTGACGTTCCAATTTTATCTTCAAATTTGAAAAAAATAGAAAGTATTTTTTGAGATAAAATAAAATATTTTTCTCCAATTTCAGTAAATAGTATTTATACTGAAGTTGAAAAATTTAGCAAAAGACCAGTAAAAAACGTAGATTATTCTGAAATAAAAGAAAAATACACAGTTGAAAATACAACAAACCAAATATTAAAAATAATTGATTAGTATGCTTACACAAAGAAATATTGAGATTTTGAAAATAATTGTGGAAGAATATTTAGCAACTTGAGAAGTAATTTGAAGTAAGCTTTTATTAAAAAAATATGATTTGTGAGTTTCTTCCGCTACAGTTAGGAATGATATGGCAAAACTTGAAAGTTTAGAACTTATTTATCAACCTTATCACTCTGCTTGAAGATTGCCTACTACAAAGGGACTTAGGGCTTTTGTTGATTTTCTGATGAAATCAACTCCAAATTATTTTTTGGAATCTGAAGCTGAAAAAAGTAAAATGAAAGTTGAGAATTTTTATGATTTAGCAAATAAAATAAGCTTTGAGTTAGCCAGAAAAACTTGAGAAATAGCATTTTTTATAATTCCTGAAAATAACTTGATTGAATACAATTGAGTTTGAAGTTTTCTTGATTTAAACTACAAAAGACTTTGAGACTCAATTTTCTCAATTGTAAAAATGCTTGAAGAAAAAGAAAATTTTATAAAATTTATGAAAAGTCAGCCTTTATTAACTTGAATAAATGTTTTTATTTGAGAGGAAAATATTATTCCTTTTTTGAAAGACTACACAATAATTGTAAAAAACATAAAAATTGGTTGAAAAGATGTTTTTTTAGGAATAATTTGAAGTTTGAAAATGAATTATAGTTTCAACATAAGCGCTGTAGACTGAATAATTTAAAAAAAATCCTGTAAAGGATTTTTTTTAGTAAAGTTTGATAATGTCAATAATCATTTTTACCATTTCATCTCTGTTTAAGTAAGAATCTGGATGAAATTTATAGTCTGTTTCTTCTGGTTTTAGTATTCATAAATATTCTCCCGCTGATAAGGGTTTATCTTGCCAATTAGCTTTTTTATCTGTGTATTTATCTTTGTAATTCTCTAGTATCTCTATTTCTCTCATCTTCATCATTATTCAAAAGGCTTCTATTTTACTTATTTCTCTATCTGGTCTAAATGGTGTTCATTTCTTATCTTTTTCATATCATTTGATTATTCATAATTCTGTTCATACTTTTATTACTTTTGCTTGCCAGCTATCTAGGTCTACATCATAAAATGGTAAACTTTCTGGTTTATGGCTTACATCGTAACAGTGTACTTGTAATACTATTGCTAAAAATTCTGATCTTGTTATTCATCTATTTGGCTCAAAAATTCATGGTTTTGTTCATTTGATTATTCATACTTTTTCCAGTCTTTGTAGTTCATCTAAATAGTTCTTCTCTGTTACATCTTTAAATGTTAGTTTATAATCACTATTATAATCTCACAATATGTTTCATATCATTCCACAGTTATCATATCTCTTTAATACTGAGTACACTTTTGGTTCTCCGTTGATTTCTCTTATCTTTAATTCTTTATTTTCTTCTTTTAGTTTATTTTTTAATTCTTCTAGTAGTTTTTGGTTTGTTTTTTCTTCTTTTTTAATATTTTCTACTTTTTCTTCTTTTTTATCTTCCTTTTTTTCTATTTTCTTTTCTCATCATGTTTCTTCTCTGCTTGAAGAATTATTTTCTGTTCAAGTTGTTACTCTATTATCATTTTTTAAAGACAGAGATGCATTTGAAGGAGAAGAAGCATTGTGTCAGCTTCAAACAATATTTCTCAAATCATTTATTGCAGTAGAAATATTTGCAATTCTTGCATTTGGATCACTAAGAACAGTTCTAGCTCTTGCTACTGCATTTTCTAGATTTCTTCTGTCTGTTTCTGATAATATAAAAGAGTGGCTTCTTAGTTTATTTTCAGCATTTGTTAGCTCATTTCTTAAGTTTGTTTTATCTATTTCTTTTACTTTCACAACTCTCTCAACAATTTTTTCATTTCATTTTGAATCAACAACTTTGTATTTTACCCTATAAGTTCAAACTACATTTTTATTAACAGTATTTTCTATAATGTTTGAATCATTTAAAGAAATATTTCAATCAATATTATCTGTTGCTGTTACTCAAGCCAAAGGAGAAAAATCATCTCAAACAAATATTTCTTTTTCAGAAACTCAATAAATTTCTGGAGCAGTTTCATCTCTTCTAAGTCTTGAAATAGCTTGATTTAAATTTGAAATAGCTTGTGTTATATCTGAAGTTGTAGCATTTGTGTCATTTAAAACTGTATTTGCTTGAGTTATAACTCTCTCTACTTCAGCTTTTCACTCATAAACTTTTGGATGATTTTTAGCTGTTGTAGCAGTATTTACAGCATCTCTTAGTGCAGTTTTATCAGTTTGAATTATTTTTACATTCCAAGTAATTCCTGTAACTTCATTCTCTGAAGAATCTTTTAAACTACAAGTTACAGTATAAATTCATACAGCATTTGGGTTATAACCAGAAAAGCCATTACATTGGAAAAGTGAAGCTAAAGTTGTAGCATTATCTACATTATCAGAAAAAGTTAGTCCTGAAGTAAGAGTGTAGTTTTGTGCTTCAGAGCTTCAAACAACAAATATTTTCTCAGAAACTCAAGAAACTGTTGGTGCAACATTATCTATTTTTATAGGATTTGTTGAAGATTTATAAGAAATATTTCAAGCAGAATCTTTTGCTGTTACACATAAATATTTTCAATTTTTTGA
>MOLU01000007.1 GCA_003260325.1 Candidatus Gracilibacteria bacterium GN02-872 | reverse complement strand
TAGTGTTTAAGTACTAGATTTTTTTTGCATTTTCAAGCTCTCATTTTCAGCTTGCGAGTAAATATAAATCATAAGGAGATTTTAAAATTCAAACTCAAACATTTATTATTCAGCTTCAAATAGCGATTAAAGAATTTGCTGTTCAAAGCGAAACTGAAAGTAAATATTCGTGAGGTTTTTCTGGATTTTTAGCTTTTTTGATAAGTTTTCTTGGAAGTTTTGACTCCAAAACGTTTGAAAAATAGTTGTTTGTATCTATTTCAAGCTCTTGTTTTAAATTTATAATCTCTTTTTTTGATTCTTTTCCAAAAATATTTCTTGCTTTTTGTAAATCAGAAAATAATTCTTGGATTTTTTGTAATTCCAGAGTTTTGTTTTCTTTTTGTAATTCTACTTTTAAATTTTCAAGAGAATAAACGCTATTTTCTCGTATTTCTTTTATCAAGAAAGATATCTTTTTTGATTCTAATCAAAATTTTTTTGAAATTTCAAGAGATAATTCTTCTAGTGAAATGTTATTTTTTTTTGAATTTTCAGATATTTTTATATTTTCCATAAAATATTTTAATTGTTATTTCTTTCTTCAGCTACTTTTTGTAACCAAAAATCTATTTTTTCTTTATATTCTCAGCTTTTATCCATTCAGTAAGCAGATTTCAAGTTTACAATCGCTTTTTCATAATTTTTCATTTTTAGCTCATAGATTCAATTTGCCATCAGAATCAAAGAATTCCTTTTTATTGCCATTGCTTTGTCAATATTTTCTTTTATTTCTTTCAAATCACTATCTAGTAGATTATCTTTTTCTAGCATAATCCAAGCTTTATATCAATAAAATAATTCTGATTTTGGAAACTTTTCAATTGCTTGCTCTATATACAAATTAGCTTTTTGTTCGTCATCATTTATTATATTGTAATAAATTGCTAGGCTATAATCATTTATATTTAGTTTATCAGACTTTGTTTTCAACAAATCGTCAAAAGCGTAAAGCATTTTTTTATAATCTTTTGATTCAAAAAATAAAAATACAATTCTTCTTTTTATATCTATTTGATCCTTATAATTGTCAGCTAAAGCTTTTTTATACTGAACTAAAGCTAAGTTTTTATCATTTAGTTTTTCATAAACTCTAGCCAAAAAATAACTCATTTCAGAATTGTTTGGGTCTATTTTTTTTATATCGTTTAAATATTTTTTTGCTGAAATATAATCACCAATTTCATAAGAACTTTTTGCTGCGATTTCCATTATTGGTCTATAATTATATTTTTGTCATAAAATTTGTTCTGAAGTTTTTAGTGCAACATAATAAAATGCATTTTCAAAAAAAGCTCAAGTTATAAATGCAGCTTTGTAGTATAAATCATTGTTTTTAAAGTTTTTGAAACTCTCAAATGCTCTTTGTAAATTTTTTAATTCTTCTGATTGAGGAGACCAATTTTTTTCAAAATATTTTTGAAATTTATCTCTACAAAGGGAATAATCAACTACACAAATTATAGAAGTTGTATAGTAAAATTTTTTCTCTTCAGAAATATCAAATTCATTTATTTTCTTTGTTAGTTCATCAATATTTTCTTTTGAAACTCATTTATCATTTATCAAGCTTAAAATAGCTTTATCTTTATCTAAAGATTTCGCTTTTTTGACTTTAGAATAATATTCATTTGCTTTTCAATATTTATGAATTTTATAATAAATATCTCAAACTTTTATGTTTGTAACTTCATCATTTGGTACTTCTTTTAAAACTTTTTGAAATTCAATCAATGAAAACATATATTCATCTTCATCAAAATACATATTTGCTTTTGAAATAATTTCTTTTAGCTTCATTTTTTTCTTTATTTGACTTACTTTGTTTTGAACTTCTTCTTTTGTAAATTGTTCCTTTTCCTCTTCTAATTTTTTTTCTTCAGCTAGTTCTTTTTCTGAATCAAGAGAGGAAGTATTTGTCTGCTGTTTTGGATTATTTTTTATTTCATTTGTAAACCAAATAACAGCTATACAAAGACTCAGCAGAACTAAGATAATTCATATTTTTTTTATCATAATTTCAAATCTTTAAAGTTTATATTTTTTATATTTTATTTTTTAGATTCAATTTGTAAAGAGAAAAAAAATATTCGTGTTTACAAATTAAAAAAATAAATTATCATATTTATTGTTTTTTATTAAATTGAAATTTTATTATGTATAAAAAAATAGCTAGCAATACGATTTCTCAGATATTTTCAAAAGCTTGAACTGCAATTATTGCTATATTTTTGATAAGTGTTTTGACGAATTATTTAACTGTTGAGCTTTACTGACTTTATTCAAAAGTTTATAATTATGTTTGAATATTTGTTTTTCTGGCCGATTTATGACTTTATGCGATTACAATCAGAGAAATAACAAATAATAAAGAAAAATCTGCGTTTATTGTTTGAAATGTTATGAGTTTGAGACTTATTTTATGAATTTTTATTCTGATTTTAGCTGTTCTTATAGCATTTTTTCTGCCGTGATATAACTCTGATTTAGCTCTTATTTCTATTTTTATCAGTTCTATTTTTACGATTTTGCAGCTTTTAAACTCTTCGATTTTGGCTTTGATGCAGGCAAATATGAAAGTTGAGTATTCTGCTTTTACTTTAATTTTTTGAAAACTTATAAATTTATTTTGAATTGCATTTATTGCTTATGTACTTTATCCAAAACAATTTATAGAGAATTCTGATTATTTCTCTCCTTTTATTTACATAATGATTGTTTGAGTAATTTCAGTTTTTGTAAATACTTTGATGAATTATTTTTATGCAAGAAAAATAGTTAAGTTTTGATTTGACTGGGATTTTGCTTATATAAAACATATTTTTAAAATATCTTTGCCTTACTGAGTTGCTTTGTTTTTATCAGTTGTCTATTTCAAAATGGACATAATGCTTTTGTCTATAATGGAGTGAGAAGCTATTGCTGATAGAAATATCTCACTTTACAGCCTACCTATGAAGATTGTTGAGGTTATAATGGTTATTTGATGATTTTATATGACTTCGATTTTACCTTCTTTGACGCAAGCATTTAAACAAAGAGATGAAAAAACTTTATCAAAACTTACAGATATTTCTTTTAAAGTTTTGACTATGTTTAGCTTAATGGTATTTGTTTTGTGAATTTTATTTAGAAAATATGTTATTTTAATAATTGCAAATAAACAGTATCTTGATGCTATTCCTTACAATTCAGCTGATGCTTTTTTAATAGTTTTTGCTGTTATTTTGTTTTATTTTATTTCTCTTGTTTTTATTTATCTTTTTGTTGCTTCAGAAAATCAGAGTAAATTGCTAAAGATAAATATTTTTGTTACTATTTTTAATTTTATTTGAAATATAATTCTTATTCCAAATTATAGCTTTATGTGAGCTTGATTTGTTACTCTTTTATCTCAAATTCTTCTTTTAGTTTTATGATATTTTTGAACAAAAAGTCTTGTAAAATTTCAGTTTCCTATAAAATTTTTACTTATAAATACAGTTTTTGCTATTTTTATTTATGTTTTGTGAACAGTTATTTTAAATAATTTTTCATTTGAATGAATAAATAAATATTGGCTTTATATAGACTTTTTTTTATATTGAGGAATACTTTTTTGTATTTATTTAGTATTTTATTTTGTAATTTATAAAAAGTTTATAAAAAAGTTTGTTTAAAAACTAAACTTTCTTGCTTTTTATAAAAAAATTTATACAATTATAAAAATATTTTTAAAAAATATAAAATTATGAAAATAGATAATTTAAGCCTTTCTTTTAGGAACAAAATTGTTTTAGAAGATATAAATATAGAAATTAAACCAGGTGAATTTGTTTTTTTTATTTGATACTCTTGAAGTGGAAAAACTAGTCTTATTAGGTCAATTATTTGAGATTTTACTCCTGAAAGATGAGATGTAATCTTAGATAACTGAACTGCTCTTTATAAAGGTTATAATGAACAAATATTACTTAATTATAGAAGAAATATTTGAGTAATTTTTCAAGATTACAAATTGCTTGAAAGTAAAAAAGTTTATGAAAATGTCGCTTTTGCTATGGAAGTCTGCGGTTATAGTGATGAAGTTATTAGAAAAAAAGTTCCTGAGGCTTTGGAAAAAGTAGGACTTTTAATAAAAAAAGATAAATTTGTTTATGAACTTTCTGGTTGAGAAAAACAAAGAGTTGCTATTGCTAGAGCTTTGGTAAATGATCCAGATATAATTATTTGAGATGAGCCGACTTGAAATCTTGATCCTGATACTTCAAAAGAAATAATGGATATTTTTTTAGATTTAAATTCAGAAGGTAAAACAATTATTATGGCAACTCACGATGCAAATATTGTAAATAAAATGAAAAAAAGAGTTGTAACTTTTAATGATAGAAAAGTTATGTCTGATGTTGAGAATTGAAAATACAACTTGAGGCAATAAAATTTTTTAATTCTAAAAAATAAAAATCTCCAATTTGGAGATTTTTTAATCCATAAATATTTCAAAGAATTTTTTAATTATTTTTTCTCTTTCATCTCATAAAATACACCTTTTTTCGTATTCATTTCAGTAACTATATTCACTTTCATAAATTTTATTATTTTGAAAAGAAATTTTGTAATAAACTTTATTTTTTACTTCATCTACATCTTCTTCAATCTGAAAAATAGAATTCTCATCTCATCTCATTATTTTTGTTGTGTTTAAAATAGAAATTATTTTTTTATATTCCATTACATTTTCTTCAATTATTTTTTTATAAATCATTTTTTTTATTTCTTTTTCATCACTAACTAGAAATAATCAAATTGCCCAAGCCCAGCTTTCTAATTCTCAAGATTCTATATCATTTTTTATTTCTTCAATCATATTTTTTGGAATTTTTTTATTTTTTGAGATGTGATTTCTTATATAAATTTTAAAATGATTTACTTTTAAATCATCTCAATAAAGATTTTTTAAAAGTTCTATTTTTTTCTTTCCCCAAATTTCTGAATCATAATATTTTCATAAATATTGAATAGTTAGTGCTTTTTTATTTATATGATCTAGAATTTCTCTTAATTCCTCGTTTTCATATAAACTATTTCTATTATTCAAATCGTCTTTTATAATTCTATGAACGACTCCGTCGCTATATCTGCGAATTGGAGAGGTAAAGTGAGTATAGTTTTTTAAAGCAAGAGCTTTGTGTCACAATTCTTTTTCAGAATAAAAAGCTTTTTCGTTTAACTCTAAATGAACTCTAAAGACTTTTAGTAAATCTTTTCTTGTCATATAAATTGCAGTACAAATATTTCACAAAATAGCCCATTCTTCAACAATTTGATGAGGAATTTTTTTAATGTTTGTTATTATTTTTTCTCTTTTTTCTCATAAAAATATTCTCCTCTCAGCTTCATCAAAATCTAAAATTGCTCATTTTGATTTTCTATTGTTTCTTCTTTTTTTAGCGATTTCGTACATAATTTGAAAAGTTTCGTGAAAAGGAGAATCTGGATTTATGAAATCATCAATAAAATTTTCATAATCACATCTTTTTTTATTTTTAAAAATAGATTCATAAACTTCAAAATTTTTTATATTTCACTTGAAATCCAAATCTACTTCAACAGTTATGGTTAGTTTTTCTCTTCATTCGTTCAAAGAAAAAATATCATTTGCCAATTCTGGAGGATACATATTTAAAATATCGTTTGTTCTGTAAATACTTGTTGTTCTTTTTAAGGCTTCTAAATCTAGAGGAGAATATTTTTTTATATTTTCAGTTGGATCAGAAATATGAATCCAAACTTTGTATTAATTGCTATATTTTTCTGCCCAAATTGCATCATCTAAGTCTTTTGATTCTTTTGCATCTATGCTTATTCATTCAACAAATTCTCTATGTTTTGCTTTGTCAATAGTTCAGTATTTTACTATATTTCTGGCTTGTTGCAAAGCATAAGGAGAATATTTTTCTCTTGCTAAATATTCTTCGTTATCTTTGTTTCAAATATAATCTCTTAGTTTTGTAATCATAGTTTTATTTTACTTTATCAAGTTTCTTTTTTAGATTTTTGCAAAATTCTGGATCTTTTCATTTTGAAAAATCGTCATCTCAAGCTTTTGAATAATATCTTCAAAATAATATCAAGGTATTATGTAGATTTTTATAACTCAAGTCCATCTCTATTTTTGATACTATTTTATCTGTTTCAAGTGGAGAATTAGTTTTCACAATTCAAAATCTATTTAAAACTCTGTGAACATGTGTATCTACTCAAAGGTAGGGAGCATCTTTTGTTACAGAAAGAAAAACTTTTGATGTTTTTACTCAAACTCAAGGTAACTTTTGTAATTCTTCTACACTTTCAGGAATTTTATTTTTAGCTTCTACAAGCTTTTCACAAGTTCAAAAAATATTTTTTGCTTTATTGTTAAAAAAAGAAATAGAGTTTATATATTTTCTGATTTTATCAACTCAAAGTTCTACTCAATCTTTTGGCTCTATTAGTTTTTTAAAAAATATTTCATTTACCTTATTTACTTGTTTATCGGTTGATTGAGCTGACATAATTATTGCAATTAGAAGTTGAAAATCATTTCAGTATTTTAATTCTGTTTTTGCATCAGGAATTATTTTTTGCAATTCATCTCACATAATTTTTAGCTTTTTTTTGATGATTTCTTTTTGTTTTTTGGTTAAATCTTTCATAAAATTTTTAAAATTAAATATTTTTTATATAATAATAAAAATTTTTTAAAAATAAAGAAAATATGTATAATAAATGATTTTTTATAGAAAGTCCAGTTTGAAATAATGAATTTTCATTTGATAAAAGGCAAAACAAAAAGCTTTTTGTTCCAGAAATAATTGAAGCAAAATCTTTTGATGAAATAAAATTTCAAGATGATTTGGAAAAAATAGCCTTTGAAGATTTTGATTTTGATGACAAATTAAGTACAAACTATTGATTAAAAAATTTTTATCGATTTCAAATGTGATGAAAAGAAGTTGTTTTGTTTGATAATCATAATCACGCATTTTACTTTTGGTATGAGGCTAGATCAAGAAAAATCATATGAGATAAAAATATTTTAATTCATATAGATCAGCACGCAGATACTCGCGATAATGGTAAAATTATCAGCAAAAGTGATAGTAAAAGCTTAGAAAAAGTTTTTGATTTTACAAATTTTGTTTTAAATGTTTGAGATTATATTATCCCAGCTCAAAAAGAGTGAATTATAGAGAATATTGTTCAAATTAGAAATACAAAAAATTTAGAAGATTATTTACAAAATTTTTCAAATAAAAAAAATAATTCAAAAATTATTTTGAATTTAGATTTAGACTTTTTTGCTTCAGAACTTGATTTTATAGATTTTGAATTGAAGAAAAAAGTTATTTTGGATGCTTTTGAAAAAGCTTCATATGTAACAGTTTGTACTTCTCCATTTTTTGTAGACCAAGGGCTTGCTGTAGAGAAATTTAAAGAAATATTTAAAGAAAAATTACTTTAAATAATATAGTAAAAATTTGACTTTTTTTAAAAAAATATATAATACCCAAATGAGAATATTTCTCAAAAGACTTTAATTTATAAAATTCTTATATGACTTTGATTTTAAATAATGAAAATTTTAATGAAACAATAAAAGAGTGAGTTACTTTAGTTGACTTTTGGGCAGAATGGTGTGGTCCTTGTCAAATGATGCTTCCTATAATTGATGATTTTGCTGAATCTCAAGGAGACTCTATGAAAGTTGGAAAAGTAAATGTAGATGAATGTCCTGAAATAGCATGATCTTTTAGGGTTATGTCTATACCAACTTTGATTGTTTTTAAAGATTGAGAAGTTGTTGAAACTATGGTTTGAGTTAAGCAAAAATCTGAGCTTGAAGAAGTTGTTTCAAAATATTTATAAAACTTTGTTCTATTTTTTAGAACAAAGTTTTTTTATACAACATTTACCATATTAAAGAAAGGAAGCATTATAGCCATTATAATTGTTCAGACTATTATTCAAATTATTACAATAACAAGTGGTTCAATTGCTGTTTGAATATTTTTTACTACAGAATCAATTTCTTTGTTTTGTTTTTTACTTATTTTTATCAGTAAGTCAGGTAAATTTCAAGTTTCTTCTCATATTTTCACAACTGATGCTAATTCTATTGGAAATAAAAAATTTTCTTTTCAGCTTTGAATATCATTTATTCCCATAAGTTCGCTTAATTGTACTCATTTTGATACTCTTGAATTTATATCATTTAAATTTTTCTCATAATAATCATTTCAAAGAGATTTTGAGCTTATAGAAAGTGATTTGTTTATCATAACTCAATTTTTTAATAAAATTCATAAACTTGAGCTAAAGATTGCTAATATTTTCTTTTTTATTAAACCTCAAAAAAGAGGAATTCTTAAAACAAAATTATCCCAATAAATTTTTGTAAATTTATTTGTTTTAAAAACATGAAACAATAAAATAAGGATAAAAATTACTAAAATTATGTAAGAAATATTTTTTTGAGTGAAATCAGAGATTTGTATTACTTTTTGTGTTAATTCTGGTAAATTTACTTTTGAGTCAGCATACATTTTTTGGATTTTTGGTATAACAAAAACCATAAAAACTCAGATCATAATTGTTGATAGACTGACTATCACTATTGGATAGATCAAAGCTCATATTATTTTTCATTTTAACTCTCTATCTTTTTCTTCTTTATTTTTTATTGTTTCTATTGAATTTCAAAGTGCTCAAGTTACTTCTCACATTTCTATAATTGATAAATCAAAATATCAAAATATTTTTGGGAACTTTTCAAAACTTTCTCTTAAATTTCATCATTTATTTACATCTGAAATTATCTTTTCCAGCATAAATTTGATTTTTTTGTCTTTTGTTTGATACATTATGATTTTTAATGAATTTATTATTGGAATTCCCGAATTTATTAAATTTGAAAATTGCTCTAAAAAATTTATTTTATTTTTTGAGCTTATTTTTAGGGATTTTCCCTTAAATCAGAAAATATTTTTTATAAAATTTAGTTTTTCTTGCATTTTTTTAAATTAAAAACTGTTTTTTCTCTTTGTTTTAAATAAATTCTTTATAATTTTATCATTTTTCTTGAAAAATTTCAAAAAAATATATAATTAGTTAAATATTTTTTAAAAAATGGCTTATGTTGAAAAAATTTTTTAAAGTTTCTGATGATGATAATTATGAAGAAATTTATGAAGATGAAGAATATGAAGAAGTGTTAGATAATGAAGAAAATATTGGACAAGTTGCTCTTGATATACTTGATACTTGAGATGAACTTGTTATTTTAGCTCCAGTTGCTGGAATAGAACTAAAAGATGTAGATTTATCCTTTTTTAATCAAGTTTTAACAATTTCTTGAGTTAGAAAAAAACCTGAAATTTACAATGAAAATGTAATTATAAAAAATAAAGAATGTTATTGGGGAAAATTTAGTAGAAAAATAATTTTACCTGAAAATTTAAATTTTGAGGCAATAAGTGCAGGGATGGAAAACAATATGTTGATAATAAAAATTCCAAAACTTCAATTTAGTAGCCATAATATAAGAATTGATAGATTATAATATATTGAATTTATGAAAAAAAGAGTTTCAAAATCTGCTGGAAAAATAGATAAAATAGTTACTTGAGTGATTATTTGAACAGCGGTGGCTTCTATGATTTGACTTTCTAAAACTAAAAAATGACAGGAAGTTACAAGGTGAATTAAGCAAAGGTCAAATGGCTTTTTTGCTAAGATAAAGAAATTTTTTGGAAAAACTACTATTTTTATTATAAAAATTTTTAACAGAAAAAAGTAATTATGAAAATTAAATTTCTAATTTTTGCTATAATTTTTATATTTTCAGCTTCTTTTAGTTTTGCAGCAAGTTGTAAATATAAATGAAAAATAGATCAGTGTACTTCTGCAATTAAATCATTTTCTTGAAAAGATAATATGAAGTACATCTGACTTTGAGGAAGGTTAAAAGATTTTGAGGATTTCCCTTGTATACAAGACTCTGCTGAAGCAAGGGCTTTTCAGATTGCAATGGATGAAAATTTTAAAAAAATAGATAAAGATGCAGAAAAATATTTAAAGGATTTATATGGAGGAAAGAATTATTATTTTTGAAAATGATCTAGCTCTGATTTTTTTGATTGAGTTAAAGATATTTTTCAGAAAAAAGATGATTTGAAGAGAATGTATGATGAAGCTTGTATAAAGTCTTTTGATGAAGCAAAAGATTGTGTTGATGATATTAGCTCTTCTGATCCTAAAATTGCAACTTCAGTTTTGGATTCAATAGATTTTTTAAATTGATGACAATGATCTTGAGCTTGTTTTTTACTTTCTAAAGCTAAAACTGATATATTTTTAGAAGTTGCTCATAATTGATTGTTACTTAATAGACAGCAAGTTTCAAAAGATCAACACAAAGAATATGTTCAGCATCAAAGAGACAAAAATGGGAAACTTTTACAAGCAATGAGAGTAAATTGGTCTTATCTTGAAAAGTTGTCTTACAAATGGACTTCAAAGACAAAACATACTATAAATTCTAGATAAAGATGAGTTTAGATTTGATAAAAAAATACAAAATAAAAGCTAAAAAATCGCTTTGACAAAACTTTTTAGTAAATGAAGAAATTTTGAATGAAATTTCTTCTGTTTTGTGTATCTCCTGAAAGAATATCATAGAAGTTTGACCATGATATTGAGCTTTAACAGAAAAGATTTTATTAAAATCTCCTTCAAATCTTGTTTTGGTTGAGCTTGATAGTGAGATGGTTAATATTTTAAACAATAGAATTGATAAAAAAGAATTTGAAAACATTTCAAAACTTAGTATAAAAAATATAGATGTTTTGAAATTTAAACCTGAATTTGATGAATATTTTGTGATTGCAAATATTCCTTATTATATAACTTCTCCTATTTTAAGACATTTTTTATATGATATAAAAAATATTCCCGAAAAAATGCTTATTTTAATGCAAAAGGATGTTTGAGATAAAATTATTTTGTGACAAGACAAGAATTGAAAAATAAAAACTAGTGTGTTGTCTTTATTTGTAGCTAAAAAATGTTTTGCTAGGGAAGTTATTTTTGTATGAAAAGAAAACTTTATTCCAGCTCCAAAAATCGAATCTTCAGTTATTTTGTTTGAAAAACATAATTTGTATGATTTTTTAGATGATAAAATATTTCTTGATTTTATTAAAAAAGCTTTTGCAGAGCCAAGAAAAAAGCTACTAAACAATTTAATAAAAGCAGGAATTCCAAAAGAATTTATTTTACAGATTTTTACAGAAAAAAATATAGATGAAAATATTCGAGCTGAAGATTTAAATATATCTAGCTGGTGCGATTTAATTCTAGATTTTAACAAATATTTTGGTTAAAAACTTGTTTTTTTCAATTTTTTTAATATAATTAAAAATCATTGTGTTATAATTTTTTATTTAGAACTATGAAAAATAAAGCAATTGTTCATATAATGAACAAAAAAAGAATGAATGCTCCTGATATAAAAGTTGATTTAGACGCAATGGAAGAGCTTTGGAATAAATATTGAATTAATAATATTATTTTTTATAAGTGAGAAAAAGTTGACTATTCTCATCTTATTTCTAAACTTGAAAAATATTGAATTTATACACAAAACTACTCAAATAGGCAAGACCTGATAGATAAAGTAAAGGAATTTAATGAGAAATTTGAAGTAATTTTTGTTTATACTGCTTTGGAATTGATGATAAATATTTCAAATACTTTAAGACAAGAATTATGACTTAAAGTTTCTGACAATCCAAATATTTTCAGAGATAAATCTATACAAAGAAAACTTCTACAAGAAAATAATAAAGAACTTGGAATAAAATTTTTGAAATGAGAACCTGAAAAACTTGATATAGATGAAATTGAGAAAGAGATAGGTTATCCATTTATTATGAAACCTGTAAACTGAGTTCAAAGTTCTTGAGTTGTTAAAATAACAAAAAGATCTGATTTTGAAGATTATATTTCAAATTATAAAGATTTTCATGATAGATTAAAGGCTCGTTGAATAGAAAATAAAGAATTAATTGTTGAAGAATTTATTGATTGAAATCTTTATACTCTTGATTATTTTGTGACTGATAAATGAAAAGTTATATTTTCTAAACCTGCTCAAGAAATTCTTTGAATAGATTTTTGAATAAATGATTATTTTGTTGTCGCAAGAATTGCTTCAAAGAAAGTAGAAGATGATTTAGAATGAACTTGATTAAAAAAATTTATTGAAGATACAATAAAAGCTTGTTGAGTAAGAAATACTTTTGTTCATCATGAATTTAAACTTACTTCAAAGTGAAAACTAAAAACTATTGAATTAAATGGTAGATTTGGATGATGAAGAGTTGATTTGTTTAAAGAAGCCTATGATATGAATCTTTTTGAAATGCTTTTAAATCCAAAAGTAGAGCCTTGAGAATTGAAAAAAAATAATATAGTCTTCAATATTTGTTGAACAAAAAGATGAAAACTTATTTGATTTGATGAAAAACTATTTGAATCTATTAAAAAAAGAGAAACTGTTGTTAATGTTATTTTTAATTCTAAAAAATTTATTTGAAAAGAAACTTGATTAACAAAAGATGGTTTTACAAAAATGTGAACTATAAAGCTTGTTAGTACAGATTTTGATAAAATAATGAAAGATTATGAATACATAAAGGCAAGATATAAAAAATTGCTTATTATAAAAACAAGAGAAGAAATAATTGAAGAAAAAAAACAAGAAAATAGTAAAAAATGATTTTTTCAAAAATTAAAAGACTTAATTCCTTAATTAAGTCTTTTTTAATTCTCAAATTATTTCAAGAATTTTTTCATTTGTTTCTGAAGTAATGCTTTCAGCTAACATATTTCCTAAATTTATGAAAGGAAATTTTTTTTGAAAATCTTTTAAGAAATTGCTTTCTGAAGTGTCTCAAGTTTCCATAATATAGAGAATTCTTTCAGAGTTAAATTGTGGAAGTATAGTTTGGATTTCTTCAGCTTCTTTTATTTTTTTTGCTTTTTCTAAATCTTTTATTCAAAATTTTCCTAAAAATAAATCTTCAAAATTTATTCATTTTCAGCTTTTTATGCTTTTGTTAAGTGACTTCACTACTTTTATAAATCATCTTGCATAGCTTGTATCTTTATGTTGAACTCAGCTTTTGTTTGATCTTTTTGCTCTTAAAAATGCTTCTTTTGGAGATATTTTTAATCATCACATTTTTGATTTTAATTTGAAATATTCTAATAATTCTTCATCATTACAAATCTCTCAAATAAGAGTTTTTACTATACTGTCGGGAATATCACACTTTTCTAAATCTATAATCTTTTTTCAAGTATTTTTATCTACTTTTAAAATTCAATCTCCATATTTCAATAAATTTTCCATTAAAATAGCTAATCATTCTTCTTTTTCGGTACTTTTTGCTCATCTAATATTTCATAATATTTTTTTATTATTTTCATCATTTACTGAATGTGATTCAATTTCATGAGAATTTAAACTTAAGATTCTTGGAACTTTCATTGTCTTGAATTCTTTTGAGGTAGGGAATTCTATTGTATTTGGTCAATCTGATATACTTCAAGCCTCAGAGTTTTGTACTGCTTTGTGTCCGAGTCATAGCATTTTTGTGAATTCGTTAAAAATAGGAATATAATGAATATCTTTAACAGTTAGATTATTATATTTACTTAATCTATTTTTAGGTTTTTGGGTAATTTTTAACTTTTTACATCAGGGAAGAGAAGCTATTTTTTTAATAAAAATTTTGAAAGATTCTTGTTCTTGTTTTGTTAATTTTTCTTTATTTTTTACAAAAAAATCAACTAAATTATTATAAGAAAGGTTTATTTCAGTGGGATTATCAACTACTTGTCATCAAAAAACTTTTTTATCAATTCTTCTTAAGTTTAAATCTGTTTCTATTTCTTCCATTTTTGAAAAATATGGCTTGATTCAAGCTTTTTCTAATTCATATTTCATTCAGTAAAGACAATACTCAAGCAAATCATTTTTTTCGTTTAAACTATCATAAATAATTTCAGCTTTTAGCTTATCTGTTCAATTTAAATTAAGATTTTTAATATTTTTCTTAAAAATAGAAATAAGTCTCATTTTATCAAAAATCTTTTTTTCTAAATTATCTCTTGCTTGGAGAATTTTTATTATTTTTTCGTCATCAGTTATATTATCAAAATCATCTAGATTTAGTCATCAAATTTCACAAAAAAGAGTAAAATTTAAATTTATTTTTTTTCAATTTATTTTTAGATCATTTCAAGTTTTTTTATTTTTGGAAGTATAAGAATACGTTACTTCTGCGACTTTCCACATTTTTTCTCAAATCCAAATTTTTTCATCAAAAATATTTTTATTTATTTCATCAATTACAAAATCTAAATTTATTTCAGGAATATCCAGTAAATTTGGCTGCTTTTTCATTGCTTTCGTCTTATTAAATTATTATATATAAATTTATTATAAAATATTTTAAAACATTTGTCAATTAAATATACTGTTTTATTATAAAAATATTTTCTTTACTTTTTTTTCTTTTTTTGTAAAATAAAATCCAAATATTTGTTTAGAAAACTGTTATTTATGAAATTAGAAAATATTAGAAATTTTTGTATAATTGCGCATATAGATCACGGAAAATCTACTTTAGCTGATAGGCTTTTGGAAATAACTTGAACTATTGACAAAAGAGATATGAAACACTGACAAATGCTTGATACAATGGAACTAGAACAGGAAAGATGAATCACAATTAAACTTCAACCTGTTCGTATGAATTGGAAAGGTTTTGAGATGAATATAATTGATACTCCAGGACATGTTGATTTTCAGTATGAGGTTTCTAGGTCTTTAGCTTCAGTAGAATGAGCTTTGCTTATTGTTGATGCGACTCAATGAATTGAAGCTCAAACTTTGAGTAATGTTTATATGGCTCTAGAAAACGAATTAGATATAATCCCTATTATAAATAAAATAGATCTTCCAGCTGCTGATGTTGAAAAAGTATCAGAGGAAATAGTTAATTTGCTTTGATGTGATGAAAGTGAAATAATTCCTGTTTCAGCTAAAACTTGAGAAAATGTTGAAACTATTTTAGATGAGGTTATAAAAAGAATAAAATCACCAAAAGTTTTTGAAAGTAATCTAGAAAATATTTCAAATCAGGAACTAAAAGCTCTTGTTTTTGATAGTCAATACGATCCTTACAGATGAGTAGTTTCTTATGTAAAGGTATTTTCTTGAGAAATAAAAAAGTGAGATACTTTGTATTTTTTACATTCTTGAAAAAAGATAGAAGCTCTTGATATTGGTTATTTTAAGCCAATGTATACAAGTGATAAAAAAATAGAAAATGGTTCTGTTTGATATGTTGTAACTTGATTGAAAGATATAAAAGATGCAAAAGTTTGAGATACTCTTTGGAAACCTGAAAATATTGAATGACCAAAGAAAAAGCCAGAACAAGCTGAACCTATATCTGGGTTCTGAGAAGCAAAACCATTTATTTTTGCTTGAATTTTTCCAATGGATAGTTCAGAGTATCCTCAACTTAAAGATTCAATTGAAAAACTTATTTTAAATGATTCTGCACTTAGTATAGAGCCAACTGTTTCTCCTGCGCTTTGACATGGTTATAGATGTTGATTTTTATGACTTTTGCATTTAGATATCGTAAAAGAAAGACTTTTTCGTGAGTTTGATATGGATGTTATAATGACAGCACCACAAGTAACTTACAGAATAAAATTTGCTTGAGATAAAAGCTCAGATTACAGTAGGTTTAATCCTGAAATATTTGAAGATTGACAAAATAAAAAGTTTACTTATATTTACATTTCAAATCCTGAAGATTTACCTGCAAGAGAGAAATATTTAACAGTGGAAGAACCAATTGCAAAGGTAGAAATAATTACTCCAAGCGATTATATCTGACCTTTGATGCAACTTTCTCAAGAGAGAAGAGGGAAGTTTGTAAATCAAAGTTTTATTGATGATAGTAGAGTTATGCTTATTTATGAGCTTCCGATGAATGAATTGATTTGAGATTTTTATGATGAGATAAAATCTATTTCAAGCTGATATGCTTCTTTAAATTATGAATTTATAAAATACAATGAAGATGATATGGTAAAACTTGATATACTGATTGCTGATGAAAAGGTTGATGCTTTGAGTTTTATTTGTCATAGAACACAAGCTGCTTATGTTTGATGAAAAGTTTGTTCTAAGCTAAAAGAAGTGATTCCAAGAGCTCTTTTTGCTATAAAAATACAAGCTGCAGTTTGATGAAAAGTTGTAGCTAGAGAGGATTTATCAGCCTTGAGAAAAGATGTTACAGCCAAGCTTTATGGTTGAGATGTTAGTAGAAAAAGAAAACTTTTGGAAAAACAAAAAAAATGAAAAAAGAAAATGAAGCAATTCTGAAAAGTAAGCCTTCCAAGTGAAGCTTTTGTGAATTTGTTGAAAAAGTAAAAAGCTAGAAATTTTCTAGCTTTTTTTAAATTTTGATATTTACACTGATTTCTATATCTGGAGCTCACTCTATATATGGATTTTTCATTTTAAAAATATTTAATCCTGGAGTTACATAAATTGGGTCATTTTTACAAGTTTTATTAGAGACAGCTTCTTTTATCCTTTTTACTATATCACTTGGATTTGTCTCAGCTTTAACTATGTAATCATCTGCTCCGTTTTCCATTGCTTCTTTTAGCTTATGTTTGTCAATAATATTTGTAAACATAAAAATTTTTGAACGAGATGAAGTTTGATGTTTTATTGCTCTGAGAGTTTCAAATCAATCCATTGCAGGCATCATTATATCAAGTAAAATCACATCAGCAGCAAAATCTTCTAAAATTATAAGTCACTCAAGTCAGTCTTTTGCTTGTTTTACTTCAAAATTTGATTTAGTCATTTTTTTTGCGTACATATCGCTTAAAACTAAGTCATCTTCTATAATAAGAACTTTTATTTTTTCCATAATTTTATAGTTATTTTTTAAAATATTTTTTATTTAATCTAATAATTTTAGTTCAAAAAAGAAATTGCTTCATTTTCAAACTTGTGAAGTTACTTTTATTTCACTTCAAATGTCTTTTAGAATATTTTTTGTAATTGTCAATCAAATTCAAAGTCAGCATTTATTTGATTTTTGTAAATCACAGCTGACTTGAGCAAATTTTTCAAATACTTTTTGTAATTGGTCTTCTGGAATTCAAATTCAATTATCAATTATTTCAAATAAAATATTTTTTTCTCTTTGGGATGCTTTTACAATTACCTTTTTATTTTCTGGTGTAAATTTTATTGCATTTGAAATTAAGTTTATAAAAACCTGTTTTAAGCGATCCTTATCATAATAAATTGATTTATTTTTTAGAGATTTTTCTATTTCTATTTCTAGCTCTACTTTTTGCTCTTCAGCTTCCACAAAAACATCATTTTGTACAGATTTTATAAAATCAAGAATTTTAAACTTTGAAGGATAATATTCCATTTTTCAAGATTCTATTTTTGACAGCATCAAAATATCATTTGTAAGTTTGATGAGTCTAAGGGAGCTATCATAACAGTGATTTAAAGCTTTTCTTGCTTCATAAGAAATTTCTCACATATCTCATTCTAAAATCATTGATAAATAGCCTCTGATTGAGGTTAATGGTGTTCTTAACTCATGTCAAATTATAGAAATGTATTTTGTGTTTTTGTCTTGCATTTTTTCAATTTATTTTATACTTTTTATAATTTTATCATATTGTCAAATTTTTTGAAAAAAATAAGCAATATTTTCTTTTGACAAACGCAAAGTTTTTTATATAATTTACTAGCTTTTTCTCATGGAGTCTGTAGTTCAGTTGGTTAGAATGCCAGATTGTGACTCTGGAGGTCGAGGGTTCGAACCCCTTCAGACTCCCCATTTTTTTGAAATAAAAATTCTGTTTTAAAAAGAAGTTTTAAAATAAAACATTAGGTGAGAAGTGAGGTTTTTTCTGAAAGAAAAATTCAAATGCGATGAATAAGAGCATTTGAAACGAGTGGCCTACCCGAAAGGGAGCCGAACCCCTTCAGACTCCCCATTTTTTTGAAAGAATAAAGTTTAAACTTGGCTTTTGTAAATTATTATTTTATTGAAAAATTTAAGATAATAATTTATAAGAACTGAGTTCTTATTTGTATTTTATTTTTTAACTAGTTATCTTTATGACAAATAAAGATTTAGCTCTGTTTGAAGAGTTATTTAACGAATCTCCTGAAATAAAATATCCAAAAGCTGGTGATGTTATTTCTGGTGTAATCGTAAAAATTGAGAAAAAAAATATTCTAGTAAATGTAAATAATCAATTTACTGGACTTGTTGTCTCAAAAGAAGTTGGTAATACTGTTGATTTATCTGAATTAAAACCAGGTCAATCAATTGAAGTAATGGTTCTTGGTGATTCAATTGAAAGAGGACTTTTGATTCTTTCGCTTAAAAGAGCTAACCAAATCAAAAATCTTACAAATCTTACAAAATATCACAATAGCAGTGAAATCATCACTGTTAGACCTACAGAAGCAAATAAATGAGGTCTTCTTGTTGATATTGATGGTTTAAAATGATTTATACCTGTTTCTCAATTGACTCCTATTCATTATCCTAGAGTTGAGGGAGCTGATCCTGAAAAAATACTTGCACACTTGGATAGTTTAGTTGGACAACCATTTAAAGTAAGAGTTATAAATGTTGATGAAGATGGTAAAAAAATAATTTTCTCTGAAAAGGCTGCAATTGAAGAAAATAGAGAAAAAGCATTATCTACATTAAAAGAAGGTGATATTATAGAATGAGTTATTTCTGGTATACTTTCTTATTGATTATTTGTTACTTTTGATGGACTTGAAGGTCTTGTTCACGTTTCTGAAATAGATTGGGGACATGTTACAAATCCAAGCAAATTTGCAAAAGTTGGAATGAAAGTAAAAGTAAAAGTTATAGGTCTTGATTCTGAAAAAATATCTTTATCTATAAAGAGATTGAAAGAAAATCCTTGGGAAACTCTTTCAAAAAAATACAAACTTGGTGATACTATTACAGCTCCTATTTCAAGAATTTCAAAATTTGGTGCATTTATGGACTTAGAAGGTGGAATTCAAGGTCTTATTCACTTATCTGAAATATCTTATGGTGTTGTTAAAGATATCAGAGATCACATAAAAGTTTGAGAAGAAATAAAAGCAAAAATTATAAATTTTGAACCTGAGAAGAAAAGAATTGGTTTATCTCTAAAAGCTTTACAAGAAGCACCAAAAGAGGAAGTTAAAACTGAATCTGAAGAAACTTCAAAAGAAGAAGTAAAAGCTCCAAAAGCTAAAAAAGAAGAAAAACCAAAAAAAGAAAAAAAAGAAGCTCCAAAAGAGGAAGCTAATGCTTAATTATTTACTAAAAGAAAATATTTTTGGGAAGTTTAAATAAATAAACACAGAAATATTTATTTAAAGGCAACCTTGATTTATTCAAATTTTTTGATAAATATGCCTTGATTATAATTTAAAATTAAAGGAAAATGGAAAAAAAATATTTAAATAATATGTTTGAGAATTTATTACACATAGGTAATAAAACAAACTTCTGGAATGCTAAAATGAGACCTTATATTTATGGTTCAGTTAATGGTATTCATGTTATAAATTTGCTTGAAACTGCAAAAAAACTTGATGAAGTAAAAGTAGAATTAAAAGAATTAACTGCTTCAGGAAAAAAAGTTCTTTTTGTTTGAACTAAACTTCAAGCTAAAGATGCAATTGCAAAAATAGCTTTGGATTCAGGAAATTATTATGTTTCTGATAAATGGGTTCCTGGACTTTTAACAAATTTTGATACAATTAGAAAAAGAATAAATACTTATTTGAAATTATTGAAAGATTCTGAAACTGGAGCTTTAGATGTTTTGACTAAAAAAGAAAAAGCAGCTAAACTTCTAGAAATAGAAAAACTTGATAAAGCTTATAGCTGAGTTAAAGAGATGAAAAAAATACCTGATATAGTTTTTGTTGTTGATGGTGTTTATGAAAGACAAGCTATAAAAGAAGCTAATTCTTTAAAATTAAAAACATTTGCTGTTTTAAACACAAATGGTGATGATACTATTGTTGATAATTGTATTCCTGCTAATACAAACTCAGTAAAATCAATAGAATTCCTTTTGGGAGAATTGGCTCCAGCTATTTCTAAAGTTACAAAAACAGAATCTACAAATGCTTCAAGAGTAAAAAAAGTTACTGAGAAGAAAGTAGAAAGAAAACCAGCTGTTAAGAAAATGAAAAAAGACGAAGAAAATTCTGAAAAATAAAAAAATATTTTGCATTTTAAAATAATTGAATAAAATAGGGAATAGTTTTATATTATTCCTTATTATATTTTAAAATGACAGACAAAAAAAATGAAAGAATCAAAAATACAATGTGTTTTGTTCCATTTTTTTCAATAGTGATTTATTTTTTAGAAAAAGATAAATCTGAAAGGATGAATAAAAATATTATTTATTCAATAATTTTACTTGTATTTTTTATACTTTTTTGACTTATAACTAAGTTTTTTCTTGGATTTATATTTTATATACTTTTTTCTGTTTATTTCGGATATAAAGCTTATATTTGAGAAGACATTGATGTAAAATTTTTAGATGATTTATTTATCAAGAAAAAATAATTTAATTTTTAATTTTTATTACTATGACAGTTACTGCTGCACAAATAAAAGAATTGAGAGAGATCACTGGAATTGGTATGATGGAATGTAAAAAAGCTCTTGAAGAGGCTAATGGTGATATGGATCAAGCTATTGAATTACTTAGAAAAAAAGGTTTAGCTAAAGCTGCTAAAAAAGCTGATAGAGAAACTTTTGAAGGATGAATAAAAATTCTTACAGAATGAAATAAAGCTTACATAGTTTCTGTTTCTTGTGAAACTGATTTCTTAGCTAATTCTGATAAATTTAAAGCTATGCTTGAAAAAGTAGCAGAATTTTTAAAAGAACACTGAGCTGACTCAAAAGCTGAAGCGCAAGAATTTATAAATAAAAACTATGCTTTGGAAATGTGAGAAAATTTACAAGTCTCAAATTATCAAATTATAGAGTGAGATGTTTTAGCTCCTTATGTTCATTCAAATTCTAAATTGGCTGCTCTAGTTGTAGCTAAAGCTGGAACTGATTTTGAAAAAGCAAAACAAGTAGCTATGCATGTTACTGCTTCAAATCCAGAGTATTTGTCACCAGATGATATTTCTGATGACATTATTGAAAAAGAAAAATCAATTCAATTAGAAATTATGAGAAATGATTCAAAAATGTGAAATAAAACAGACGATGTTTTGTTAAAAATCATTGAAGGAAAAATGTGAAAATTTAAAGCTGAAATTTCTTTGCTTGAACAAGATTTTGTTATGGATCCAAGTCAAAAAGTTAAAAACTTTATAGGTGAGGGAAATATAACAGCTTTTTATAGATACAGTATTTAATAGAAACTTTTAGTTTCTATTTAGCCCCATAGTTAAGCGGCTATAATTCAGGACTCCAAATCCTGCGTGCTAGGTTCGATTCCTAGTGGGGCTGCCATTTAATCATATTGATATTTTTTATGAGTTTATATAGCTTGTTCTCTGCTAGTATAAGCTCTTTTTTGTTCGGAAAATTTTATAAAAAAGTAGACTATTTTTTAGTCTACTTTCTACATTCTATTTTATCTATAAATGAATCAATTTCTTTTATTAATTCTTCTTCAGTCAAACCTCACTTTGATTTACTTATGTCTAATATATATTGAATTGCATTTGAGATATGTGACACATTAATCTTTCAAATTTTAGCTAATCTAATTAGCTTTCTACTAGTACGGTCAAGAGTTTGTTCATATGTTAAATTTTCCTCTGTCATATTTGTAAAATTATGAAGTATATTTTTATTATAAAATATTTTTTAAAAAAAAGCAAATGATTTTGCAAAAATATTCAAAAAAATTATAATATAAAAAGTTTTTTACACTTTAAGATCTTGAATTATGTTTTGGAAAACTAATTATGGATTAGCTTTATGATGAGGAAGTGCAAGATGATTTGTTCATATTTGAGTTATAAAATACTTAGAAGAAAAAAATATAAAAATTACAGAAATATCTTGAACTTCGATGTGAGCTATAATTTGAGCATTTCTTGCATTTTGAAAAAATTCTTCTGAAATGTTGGA
Source organism: Candidatus Gracilibacteria bacterium GN02-872 (assembly GCA_003260325.1). GTDB lineage: Bacteria > Patescibacteriota > Gracilibacteria > BD1-5 > UBA6164 > GN02-872. The sequence goes on along the minus strand of MOLU01000007.1, from coordinate 44,997 downwards.
AATAGCTAAAGAATTAAAAATATTAAAATTGGTTGATTTAGATTTCAAATTTTGATTTGTAAAATGAAACAAAGTTGTAAAAAAATTAAGAACTTATTTTTGAGATACAAAGATTGAAGACTTAAAAATAAAATTAAAAATAGTTGCGACAGATTTATGAACTTGAGAAAGAAAAGTTTTTGAATCTTGAGATTTAGTTGATGCAATAAGAGCTAGTATAAGTCTTCCTGGAGTTTTTAAACCTTACAAAATTTGAGATAATTTTTTTATAGATTGATGAGTGGTTTGTAATTTGCCGATTGATGAACTAACAGTTAGAAATAAAATCTGAGTTAGTGCTATAAATGCACCAGTATGACCTTTGAATTCCAAAAAGAAATTTTTGTGGTTTGAAGTAAATAAATCATTTTTTAATTTAAATTATCAAATTCTATATCGTGCTGTTGTTGGCATGATGATACAAAATGAGAAAATCTCAATTGAAAAAGCCACTTGAAATAAACAAATTTTGAATTTTGATTTTTGAGAATTATGATTTACAAATTTTTCTGAAGCTGAGAAATTTGCTGAAATCTGATACGAAGAAGCAAAAAAGAGCCTGAAAATATAAGCTCTTTTTTTATTTTATTTCAAATTTTATGTTATCAACTATTTTTGAAATATTTTTTATGAAAAATGGTCTAACTTCAATATTTACATTACTTACTTTTCATGTATTTATAAGGATTTTTTCGGCTTCTTCAATTGGTAATCATGCGATTTGGTGCTTTAATTTTTCAACAAAATTATTTTTTTCACTTAGGAAATTTTGAATATATCAAACTCTAACTTGAGCTGTTGCTTTGATTCTAAATGGATTTTCTTCTCTCCAAATCTCGTTTACAATCGCAAAACTTGATTCATCAATACTAAAAATACTTTCAACATTTGTTAATAATCATTCTTTTATTATGTTTCTCAATTTATTCATCACAACTTCTTTGTTGAATGCATAAGCTGTTGTTTTAAGTGTTCAAAATATTTCAAATTCTTCAATTTCGTCTCATTCTTTTAAATTTTCTATTCAAGAAAATTGAAAATCACTATATTTTATCATTCAACTTGCTCAAAGGATTTCATATTTTACATTATTTGTTTTATTTTCAGATTCTAATTCTTTTCTGATTTCATTTAATCAAGCTTGTTCTAGCTTTCATCTTAAAATTTTTTTTGCATTTTCTAAGTCATTTTTTGAAAGAATTCTTTTTGTACTTGTTTCTCATCAAGTGAATTCTGAAACTGAATTTGCAAATATTTTATCTGAGTTTTCTTTTAATCAAGGTAAAGTTAGTTTTTCTCAAGCTTTTATATTTCATCTTGCTCAAATTATTTTTCAGTCTGTATCCTCTGTTCTTGCTGTAACAGTTGCTTCTATTTCTCAAGCTACTATTTTTTTGTCTTTATCCAGAATTGCGGCTGGTATTTTTATCTCATTGTCAAGCAAAAAAACTAGTCAATCTTTTGTTGAAAGTCTAGAATTTTTAATTAAATAAACTTCTTTGTCTGTTAAATTGAAAACTTTTATTTTTCAAGTTGATTTTTTATTATCTTTTTCATCAACTCAAGAAGTTAGTATTTTTGTAGAAATACTGCTTGTTTTTTGGATTTCTCTTAACTTTATAATATTTGTTTCAAGTGTTAAATCATCATTTCACATTTTTTCAAATACAAAATTTCTTCATTTTGGTCTAAATTCTATTTCTGGAGTTATGTGAATATAGGTTTTGTTGACTGCAAAATAGAAAATAAAAACTAAAAGTAAAATTGATAAAAGTAAAAAAATCGCAAAAAATCATATTTTTCAATTTGAGTAAATTTTTTGGTACTTTGCAAATGAATTCTCTCTTGCTTTGTTTGTGAGAAAATTTTTTACTTCTTTGAAATAATTCTTCATTGTATATAAAAAATATTCTCCCGCACTATATTGCGTTTCTGGATTTTCTTCTTTTGAAACCAAGTTATATTTTATTCATAATTTTTTTCAAATTCTTTTTGAAGTTTTGTCATTTGTCACGATAACTAACTCTTTTTTGTCAGCTTTTGTTTTTAGAATTTTTAATGAAGTATAATTATGTAAAATTGGATGTCAAAAAGGGAATTCCAAAACAATTTCTTTGTCTTTACAATTCTTGATTTTTATAATTATATCAATTATTGAGTCGTTTTTATTTATTTTTATCATATTTTAGTTTAACTTTTAGAAAAATCTTTTTCTAAGTTTACTTATTTTCTAGAAATTTTCAATAAAAAAATGTGAATAAATCTTTACAAATATTTGTTTACAGTTAAAATAAAATAAATTTTAAATTTAAAATAAATTATTTTGGAAAATATTTTAAAAATTATTGATTTACTCGAAAAATCTGTAAAAGAAGATCCTGCAGAATGACTAACTTCAGGAGAAATAATAAAAACTGGTTTTGATGAAAAAGTAGATGAATATAGAAAAACGATAGAAAACGCAAATGATTGGCTTGCAAACTATCAAGCAAAAATTTCTCAGGAAAACTGAATTTCAAATTTAAAAATAAAATACACTTGACAATCTTGATACTTTATTGAAATTCCTAAAAGCCAAGACAATAAAGTTCCTGAATATTTTATCTTTAAACAAACTTTAGTCTGAGCAAGTAGATATATAACAGAAGAATTAAAAGATTTTGAAGAAAAATATTTAGAAGCTCAAAATCAAAAAGCAAGCAGAGAATATGAAATATTTTTGAAAATAAGAGAAGAAATTCTTGATTTCTATTCTGATATAAAAGAAATTAGTGATAAAACTGCAAATATAGATTTCTTAGCTAGTTTATCGCAAGTAGCTTATAATAATGATTATATTAAACCTGAAATTTCTGATAATTATGATTTAGAAATCGTTTGATGAAGACATCCAGTTATAGAAAAATATGTTAGTGAGTTTATCAGTAATGATTTATCTTTGGATAAAAAACAATTTGTTCACATTATAACTTGACCAAATATGTGATGAAAGTCGACTTTTTTGCGTCAAAATGCTTTGATTATTTTGATGGCTCATATCTGAAGTTTTGTTCCTGCCAAAAAGGCTAATATTCCACTTACAGACAAGATTTTTTCAAGAGTTTGAGCTAGTGATAATTTATTTTTAGGACAATCAACTTTTATGGTTGAGATGCAAGAAGTTGCAAATATTTTGAATAATTCTACAAAAAATAGTTTTGTGATAATTGATGAAGTTTGAAGATGAACTAGCACTTATGATGGTATGAGTTTGGCTTGGGCTATTTTGAGAGAAAATCATGATAAAATAAAAGCAAAAACTCTGTTTGCAACACATTATCACGAACTTATTGATGAATCAAAAGCTTTGAAGTGAGTAAAAAACTTTTCAGTTGCTGTTTGAGAAAATGACGAAAATTTAGTTTTTCTGAGAAAAATAATTTCATGAGGAATAAAAAAGTCTTTTTGACTTGAAGTAGCCAAAATAGCTTGAATATCAGAAAGTGTTTTGTCAGAGGCGAAATCTATGTTAAGGAATCTAGAGCAAAAGCATAATAAACCTTTTGCAACGCAACTTTTTAGCTTAGAGCCAGAAATAAAATATGTAGAAAAAAATAGTATTTTGGAAGAGGAATTGAAAAAAATAGATTTGAATTCTTTGACTCCACTTGACGCACTAAATACACTTTTTGAATTAAAAAAGAAAATTTAATTTTTTAACTTTTTAAATTATGACAAAAATAATAAATTTTATAATTTTTTATTGATTTCACTTTGTTGTTTACTTTTTAGCTGCACTTTGAATTTCTTACTTTTTCTCAGGAATAAAAAATATTCAAAAAGCTTTGATTGTTTGAGCTATGTTCACAGGTTTTTTGTTTATTTATTGGGTCTTAAACTATGCAATTTGATGAATAAATTGGTTTATTTCAATTGTTTGTTGGGTTTCTTTTTCTATTTTTGTATTTATGAAAGAATTTGAGATTAAGCCTCTTTTTGCTTTTCTTACTGGATTTTTGTTTTGATTTTTAGCTCATTTCATAGCTATTTTCTTGATTGGTTTGCTTTTTTCTCGTTAAAAAATATTTTTTAAAAATTAGGATTTTATGAAAAAAACGATTATTTTGCACGATACTTTTCTTTATAAATGATGATGAGAAAGACTTATTTTGATGATGGCAAAATCCTTGAATGCTGATTTAGCTTCAGGTTTTTTTAGCAAATGAAGTTTTGACTTGAGAAAAGAGTGATTTAAAGGGAAAATGATTTCTATTTCAAATGAAGTTTTTAAGAAATGATTTCGTCACTTCAAGCTGAAATTTGCTTTTCTATTCAAAACAAAATTTTTAAAAGATTATGAAACTGTGGTTTTTTCGTGAGATTCAATTAGTGCGGTTAGAAATTGCTCTAAAAATATGAAAAAAATTTATTATTGCCATACTCCACCAAGATATCTTTATGATTTGAAAGAAATCTACATTAAAAAAGTTCCTTTTTTGCTTAGACCTGCTTTTCTTTTTGTTTCATATATTTTTAGGAAAATGTATGAGAGAGATATTTCAAAAATGGACTTAATTTTGACAAATTCCATAAATACGCAAAAAAGAATTAAAAAATTTTTGTGAATAGATAGCAAAATTCTTTATCCTCCAGTTGACTTAGACGAATTTAAATTTATTTCTCAAAAAGATTATTATTTATCTTTTGCTAGACTTTCTGATGCGAAAAGAGTTGACAAAGTTGTAGAAGCTTTTAAAAAATTACCAGATAAAAAATTGGTAATAATTTATTGAGAAAATGATCCTCAAAGGGAAAAAATTTTTGGTTTAGCAAAAGATTGTAAAAATATAGAATTTAAAACCTTGCCTTGAAATATCGGTTTCACTGATTATGTAGGGAATTGTATAGCTACAATTTATATTCCAATTGATGAGGATTTTTGAATGAGTCCAGTTGAAAGTATGGCTGCAGGAAAGCCTGTTTTGTGAGTAAATGAAGGTTGATTGAAGGAAACTGTGATTGATAAAAAAACTTGAGTTTTGATTCCTGAGTGAGCTAAAATTGAAGATATTATTGAAGCTGTAGAATATTTAACTTCTGAAAAATGTTTAGAAATGAGAAAAGCTTGTGAGACTAGAGCTAGAGATTTTTCACTAGAAGAATTTAAAAATAAACTTATAAATTTTGTTTGAAAATAAAAAAAGGAAATGATTTTTCATTTCCTTAATAGTATTTTTTATTAAGACATTGCTGAAATAGCTTCAGAAACATCATCAACAGTAGGAATAATTTGAGTTATTCAGACCAATTCTAAAATATCTTTTACTCAATCTGTACAGTTTGAAATGTACATTTGGCTATCGTTTTCTTCAATATTTGAAAAAACATCTGCTATATATCAAATTGATTTTGAATTTAAATATTTTAAATTTGTCAGCTTAAAAATTATTTTTTTATCCTCAAAATCACCAATTTGCTCATAAATATTTTTAAATGTTTTATCAGCATTTGTTTCATCAAGTTCTCCTGAGAATTCAAAAATCAAAATTCCTTTTTCCTCAGTTTTTTCTACTTTTATAAGTGTTTCCATAAATAAAATTATTTACTAATTAAATATAAACTAATTATAAAATAAATTTTAAATTAAAGCAAATTTTTTATAACTTTTTTATTTACAATGATACAAAAATATTTTTTAAAATATATTTCTGATCTCAAGATAGAGATTAAAAAACCTTGTTTAATATTTTTAAGATGAGATTTGTGAGCTGGAAAAACAACTTTGGCAAAACATATTTTAAATGATATTTTATGAATAGAAGGGGAAGTAACATCTCCAACTTATACTTATTACAATAAATATCTTGATAATTATCATTTTGACTTGTACAGAATAAACAATTATGATGAATTTTTTGCTATTTGATGAGAAGAAATTCTTGATAATAATTCTTGAGTTATTCTTGTAGAATGGCCTGAAATAATAGAAAAATATTATTCTCCAGATTTAGAAATAATTCTTAAGAAAACTGAAAATTCTGAAGAAAGAGAAATAAAAATTATAAAAAGATAATTCTTTAAAATTATTATATTTTTATGTTTTTTATAAATAATTTCCTTTTCAAAAAATATTTTTTTTCATTTTATTAAGGAATTATATTAAAAATATAATAAACTTAAAAAGAATAAAAAAGTTTGACATATAAGAAAAAATAACTAGAATATCGTAGCAAGATTAAGCGGGTATAGCTCAATTGGCTAGAGCATCTGCCTTCCAAGCAGAGGGTTGTGGGTTCGAGCCCCATTACCCGCTCCATATATAAAACAGTAAAGAAGAAAGAAGTAGATATAGATAAAAATAAACAAAGATTTTGATCTAGGAGCTACTTTTTTAATTTAGAGGGTGTATAGCTCAGTTGGTAAGAGCGCACGACTGATAATCGTGAGGTCGGTAGTTCAAATCTACCTATACCCACCATAAACGGAGATTGGCGCAATTGGTAGCGCACACGGTTTGGGACCGTGGGGTTGCGAGTTCGAGTCCCGCATCTCCGACCATATATGCAACTCAATCAAATTTTTTCACAAGATAAGAAAAAATTTAATTACAAAGAAGATTATTTCTATTTTGAAATAATTATTAAAAGAGATAAAAAAAGGAAGTAATAACTAATTAGTTACTTCCTTTTTTTATTGATTATTTCTACTTTTTCATATAATTATTTTAATATTTAAAATTAATAAAATAATTATGGAAAATAATTTACTAAATATCGTAACAGAAATATAAAAAAAAGATGATAGATTGATTGATTTCTGAGAATTGAATTTTATTGAAAAATACAATTGAGAAAAAGCTGAAAATCTTGATGAAAATCTGATTTCTATTTTGCTTGATAATGATACAACAAGAGAAAAATTTTTTATAAAAATAAAAGATGTTATTAAGCATATTATAAAATATAAAATTCAAAATCCTATTTATTATCCTATATATTAAAATATGTCAAAATTTAATGAATTTGGTCAGAAAATAAATATTTTTGAAAAAAGAACTCAAAATAAAAAATATCTGACAAAAAAGAAGCAATACCATGAAAAACATCATCAAGAATATACTAAAGAAAATGAAATTATTTTTTCAGAAAATAATAATCAAAATATCTGACAAATTAGTCAAATAAAGCAAAGTTTTCAAGGAAAAATTTTTTATGTTATTGTTAATTCAGAAGTTTTTCAAAAAAATGTGAAAAATAAAAATATTGCTAATAATATTACTATTTGAGATTTTGTTGAGTTTGAAAATGATTCAATCATAAATATTATCCAAAGGAAGAATTTACTTACTCGTTATAAGTGAGATTCCGATAGATTTTCACTTCATAAAAGAATTATACAACCAATTGCTGCAAATCTTGATTACATTGTAATAGTAGCATCAGCTATGAATCCAAAATTTCAACCATGATTTATAGAAAGATATATTATTTTAGCTGAATCATGTAGTATTCCTATAATTATTTGTATCAGTAAAAGTGATTTGGAAAAAATAGAAGATCCTATTTTAGAATATTATACTAATAAATTACAAATACCTGTAATGTATACTTCTATAGAAACAGGACAATGAATAGATGAATTGAAGAAAAAAATTTTTTGAAAAAATGTTGTTTTTGTATGAAAAAGTTGAGTTGGTAAATCTTCCCTTGTAAATACAATTTTAAAAAATCAAGTTACAAAAACTTTATCTGTTAGTGAAAAATGATGACAATGAAGACATACAACAACATCTTCACAGATGCATATTTGGGATAAAAATTCTTATATTATTGATACTCCAGGAATCCGTTCCCTTGATTTTTTGGAATTTAAGAAAGAAGAGTTATCTTGATATTTTATAGAATTTAGAAATTTTGAATGAAATTGTAAATATAAGGACTGTTCTCATATTCATGAGACAAATTGCGCTATTAAAGAAGCTGTAAGAAATGGGGACATATCAAAAGAAAGATATAATACATATTTAAGACTTTTTGAAGAAATAATTTAAGATATGAAAAATACAAATATAACAAAAAAGGATTCTAAATTTATTAAAGAATTATTTTTAGAATATTTAAATGATTACAGAAGATGATGAAAAGCACTTTGATGGAAATGAAATAAAGAACAACAATTAAGGTTTAAAATTTTATTATCTTGTATTGAATGAAATAATAATTTTATACTTGATGTATGATGTGGAATTTGAGACTTATATAAATATATATTTTTTTACAAGTATAATAATATCAAACAATATGCAGGTGTTGATATTCTTGAAAATAGTATAAATACTGCCAAAGAATTACATCCAAATTGAGACTTTAATATAATAGAAGATATAAAAGAAATTAAAAAAGATACTTTTGATTATATTATTGCTTCGGGAATCTTTGCTGTAAATATTGAAAATGCAAAAGAAAAATATTTTTCTATGATAGAAGAATTATTTTTTAAGAGTAAAAAATGATTTGTATTTAATATGCTTGATAAAAATTATACACTGAAAGATGCTCCTAAAATTATACAATTTGAACCAAATGAAGTTTTGAATTTTTGTCAAAAAATTTCAAAAAATGTAACAATAATCCAATGATATCTTCCTATATATTTATTATCAATCTTTCAATAGTAAATATCATTATATTTTTGTTCTGTAATAAGTTTGTAATCTTTTAAAAAAGTTATGTATTAGTTTCTTCTAAATTTTCAAATAAAAATTCTGTAGATATAATGAATTCATTTAAAATATATTAATCAATAATATTCTTTAAAAAATCATTCATATTTTCAAAATCCAAAAAATAAACTTCAACATCATTATAAACTGTGTATTTATTTTCTATATAAGGCATGTTTAAAATTATTTTTTTAAAATATCTATATAAAAAACTTTATAATATTGGAATATTAATTTATAATTTAACTTTTTATGAGCATTAATTCTAAAAAAGAATTGTCTTGTAAAAATTTGAATGAGTTATATAAATTACCAGATGAGAAAAAAGAAAGAATTCTAATAAAATAGAATTCTTTTTTTGTTGTGAATAAAAGTAATCTTTTGTAATATTTAAAATATAGAAATTTTATAACGTTGTTAAATAATTAACAATAATGAACTACAAGAATATCTACAAGAGTAGAAATTTTATAACGTTGTTAAATGTGAGGTAAACACACTATTTCTTCAAAATCTACAAAAGTAGAAATTTTATAACGTTGTTAAATACCTTATTTGTTTCTCTAATTTTCAAACATCTACAAAAGTAGAAATTATATAAAGTTGTTAAATAATCTTAAGGAAGATAATACTGAAGAATTATCTACAAAAGTAGAAATTATATAAAGTTGTTAAATAAAAAAGAATATAATATACACATATAAGAATCTACAAAAGTAGAAATTATATAAAGTTGTTAAATTTTGTTAGAGTTATATTTAATTTCTTATCTACAAAAGTAGAAATTATATAAAGTTGTTAAATGATAATCTTACTGTCTGATGATGGGAAGAATCTACAAAAGTAGAAATTATATAAAGTTGTTAAATTTGTAGCCTGCGATTCCATTTGGGAGGATCTACAAAAGTAGAAATTATATAAAGTTGTTAAATCTAAAAACAAAAATAATATTTAAAACCATCTACAAAAGTAGAAATTATATAAAGTTGTTAAATAGCAATTTTTGCTATAATAAGCCAAAAGATACAATTAAATCAGAATTAAAGATTTAAGACAAATGGCTTATTATAGTAATCTTAAAAAAATTAAGACTAAGGTTTACAATTTTTTTCATTTAAAAATAACAACATCACTTAATTTACACTTTTGTTCAGTCTATTTTAAGGTTCAAAAATTTGGAGGTGCCAAGCAGAATTGAACTGCTGTACAAGGTTTTGCAGACCTCTGCCTAACCACTCGGCCATGGCACCAAACACAAACTTGATAAATTATATTAAAATTTTTATAAAAGACAAATTTTTTTTGGAAAATTGTAAAAATACTTCTTAAAAAATCTACAAAAGTAGAAATCTTATAACATTTTTTATGAATTTATAATTTAATTTATATAAAAATGAATGATTTTAAAAAACTAAGAAGTGATTTACAAAAGATCGCTAAAAAAGAAAACATTGATATAAGTAAAGTTAGGTTGTGAAATAATGAAGGAAGCAATATTTTAAAGGTATTAACTAAAATAAACCAGAGTATTCCTAAATGAACTTGAAATAAAACAGAAACTTCAAAGCAATTATATCAAATCAAATACGATACAATTGAATACTTAATTTTAAAAATAAGTAATCAAACAATTAGACGAAATTATAGATGGTGAATTGATGCTCATTTAAGGATGCCTACCATTAAAATAGAGATTTGAAATATTGAGAAAGCATACCATATTCCTCTAGAAATAAGGGAAAGAATAAAGTCAAGAATGTAGAGGTTCTTGATTTTTATTTTTCTGTAAATATTTTTTTAAAAAACAAAAATTTTTATTTGATTTGTTAAAAAAAAATATTAAAATCTACAAAAGTAGAAATTTAATTATCTAGTTTTTAATATTTATTTTTAAAAAATCTTATTAAAAAAGGGAATAAATGATTATATTTTTAATTAAATATTTTTTATAAACTGTTTTTATCTACAAAAGTAGAAATTTTTGTTGGTTTTGTTACTCATTCTTAAGAATTGTTTTATAAAAATACGAAAAATATTCATTTTTTTTATTTATTTTAATAAGATAAAAAATAATAAATTTTATAGAAAAAACTCTATAATTTTTATAGAGAATATTTATTTATATAAAGCTATTTTGTGGTATGATAACTTTTGAAAAAATCGTTAAAAAATTGTTAAATAAAAGTTGAAATGTAGTTTTGAAAAGTGATATTTTTGATATAATTGATCCAGAACATAAAAAACAAAATCAATCAAAACTTGATAAAACTATTTACAATTTGAAAATAAAAAAAATAATTGTTTCAATAAAATCGTGAGTTTATGTTATTCCAAGCGAAGAAGATAAAAATTTAAATAAAATTGATTTGATTGAAAAATATTATTTGAAATTGCTGAAAAAATATATAACAAGCCTTTGCTGAACAAATTATTATATTTCGTGAAACAAAGCTTTGGAAATCTGGGACAAAAATTTCTCAATTCCAGAAAAAATATTTATCGCAAACAAAGATTTTAACAAAAAAATAATAATTTGAAATTATCAAATTATTTTTAAAACAATAAACAGTAAAAAAGAAAAAAAAGCGTCTGTATTCTCAAAATTTAGGGATTTTACGGAAATAAAAGAAATTGAATGAATAGAATTTAGAGTTTCAAATCTTGAATTATCGCTTGTAGAAGCTTGTTTATTAAGCGATATTAATGAGAATTTGAGTATAAAATTGATTACAAAAATTCTGAAAAAATATAAAAACTCTTTCAACTCAGAAATATTTTACAAAATTTGAGAAAATAAATATATAATGAGCTTTAATAGGCTAAAAGAACTTTCAAAAAAAGTTGACGAATGACTTTATATGATTTTTCTGGATATCGTAAAAATAAACTGAGGATTGTTTATTTGAGAAGGCTTGAGAGGATTTTAAAAAAAAATTTTAATTTATGGCTTCTAAGTTGTGCCCCAAATTTAGAGTATAATCAATATATACTTAGGGAATGAGATTTATTCTTTTCCCTCAAAAAAATAGAGAATAATTAAATTCTCTATTTTTTATTTATTTTTTAATAAATTTCCCTCTAACTTCCTTTATAAATTAGCCAATATCTCTAATAAATCATATAAAAGAAATTTTATAACGTTGTTAAATTGAGCCTAAAAAGAAAGATCAACGAAAATCTACAAAAGTAGAAATTATATAAAGTTGTTAATTTTTTTGTGGCTTAGTCTGCCATTTTTACATCTACAAAAGTAGAAATTATATAAAGTTGTTAATTAAGGAAAGAAGATTGAACACCAAAATAATCTACAAAAGTAGAAATTTTATAACATTGTTAAACATTTTTTATTTCTCAAACCTCAGGATATCTACAAAAATAGAAATTTTATAACGTTGTTAAAATCTCAGGAAGTTACGGTGTGACCTCTATATCTACAAAAGTAGAAATTTTATAACGTTGTTAAAAGTGACAAAAACTTCAGTATTTGACTTATATCTACAAAAGTAGAAATTTTATAACGTTGTTAAAATTATTTTCTAATTTAGTTTGATTATTATCTACAAAAGTAGAAATTTTATAACGTTGTTAAATTCTTTCTTTTTTTGAAAAACAAAATTATCTACAAAAGTATAAATTTTATAACGTTGTTAAACTTCAAATAAATAAAAACTAATCATCTATCTACAAAAGTAGAAATTTTATAACGTTGTTAAACATTGGAACGAAAAAAAGCAAAACCTTATCTACAAAAGTAGAAATTTTATAACGTTGTTAAATTATATTATTATAACCAGTCGGCTGATATCTACAAAAGTAGAAATTTTATAACGTTGTTAAAATTATTTTCTAATTTAGTTTGATTATTATCTACAAAAGTAGAAATTTTATAACGTTGTTAAATTCTTTCTTTTTTTGAAAAACAAAATTATCTACAAAAGTATAAATTTTATAACGTTGTTAAAATTCAAAAGAATATGAAGGAATACTTTATCTACAAAAGTATAAATTTTATAACGTTGTTAAAGAGGGGGAAAAATCTCCTGAACAGGTAATCTACAAAAGTATAAATTTTATAACGTTGTTAAAAGTTATTTTTGCTATAATAAGTCAAGAGATACAATTAAATCAGAATTAGAGATTTAAGACAAATGGCTTATTATAGTAATCTTAAAAAAATTAAGACTAAGGTTTACAATTTTTTTCATTCAAAAATAACAACATCACTTAATTTACACTTTTGTTCACGAATTTTAATGTTCAATTCAGAAAAATTATTTTCTTAGCAAGAATTATATTCAAATTTTTTAAAAAGTAAAATTTTTTGAAAATATTCTAAAAAATAAAAAAGAGAGAAAGATCTCTCTTTTGGTTTAAATAAAAGTTTTAATTTGTTGTTGTAAATCATTTTGGTGGATTTATTTGTATTTTTGGATCATAATTTATTCTCACTGAGAAATCTTCTTCTTTACACAAAGTAGATTTTCTCAAATAGTTTAAATCATATTTTTCAGCTATTTTAAAAGCTTTTAATTTATCTCACTCAAAATCTTTTATTTTTTCTCAACCTGGTAGCACATAAGATTTATCATCTTTTATTCAGGCAATTGCTCAACCGATAGTATTTCTACTAAAAATACTTCAATTTATCTCTAGAGGAGTTGCTAATTGATCATCAGAATAAGCTTTTCCATTTTCATTTCTACTCATCAATGCTCAATCTGCGTAAATATAGGCATTTATCTTTTTTACAGTATTTTTTATAAAAATATTTCATCAATTAAGAGTTTCTGGAATAACTTTGTAATCATCTTTCAAGACTATAATTCATAATTTTTTATTTTCAGAAAAATCTTTGTCAATTATGAAATTTGCGTCTTTTATAATTATTGTATTTCAATCTTTTAGTTTTGGCTCTATTTCAGAATATTTTGTATCCTTATCATTAAAATAAACTTCATTTAAAACTTGTCATTTTGATTCATTTCTGTTTCTTATCAAATCTGTAGCATTTTTATGAATATATTTTCTAACTATATCTGAACTTAAATCTGTAGAATCTTCGTCTTGTCAAGTTTTATTTCATTTTCACTGATATTTAGCAAATCATACAAGTCTTGCTCAAAGAGTAGATTTTTTACATCATTTTACTGCTTCTGATGAACCAACATAATATCTAACTTTTCTTCAATTAATAGTGTAAGAAATAGGAACTGATTTTAATCTAACAGTTATTTCTTTATTTAAAATATTTTCTTTTGATTCATTTTCTGTATCAATTATTTGTTCAAAAATATTATTTAAAACTGCTGATGGATTTTTGAATGAAATTTTGTGAATTATTCTAAATAAATATTTAAAAGGTTGGTTTATTTCTATTTCATTATCAGTTATTTCTAAAGTAGAATTACTTACATGATTTAAAGTTGCTAATGCTTTTACAGAAATATTATATTTTTGATGTCTTCATAATTCAGGTTTATCACTTCATCATTCCACCTCTTCTATAGTTAGTTTTCAAAGTTCTGCTGGTTCTTTCATACTTAGAGGTAGAGGACTGAATCATACTCTAGAAAATCAATTTTTCCCTCATATATCAAAACTTAGAGTTTCACCATAATCGTGAAAGGGAACTATAGAACTTGCTTTTGCAGTTGCACTGTATAAACTATTACTCATAGATGTATTTTCTATTTTTAATCAACTTCTTCAGATTTTTCAAACTTGATCTGTTACTGCTCAAGTATATTCAAAATTTTTCATTGGATTATTAAATCATTTTAATCACTCTTTTGGAGTAGGGAATCATCAGATTGTAAAAAATATTCCACAAGTATCTATTCAGTTTGCATAAGTTTCTGGACAAGTACTTCAACTATGTTGCATTTTTATATTTCTAATTTTGTCAGGGAAGAATGGTTTTGGAGCATTATTTCAACATCAAGAAGTATCACAACGATATTCTCACTTACTTGAAGTATATGATGTTCAACAAGAATTATATCTAGGTATGTATATTGGTTTTTGTCTACAATTCACATTTGGATTGCTATATCAAGCCCAGTTTCAGTCTATTTCACAAGGTTCCCATTTGATGTCCCAGTGATGTATATAGCTTGAGCACCCACTTCAAGAATATGTCCAAGTTATTTTTTCTTCCTTTTCTTCTTCCTCATAATCGTCTCAATCATCTCATCATTCTAAAATAGGTGTTCATTTTCATCATCATGAAGATTTTCATTTTCCACTTCAATTTCATCCTCATTTTCAATCACTTCAAGAACCTTTAGAAAGCTTGTTTCCATCTTTATCATATCATCATTTTCATTTTCACACAAAGTTTCATTCTCTATCAAAATGTCAAGTAGTTGCTTGTGTATGACTATCTACTTCCATTTCAGCTCAAGTTGCTTTTTTTCATGTTTCTCAAGCAGGTCATGTTTTTGAATTATTTCAATTTGCTGATTTACTGCCTGAATTTGATTTATTTCAAGAACTACTTCATCATTTTGAGTTAGAATTATTTCAGCTTTTTCAACTTGAACTTCATCCAGCTCATTTTGATCATCCGTTAGAACTTCAGTTTGATCATCACTTTCATCATCAACTTCATCCCCCTCATCCTCATTTTCATCCTCATCCACTTCATCCACCTCACCCTCATTTTCATTCTCAACCTCAACTTCATCCTCATCATCATCATTTTGCTGCTAATAATTTATTTGAAGAACTATCTATTTTAGGATTATCATCATTTGCATTTACATTTTTAACTATTAAATGGCTATTTATAAATAAAAATACAAAAATAGCTGTAAATGTTTTAAAAAATATTTTTTTCATAAGATTTTAAATTATTAAATACTTATAAAATAATACTATAATTTTGCTATTTAATCAAATTTTTGAACAAAAAAAATAGCCTTATAATTAAAAGCTATTTTTATTTTGTTTCAGAGAATCATTTTGGTGGATTTATTTGTATTTCTGGATCATAATTTATTTTTAAAGAAAAATCTTCTTCTTTACACAAAGGAGCTTTTCTTATGTAATTCAAATCATATTGTTCTGCTAATTTGAAATCTTTTGTTTTTTCTCCTCCAGGTAAAATATAAAAATTTCCTTCGCTAATTCAAGCTACTGCTCAACCAATAGTATTTCTACTAAAAACACTTCAATTTATTTCTAGAGGAGTTGCCAAATCATAATCCTCATATTCTTCTCATTTTTCATTTTTACTCATAATTGCTCAATCCACATAAATATAAGCATTTATTTTTTCTGTATATTTTCCTATAAAGATATTTCATCAATCAAGAGTTTGAGGTTCTATTTTGTAATTGTCTTTTAAAACTATTATTCCTATTTTTTTTCTTATATCATCATTTATGATAAAATTTGCATTTTTTATAATTACTGTATCTCATTTTTCAAGTTGATTTCTTATATCAGAATATTTTGTAGTTTTGTCATTATAATAAACTTTATTTAATTTTTTTCACTTTGAATCCTCTCTATTTCTAATCAAATCAAGAGCATTTTTATGAATATTTTTTCTAACCAAATCAGAGCTTAAATCTGTATAATTTTTTACTAATCATAATTTACTTCATTTTCATTCATCTTTTACACTTCAATTTATTTTTGCTCATAAAGTAGTTTTTCCTCTACATCAAGATATTTTTACAACTAATCAATATGAAGCATCTGGTTCTATTCATTTAACATAATATCTAACAAGTTTAAAGTTACCATCTTTGTCTTTTATTTTGTAACTTAGGGGAACAGGGATTACTTTAACTACAGCAGGATTAAGTATTTTTTCTTTATCTTCTTCATCTAAATCAAGAATTTGAGAAAAAATATTTTCTAAAGTTACATTTGGTTTATTGAAATGAAGAGGTTTTTCGTAAAATTTTCTTTTAACAACTCCATGAGGAGGCTCTATAACTACATGTTTTTCTTTTAAATCCAAGAAGAAATCTTTCGTTTTTACTCAATTAAATAATCATTCTGCTTTTTCGTTTACTTCTATGTTGTATCATTGTTCTTTTCATAGTACTGGTTTTTCATCTTTATCATCTTTCTTTACTTTGTTATCATTATCTTTTGCAACTATTCCAAGTCATTCTTTGATTTTTCTAAAAAATTTTTTTATTCAGTTTGGATCTATTTTTATTTTTGATAATTCTAGAGGTTCCTTCATTTTTAAACTTATATTTTTTAATTCTACTTTTGTAAAATTATTTTCTCCTTGAATTTCAAATTTCATTATTTTTTGAATATCATTGAATGGAACTACAGAAGTTGCTGCGGCTTCTGCAACATTATCTTTTATTTCAGTATCATTTACTCTTAATAAATAATCTGATCAAATTAACTCAACTTGATCAGAAAGAGCTCAATCATATGAAAAGTTTTTTATTTTTAATCATTCAAATCATTCTAATCATTCTTTTGGAAAATTACTCATTTTTAGTTCAAATTTTAAATTGCATTCTTGTTTTCAATTCGCGTAAATACTTGAACAATCATTTTGTTTACTAAAAATTAAGTTTACAATGCTGTCTTTTTTCTTGACTTCAGGTTTTTTAGGTTTAGGACATCTAGAAATATCACAATATTGATTTCAGTCAGAATCAGTAAAAGAAGATCAACAATTACTTGTATTTTTAGGTTCCCAGTCAAATATTTGTTCACAGATTACAACTGGATTATAAGTTGAATTATACCAGTCTCACTTTATTTTACAAGGACTTAATTTTTGTTTCCAAGAGTCTACATATTCTGCACAAGTTCATCAATTTCAAGATCAATTATTTATTATTGGATTATCTGAAGTTATGTATCATCCTTCTGCAGAATATTGTCAAGAAAGCATTTTTGATTTTTTTTCTCAACTTTTAGTTTCTGAGCTTATTTTTTCTCATCATCATTTTCAATCACTTCAAGAATCTTTAGAAAGCTTGTTTCCATCTTTATCGTAGCCTCATTTTCATTTTCACACAAAGTTTCATTCTCTATCAAAATGTCAAGTAGTTGCTTGCGTATGACTATCTACTTCTCTTTCTGCTCAAGTTGCTTTTTTTCATTTTTCTCAAGCAGGTCATGTTTTTGAGTTGTTTCAATTTGCTGATTTACTGTCTGAAGCTGATTTATTTCAAGAGGTACTTCATCATTTTGAGTTAGAATTATCTCAGCTTTTTCAACTTGAATTTCATCATTTTCATCAGCTATTTCCTCAATTTCATCAACTTCATCATCATTTTTCTCAACTATTTCCTGATGAATTTGCAGCTAATAATTTATTTTGAGAGTTATTTTTATCTTGGGTAGAAGAAGTAATGACAGTTAAATTACTATTTAAAAATAAAGATACAAAGATTATTGTAAATATTTTATAAATTTTTTTATTCATAATTTATTCAGTTAAGTAATTAAGCTTTTCTTGAGTTTTTGATTGAATATCTGATTTCTCTTTGTTTGATAGCTTATTGTCACTTTCTAATAATTCCAAAGTATTTTTAAAGTTTTTAGTAGCTAAATCATTTTCTTCACTGTAAAAATAAGTTAATCATAGTAAATAACTTGTTTCAGCTGATTTTGGATTTAATTCTAAAGCTTTTTTAAATAAATCTTTTGCTCTTTCTAAATAAACTTTAGCATTGGCTTCATTTGTTTCTAAATCTCTTGCAAAAAAGTTATAATTATAAATTCAATACTTTTGGTAAATTTCATCATTTATCGCATTTAATCAAATTGCAGTTTCGTAATCTGTTTCTACATTTATATATTCTTGTAATCCTTCATAGGCTTGTGCTCTTAAAATAAGTGATTTTACGTTAATATTTTTATTTTCATAATTTTCTATAATTTTTGTTAGAATATCTACAGTTTCTTTATAATTTTTTTGTTCGTAGTTTAATAAAGCCAAGTTAAAATTTGCTTGATAATTTAAATTATCTATTTCTATAGCTTTATTTAGATATTCTTTTGCTTTTTCTAAATTTCAAATTTCTTTATAAGAATATGCTAAATTACTTAGAGCATAGCTATTTTTAGGATTTATCTTTATTGCTTCTTCTAAATATTTTATTGCTTCATTTTCTTCTCATTTTAGGCTTAAAATATATCATTTTACTCTTTTAAGTTCAGAACTTTGTGGATAATTTGGTTCAATATTTTTTATAATTTCAAGTCATTTTTCTAAATTATCATTTGTAACTTTTTTGTCATATCAATCAGATAAAAGAGCAGAAAGGTAAGTCAAATAATCATTTAAATCAGCTTTTTTAGAATTTATTTTTTTATCTAAATTTTTTAGAACAACTTCAGAAGAAAGACTATTTATAAGGTCTTGATTTTCTTTTGAAATATAGTCTAAATCTTCATTTAATTTTTCAGTTTTTGTTTGATTTCAAGAATTTGTATTTACTTTAATAATTTCTTGGCTTTTTGAACAAGAAAAAATTAAGCAAAAAAGAGGTAAAATGATTAAAATTTTTTTCATAGAGTTTTTGTTAAAAAATATTAACTTTATGATACTATATTTTTAAAATTTAATCAAATTTCCTCAATTTTTTTTATTTTTTACAATTAAATGTTGATAAGATGTATTCATATTTTTTATAATCTGTAATTGTGCTAGGAATAGCCAAAGTTATAAAAAAAGCTTTTCTATCTTTGCAAATATTTGCTGTTTGTAAAAATTTTAATTTTTTTGTAGAATTATTGTATCTTGCTTCAAAAATAAATATTTTTGACTTTGAAGAATCTGTAAATGTTAAATCTTTTTCTTCAATTTTTTTGTATTCAAAATATTCATTTTCAGAGTTTAAATTTGCTGAAGTTATGTATTCTGAAGCTGAAGAATCAATCAATAATTTCTCTGATAAAACAAGTAAATTATTAAAAAAATTATCTTTTTCAGTTTTTGAAGAAACAGCTAATTCTATGTCTCAACTTCTTGGTTTAGGTAAAATTCAGTCTTTATTTTGGATTATTTCCCAATCTTTAGGTACTCTGATAGAAAAATCTTTTGCTTTATCATAAAGATTAAGTCAATCTCATTCTCCCCAAAAACAAGAAGATAAAGTAAAAATTAAAAACAAAAAAGTAAAGAATATTTTTTTCATAATTTAGATAAAAAGTGGTAAAATAGCAAAGATTATAAATATTACAAATATTGTAGTTATTATATATGAAATTATTTTATTTTCAAAAATTTTTTGACTTCCAAAAAAAACAAATAATCCTAAGCTTAATAAAAGCAAAATATAACTTGGAGAAAGTATTTTTTCAAAGAATTCTTTTTGAAAACCTGCTCAAATAAAGTAAAAAGTCAAGAAAAATATAAGAATCATCACAACAAAAACTATTTTTGAAGATTTATAAATAAGTTCTTTTTTCTCTTGTCTATCAATATTTTCTGTTTTTTTATTATTTATTGTTGCCATAATCTTGATTTTTTTAAAATAAAAATTATTATATGTAAAATATTTTACTATATAATACAAATAAATGAGTTTAACACAAGAGCAAATTGAAAAATTATCTAAAAATCTTAGTAAGATTGACTTAGCAGAGCCAAAACTAGTAGATGATTTAAATAATATTTTGAAATATGTAGATCTACTAAATGAAGTTGATACAACTTGAGTAAAGGCTACAGTATCAGTTGTAGAATCTGAAAATACTTTGAGAGATGATTTTGAAGCTAAAAAAGATGTGACTCCAGCTGAGCTTTTGGCTTGTTCTAACCAAAAAGTAGTTGCAAATCAGATAGCTGTTGCAAACATAATGAAATAATTATGATAAAATCTTTAAAATTAGTAAATTTTAGAAATTTTTTAGAAAAATATATTGATAATTTTGAATTAAAAAACTTTATAGTTTGAGAAAACTGAAGATGAAAAACAAATATTTTAGAAGCTTTGAGTATTTTATGTGATAATTCTATTTTGAAACTTTGACTTGATGATTTGGTAAAAATCTGAGAAGAATATTTTTTCATAGAGATTTTTGATGAACGAAAAGGGAAAATTGGTTTTTATTATTCAAAGGTTGACAAAAAGAAAAATTTTTTGATAAATAATAAAAAAGTTACAAAAAAAATTTTTTTAGAAAATATTTCCAGAGCTGTGATTTTTTCTCCAATTTTTATGAATTTGTTTTATTTATCACCAAGTTTGAGAAGAGATTTTTTGGATGAAGCTTTAAAAAGTAGTTATTTTGATTATGAAGATTTGTTTAAAAATTATAAAAAAATTTTGAAGTCTAGAAATATGTTTCTGAAAGCGATTTATGATTGAAAAGCTGAAAAGAAAGATATAAAGTTTTGGGATGAAAAATTTATTTCAGTTGCTGAGGAAATTTATAATTATCGATTTAAATTTGTTTCATTTTTATCAGACTCTATCAAAAATATAAAGGATTATTTTTCTTTTTGAATTTCTGATATTTCTTTTGAATATATTTCTAAAGTTTCTAAAAACAGAGTTTCTGAAGATATTAAAGAATATTTAGAAAAAAATATTGATAGAGATATAATTTTATGAAAGACTGCTATTTGACCACATATTGATGATTTTGATATTAAAATAGATAATATTTCTTTGTCAAGATTCTGATCAAGATGAGAAGTAAAAAGTGTAATTATTTATTTAAAGCTTTTGGAAGGTATTTTTATAGAGAAAAAAACTTGAAAAAAGCCAATTTTAATAATTGATGATTTACTTTCAGAACTTGATAATAATCATAAAAATATTTTACTTGAGAAAATAATTTATTATCAAAGTTTTATTTCAAATATTGTTGAAGATCCTGATAGTTTTTATATTAAAATATAAATTTAGAAAAAGTAAAGCTATTTTTTAAAAAAATGTTTAAAAAAAAGCGAAAATTGTTAATATATTAACAAGTTTTTAACAATTTATTTATTTTATTTTATGAAAAATAGATTTTTAATTGGTTTGGTAACATTATTTGTTACAATATTTTCTACATTTTTTGTATTTAATTCAGTATTCGCTGCTGAGCTAGATCACTTTGTAGTAGAACTTTCTCCTAAAAAAGCAAAAGTCTGAGAAGCTATGGACTTGACAATCAAGGCTGTTGATAAAAACTGAGCTCCAGTTACTGATTATCAGGGAACTGTTTTGATATTTTCAAATACAAATCCTGAAGCTTCTTTGCCAATAGTTTTGAAAGATTCAACTTATACTTTTACTGAATCTGATCAATGAGTCAGGAAATTTGAAAACTGAGTTAAATTTACAAAACCTTGAAAACAAGATATAAATGTTTTTGATTTCAAAGATGAAAAATTTACAGGAAAAGATGAAGCTGAGATTTCTGATGCAGCTTGAGCAGGAAAGCAAGAGATCACTTTTATTTCTCCTGAAGAATGATTGACAATTTGAGAACCAAAAATAAAAGTTTCTGGTTCAACAGTTAAAAATCATAAAGTTAAACTTATTGTAAACAAAACAGAGAAATATGATCTTACTTCAAATAATAATTGAGTATTTGAAAAGGATGTTGAAAATTTAAAAAATTGAGAAAATGTTTTTCAAGCTCAAGTTTTTGATGCAGATGATAAAGTTATTTGAGAAACAAATGAATTAAAAATAAAAGTAGAAACAAATTGATTATTTGTAAAGAGTTTAAAACTTATTCCTGAAGAAGTTTTTGTTGAGGCTCCTTATAGTATAGAATTAATTGCAAATACTTGATTAAAAGAGGCAAGTGTTGTGATAAATGACACAGTTATAACTTTGAAAGAAAGCTGAGAAGGTGTTTATAAATGAAACAGTACTGCTCCAAAAAAAGCTTGAACTTATAAAGTTGATGTAAATCTAGTAAATGATATGTGACACAAATTTAATGAACTTTGAGTTACATCTCTAAAAGTAAAAGAGTTAAACTCTTCTTTGGATAAAGAAAAAAAGGAGGAACCAGAACCAAAAGAAGAGCCTAAAAAAGAAGCATTTACTTGAAAAATGAGTTCAGCTTCTTCAGAAAGAGATCCTTTAAAAATAACTTGATTGAAGCTTGTTGAACTAAAAACAAAATCTATCTTAACTTGGGATAAGCTCCAAAAGGCTAAAAGTTATAATGTTTATAAGAAAAATGCTGAAGGTTGACTTGATTTTATAACTACAGTTCAAGAACCAAAATTTGAAGTAGCTATACAATGAGAACAAGTAAAATATGATGATTTTTATGTTAGAGCAAATGGAGAGGATGAAAAAGGAAAATATGAATGACTTTTATCAGATCCAACAAAAATAAAAACTTGACCAGAACTTTTGATAATTCTTCTTGTTTCTTTATTCTTTGCTTGAATGTACTTGATATTTAAATGAAAGAAAGCATAAAAATATCTAGCTTTATTATAAAAGCTAGATATTTTTTTAAATATTTATAAAAAAAGAAAAAAAGCTAGATATTTCTAGCTTTTTTTCAATTGATTTTAATGAAAAATAATTTCATTTATTTTAATTCTGTAACTTGTTCAGTTTCTAAATTTAAATTATTTTCTGCATCATCTGCATAAGAAATATTTAAATTTATTGCAGAAATTATAATATATAAAATCATTCAAACTTTAAATTTACTCATATAGTATTATAAAATATAAAGATATCATTTCTTATTGTTATTTCTTTGAGTAAAGAAATCTTCCTAATTATGATATAATATTTAAATCTCAAAAATCTCTAGAAAATTCTTTTTGATTAAATATGTAATAATATAATACTATATATTTTAAGCTAATTCAAAAATTTTAGCTTGACAATCACTAAAAATATAATTATGCCTAATTTTTAGCTTGTCTGAAATTATAATCATCTTTTATTATTTCTCACTTTAGGTGTGATAAACAAGTAACCATATTTGGATGCCAGTATCGTGTATCTGTTGCGTAACAAAAAGGTTGTTCTTTACAAGAAGGAAGTCCAGAAGCTATTCTTCAAGCTCAAGATAATAAATCAAGTCTGTTTATACTTCACAAAAATTTGTTGTTTAGAGCTCTTACAATTTGTCTGATTCATTCTTTTGCACTTCAATATCAAATTCTATCTCACCTATCATTATTTCATACATTTCAAACATTGTAAGCTGTTGTTAAATTTCTTCAAAGACCAGATTCTGCAAGTCAAATACACATAACCATTGAAGGATCAATATTTCAAACTAAAGCTTCATCAACCCAAGCTTGCCAATCGTTGAAACTTCAAGCTGCATATTTAGAAATCAAATATTTTTGTCTATCTATTTCTGTATCTCATTCTAATTTAAATATTTTTGAATTTCAAGCTGTTTTTGTATAATCAAATCACCTTCTTTGCTTAAAATCAGTCAAAAATTTTATTTTGTATTTTGCTGGACTTGTTGGTAATTCTCAGTATTTTAAATAAGATAAATCTAAAACATCAAGGGGATCTATATATTTTTTGTCTTTAAATGTCTCAAAATGTAGGTGTGGTCAAGTACTCAAAAATCAAGCTCAATTTGTTCAATATTCTCAACCTGATTTTCAAATAATTTGTCATTTTTCTACATATTGATAAAGCGATACATCGATTTCGCTTAAATGTCAAAAAACTGTTGTATATCCGTTTGAATGCTTCAAAGCTAGAAAAGAATAATCTTTTGTTGTTGGTGGATTTATGTAAATCACATATCAATCCATAGGAGCTTGAATAGGAGTTCATTGAGGAACTCTTATATCAATAGCGTTGTGGTCAGCTCAAAGTTCTTTTTTGTATCAAGGATCTTTATAATATGCTGAAAGTCATTTTATAGGATTAACAGGCCAAGAAAGTGGATTTTTTGTAACAGTTACATTTTTTGATTCATTTAATTGTCACTCTAAAAAAATTATCTTATTTAAATCATAACATTTTTTGTTATTTTTTTCTAAATCTGATTTTTCTTGAGATTCTTTAGAAAAATCTACATAAGTACATCAGTTTTCAGATAATACTTTTTCTTTTATTTCTTTTATCTTTTTCTCTTGTGATTCTGCTATTTCTTTTACTCTACTTTCAGTTTTTATTTTTTCAGCAATTACTTTTTCATATTCTTTTTGTCTATTTTTAGAGATTTCTATAAGT
The DNA here is from genome assembly GCA_003260325.1 of Candidatus Gracilibacteria bacterium GN02-872. Classification (GTDB taxonomy): domain Bacteria; phylum Patescibacteriota; class Gracilibacteria; order BD1-5; family UBA6164; genus GN02-872. The sequence goes on along the minus strand of MOLU01000007.1, from coordinate 20,139 downwards.
CTTTCTTTAAATTCTCTTTTTTCTTTTTCCTTTTTTTGTTCAAGAATAAATTGTTTTCTTAAATAAGCAAATTCTATTTTTTTATTTTTTAATTCAACTTGTTTTATGTATAAATCTTTTATAAATTGCATATGTTTTTCTGCAAGTTTTTTTCAAGTTATTTGGATTATTCAGTTATAATACAAATCATTTATCAATGTTGAAATATCTTCATCATTTAAAATAATGCTTTTTAAATTATCAATTTTTGTTCAATCATAAGCTGTATTTCATTTTTTATAAAGATAATCAAGTAAAGCTAAAAGTACTTTTTTGTTTTCTTCGATTTGATTTTTCAAAACTTTTATTTTTTTCTCATTTTGTTCAATATCGATTTTTAATTGATTTGAAGCTAAACTTATATCTTGAATTTTTTTTGTTATTTCTATTATTTCTTCTTCTATTTTCTTTTTTGATTCTTCTAAATCTTTTAGTTTGTTTATAATTGCTGTATTACTTGCTTCTACAGATTCTCTTGACCTTTTGATAGATTCTCAAAGATTATTAAAAACATCTACTTTTCTTGACATATCAAAAATATCTCAATATTCAGATGAAACATTTGAGAGATTTGATTCAAAAAGTAGATTATATTGCCTATTTGTAAAATTATCTAATGCGTTTCAACTAGAATTAGCGCTAAAAACGGGATAATTATTTATCCCTAGTAGAATTATTAAAAATAAGCAAAATATTTTTCTAAAAAGTTTAATTTTCATAGTTTTCCACGAATATTTCAAGTAAAAATAGTATTAAAAAGAGAATCCCTCATCAAAGCCAAACAGGGACTTGATGATTGTAGAAATAAACTAAACTAGAAGTAAAAATTGCAACCAAAAATCCTTGCCTAAAGCTTGATAAAACGTGATAAATATAAACATTCCCTCTGTAATATATTTTTTTTATGAAATAAAATAATATTGTAAAAAAGCAGGAAATAGTTAATGTGTAAGAAAAAAGTAAGCTTGAAACAGCTAAAACTCTGTATTCATAAGGATCTACATAGTTTAGGACTAAAACTAGAGTTGTTAGCGAAACTATAAATATTATGAAAATGATAAACAATAAAAATCTTTTTTTCATTTTTTCGTTTTTTACAAAATATTTTTTACATTTTAATTATTTATTTCAAAAAATAAAATTTAAAATTTATAATTTTCAAATTATTTTAATTTTTTCTATTTTTTGACATTTTTTAGAATCATCAATTTCTACATAAACTGCATTAACAATGTAATTATTATCTAAACATTGTTCAACTCATCTCTCTCTGTATCAATTTATAAAAACAGATTTAACAGATGAAAAATCAGCTCAAATAACAGAATAAACTGGTCAGTTCATTCAAATATCGCTTATAAATCATGTTCCTTTAGGGAAAATAATTTCATCATTTGTTTGAACATGAGTGTGTGTTCAGAAAATAAAACTTGCTTTTCCATCTAGATAATGCAAAAGTCAGTATCATTCTGCTGTTGTTTCTTTATGAAAATCTATAATAATGGCATCAACTTCAGGATTTTCAGAAATTATTTCTTCTGCTTTTGTAAATGCATTGTCTACATTTATTCACATAAAAGAGTGTCAAAGTAGATGAATTACAAGGATTTTTTTATTATTTTTTTCAATAATTTTGTATCAATCTCAAACTAGATTTCCTCTAAAATTTGCACATCTTATCACTTTTGATTTTCAACTTGCAATGTAATCTTTTATTTTTGATAAATTATCAAAATAATGATTTCCTGTAGTTAATGCGTCAAATCAAAGTCATTCAAACTCAAGTAAATGTTTTTCTATTGCTCATTTTCCATAAGAAATATTATCAATATTGGCTATTGTAAAGTCAGGAGAATATTTTTCTAAAAGAGAAGAAAGTTCTTTTTTTAATCATTTTCTTCAAACTCTTCAGTAAACATCTCAAAAAATTAAAATTTTTATCATTTTGTTAATCTTTAATTATATTATTGTAAATGCTTGTATAAGCCATTATTCCAATTCCAAAAAACAAGAAAAAATAAACAAAGCTTATTATCCACAAAGAGGAATTTACATATTCATAAAGTTTTTTTGTTTCTTCTCCTGATTTGTTTTGATATTTCAAACTAAGGGTTTGGTATTTTAGCCTTTGTTCATCTGTTAGGCTAATTTTTTCTCATCAAATTGTAGTTTGTTTTTGTTCTTCAGCTAAAGCAAGAGTGTATTTTATGTATTGAGAAAGGTCTTCTTTTTCTTTTTTAAAATTATCTTGGAAATTGTAAAAAGGTGAATACAAAAGCATAATTATAAAAGTTACAACAAATGTATTAAAAAATTTTTTAAATCATTTTGTTTTTTTGAAAGATTTGATTAGGCTTTCTTTTATACTTAAATCTTCATCAACTAAAAATGCAAATGCAAAAATAAACTTATAAAATAAATAAATTATTATTATTACACCAATGAAAAATAAAATAGTAAAAATATTAAAATAAGAATTTTGAATTATATTTAAAGATTCTTTTAATCAAATAAAACTATTTAAATTACTTAGAACAAACATTAAAAAAAGAGCTATTCATCAAAAAGTAGCAACAAAAATTATTAAAAGAAAAAAAGATTTTGAAAATAATTTTTTATCAAAAAAGTTTTTAAATAAAGCAAAATTAAGATTTTTTTTCTCTGAAATCAATCATTTGTAGAATTTTATCAAAAAAACATAATTGTAAAGAAATCAAATCGCTATACAAAAGTAAACTGCGATATTTAGTAAATACAAAGTTACATTATTTCAATAATCTCAAATTATAGAATCTGGTTTTATTCAATTTTTATATCAGTAAAAGATTGCCAAAATAAGCACTGGTAAAGCAATTATTCATCATAAAATGTAACCAAAAATCCAAGAAAAAATTCTTACTTTTGTCCAGGAAAAATAGTTTTTGTAAAGTAAAAATAAATCAAAGAAAACATTCTTTAAACTTTTTAGCATTTTTATATTTTTTATAAAGTATTTTACTAGATTTTAATTATTTGTTAAAAAAAATCAAAAAAAAGTAAAAATTTGAAATTTTTAAAATAAAGTTATAATTATAAAAATAATTTTTCAAGCCAATTTTTAATGATGAAAAAACATGATATATTTTTATCTGCAGTGAGGCTTCCTCTTGATTTTGCTATAGTATTTTTTACATTTTTTTTAGCAAGAGAGATAAGACTTATAGATAACTTTTTGCTTAGACCAGCCAAGACTATCACAACTGATGCTTTATTTTGGTTTGCTTTGTTTTGAGCTTTACTTTTTATATTTGTTTTCGCTATTCATTGATTATATTCAATGAGAAACAATACTTCAAAAATTTGAGAATATTGACAAATAATTTGATATTCTTTTTATTGGTATATCTTCTATTCTTTCTTTATTTATGCATGAAATGGTATAATTTATGAAACAGAAATCCCAAGACTTATTGTTTGAGTTGCTTTTTTGATTTGAACTATTTTTGTTATTTTTGAAAGAATTTTTTTAAATGAGCTTGAATATTTCTTGACTAGAAAAGGGATTTTGAGCAAGAAAAAAATAATTTTGATAAATAATAAATCTTATTTAAAAATAAAAAAAATAATAAACAATATTCAAGAATCAAAAGTTTATGAAATAGTTTGATATGTAAATGATGTGGAAATTGATAAATTGAAAGAATTAAATTATATTTGATGAATTGATAAAATAAAAGAAATCTTGGCTGAAAGGGAAGCTGATGAAGTTTTATACATTGATAGCAATTTTTGAAAAAAAGAACTTCAGGATTTGTGGGAATATACACGTATTTTTGGAATTACTTATAAATACATAACAAACTCTTTTGATGTTACAAAGTCAAATACAACTTTATCTTTAATAAACAATATTCCTGTTGTAGAGATAAAAAATACTCCTTTAAATAGTTGGTCAAAAATATTTAAAAGAATTTTTGATTTTTGTGCCTGACTTCTTTGAGTTTTGATTTTTTCTCCGATTTTTATAATTGTTGCTATTCTGATCAAAATAGAAGATCCCAAATGACCTATTATTTATAAAAATAGAAGAATTTGACAAGACTGAAAAATATTTAACTTATATAAGTTTAGATATATGAAATGGGAGTTTTGTATAAAAGACGCTTATAAATGAGAATCTGACGAAAAGGCTTTAGAGTATGAAAAAGAGCTTATTGAGAAAAGCTCAACTCGACACGGACCACTTTATAAAATAAAAAATGATCCAAGAAAAACAAAAATTTGAGCTTTTATAGAAAAATATTCAATTGATGAACTACCTCAGTTTTTTAACTTAATTTTAGGAAATATGAGTTTAGTTTGACCTAGACCTCACCAACCTCGTGAAGTTGAAAAATATTCTTTGAAGCAAAAAATGCTTTTGACAATAAAACCTTGAATAACGTGAATGGCTCAAGTAAACTGAAGAGAAAATAATGAATTTGATAAAGAAGCAGAATTTGATATTTTTTATATTGAAAATTGGTCTGTAATGCTTGATTTCAAAATTATTTTTAAAACTTTTTCTGTTGTGCTTGCTCGTGCTTTTAAAAAAGAAAAAAAGTAAAAATTTAATTTTACTTTTTTTTGTTAAAAATATTTTATTTTCAGACTTTCATTGCTCATCTGAGCATATTTACAGCTAAAACTATTACCCAAATAAATGAAAATAATGCAAATATTTGTAAAATATTTTCTGAAAAACTTTCACTTGCTAGAAAATTTGAACTTATATAAGTTGTATTTAAAAATAAAATAACATAAAGTCAAAATAAAAATGCTATAAAAATCAATCAAAAAAGTCAAACATTTCCAACTAAAATATTATCAGCAAAGCTAGATTTTCATCTTGCAATTACTCTAGAAATCAAAAAATTAAAAGTTCAAAAGAATATTGATGCTACAAAAAATATAAGAGTTCACATAATTATAAAAAGTATATTTTGTATTGCTTGAGCTCCTGAACCAGCTGAAAAAATTATTTTTCAAGATTCGTCTTTTATTGAGATTATTGCCAAAAATGATGATCCATCAACAGGATTTATTACTATATTTTCTCCTTCAATTATAGTAGGATAAAAGAAAATTATAATAAATAGCATTATTGCCATTAAAAGAGAAAGGAAAACACAAATAAAAATCTTTTTTCAATTTGAATTTTCTTCAAATATTTTTTTTGCTTGATTTGAACTTGGCAAAAAGAAAAATTTCAAAGTTTCTAGCATAAATATCTTTTAAAAAATAATTATTTATAATTTTAAAAATTTTTTGTTAAAAATCAAATTCTCTTTTAAAATATTTTCAAAATAAAAAATAACTAGCCAAAACTAGTTATTTTCTTGTTTTTCAGTTGCAAAGTCAACTCTGATTGCTCTTCCATCAACTTCAGCTCCATCAAGAGCTTCTTTTGCTTTTGCAGCATCAGCAGCATTTACAAATTCTACGAAACCAAAACCTTTTGATCTTTTAGTTTCTCTGTCGCTTACTACTCTAGTGAAAGCGACTTCTCCATATTCTCCAAAGATGTCTTTTAATTGTTTCCAATCAATACTCCAAGGAAGATTTCAAACAAATAGTCTGTTATTTTCCATATAAAAACGATATGATATAAAAATTGAGACCTAAAAATATTTCCAAAAATCAAAACAAAGTAGTTTATGAAAAAATATAAAAAAAATTAAATCTCATATTTATTATATATTTTTCTTTTAAGAAAGCAAAAGTTTTTTTAATTTTCTATAAAAAATAAAAAAAGTCAAATATTTATTTGAAATATTTAAATAAAAATATATACTTTGCTAGCTTTAAGTTATAAGTTTTTTGGGAAAATATTTTTTAGCCTATAAAATAGACTTTAAACTTACAGCCCGAGTAATTTATAATTTAAAAAAATTTTTGAAATGAAAACATTTAGAGATTTAGGAATTAGAGAAGATATTTTGGAAGCAATTGAGAAAAAAGGTTATCAAAATCCTTCTCCAATTCAAGAAAGAGTTATTCCTGTTTTTTTGACAGGGGATAAAGATATTATTTGACAAGCTCAAACTTGAACTTGAAAAACAGCTTCTTTTGGTATTCCATTGCTTCAACTTATTGATAGTAAAGCAAAAACCACAAAAGCTATAATTTTGTGTCCGACTCGTGAGCTTGCTATTCAAGTTAGTGATGAGATAAACTCATTTTCTCCAGATAATAAAATATCTACTTTGTTGCTTTATGGTGGTAATCCTATCAGAGATGAAATCAGAGAGTTGAAAAATAAACCAAATATTATAATTTGAACTCCATGAAGAGTTATTGATCATTTAAATAAATGAAGACTTCATTTAGAGGATTTAGAATACTTTGTTTTGGATGAGGCTGATGAAATGTTAAATATTTGATTTAGAGAGGAAATCGAGGAAATAATGAAATCAACTCCAAAAAATAAAAAAACTTTACTTTTTTCTGCTACAATGCCAAAAGCTATTATGGATATTGTAAAAAATTATATGCAAGATTATGATTTGATATCTGTAAAAGCTGAAAATATGACAAATACAAATATTGACCAAAAATATTTTGAAGTCAGAAGAGAAAGTAAGTTTGACGCATTAACAAGGATAATTGAGCTTCAAGAAAACTTTTATGCAATTATTTTTTGTAAAACGAAACTTGATGTTGATGAACTTGCTTCTAGGTTAATGAATGCTGGATACTTAGCTGAATGAATTCACTGAGATATAGAACAAAAAATGAGAGAGAAAATTCTTGCAAGATTTAAAAGTAAAAAAACAAAGATTTTGGTTGCAACTGATGTTGCTGCAAGATGAATAGATGTAAATGATGTAACTCATGTTGTAAACTACAGTTTACCTGAAAATCCAGAAATTTATACTCATAGAATTTGAAGAACTGCAAGAGCAGGGAAAACTTGAACAGCTATAACTTTTATTTCAAATTCTGAAAGGAGAAGAATTTTCTTTTTTGAAAATGTTATAAAAGCTAAAATAAAAAGAGAAGTTTTACCAAGTATTTCTGAAGTTATAGAAGCAAAAAAATGAAATCTTGTTGAAAATGTAAAATCTTTGATTGAAGAAAAAGATTGTAGAGATTATATAGATTTATCAAGAGAATTACTTGAAATAGAAAATGATGCTGAAATGATTATTTCTGCACTTATAAAAAAATTTTATTGAAATCAGTTGAAAGAAGAAAATTATGCAGAAATAAAACAAGACTTTAGAACAGAAAAATCATCAAAAAGTAGTTCATGAGAAAACAGACTTTTTGTCGCAAAATGAAGAAAAAGCTGAATTTCAAATCCGTGAGATTTACTTAATTTTCTTTGAACAGAAGCTTGAATAAGTATGAAAAATGCTGGGAAAATAGAGATTTTCAATGATTTTTCTTATATAAATGTTCCAGAATATGAAGCAGAAATAATTTTGCAAGTTTTTAAGCAACAAGATAAGAGAAAACCTGTAGTTGTGAAAGCAAAGGCAAAAACAAATGATTCTTTTTGAAGAGGAAGAAGATGAGGTTTTAGATGAAAAAGATAAAAAAGGATTTCCTTTAAGGAAGTCCTTTTTATAATCCTCTTTTGAAAACATCGATTTCAATGCTATTTTTATTATCTGTATAGATTCAAAAATTTTTATCAAAAGTGTATTGAGAGTAGTCTGGAAAATAATTATTTGAAACTACTATGTTTGTTAAATAATTTCATTCTCTATTTTCATCTAATTCACTTTTAAAATATAATTTTCAAAATGCTTTTTGCATTGTGTTGAAAAGATTTTTACTGAAATCAGTTTTTAATTCTAAATCAGAAATAATATTTATATTTATATTTTTCCCAATTTTTTTGATATTTTTAAAAAATTCTTCTGTCAAAGTTTGGCTTGGTAAACTCTTTCCGACATAAATATCGATAACTATTTCATCATAAAATTTATTATTTTTGATTGCATTATTTAAAAAATACCTTGAAGGCTCAACTATGAAGTTTACCTTTTTTGAAAGCTTTTCTTGTAAAAAATATTTTTCTGAAATATCTTTCAAATTTGGATCGACATCTACAACATCAATTAAATCAATATTTTCTTTTTCAGAAAGTTCTTTAGGTAGAGTAAAACCAGCTCAACCAATAATTAAAATTTTTAAATTTTTTCCTTTGTTTTCAGAAATATTTTTTTTGATTTCTTTTATGTAATTAAAAAAACTTTCTTTTGTTGTTTTGTCAATTCCTGATGAATATCATCAATTCATTGAAAAAATTCTTGTGTTTTCATTTGTGTCATAAATTTCTATATCATGGTAAGAATTTGCTATTTTAAAAAGAGAATTTTTACTTAGAGAATCAGGTTTTATGATTAAAATAATACTTAGGAAAAATATAATTATTGATAAAATAGAAACAAAGTTTATTTCTTTATATTTTTTTAAAATGTATCAAATCAAAATTACAGAACTAAAAGTCAACAAAAAAGAATCAAAAATCGAACTTTTGTAAACTCAAATAAAAGGAAATAAAACCGAAGAAGTCATAACAGAGCCTAAAAATGATCCAACTGTTGAAAAAAATAATAGTTTTCAAACTTTTTCTCAAGTATTTTCTCATTTCAAAACTTCTGAAAGTAAGGGAATTGTTTGAGAAGCTAAAAATACTGGAATAAAAAATAACAAGAACGAACTTAAGAGAATTGCGAAAAAATAGCTTTGAATATATAAAATCAAATAACTAAGAATTAGCTGATCAAAGATAAATGTAAAAAATAAATAATAAGTTCAAGCGACAGTCAAATTAAAAATTATTTTTTTGATTAAATCCTTCGATTCTAAGTTTTTTGTGTTTTTTCAACCGATGTAGTAGCCATAAGATAAAGCTAAAAGTATTACTCAGAGAATTATTGAAGTAGAAATTGAATTTGTTCAAATTATTGGAGTAAATCTTCTGATTGCGATTATTTCAACTGAAAGAGTTGTAAATCACTCTAGAAAAGAAATTAAGTATATTAGAAAGCTCATTTTTATTTTTTTTAAAAGGATATTTTCTGAATTATATTTAAAAAAATTTTTTTTGTTTGAAAAAAATAAAAAATATCTTTACAAAATAATATCTTTATGTATAATTATTCTGCTACTAATTTTAGTAGTTTTTAAAAAAGGGGGAGTCATGGATGATTTAGACATCTTTGACGCAATAGAAATAGTTGTTGCCTTCATATTGGCCATTTTAATGGCTGGGGGCTTCAGTGTTTATTAAATCATTAGGACCTGACTTTTAAAAAGTCAGGTTTTTTCTTGACTTTTTGTAAAAAAGATTATAATTACATTCTTTCAAAAAATGAAAAGGAGGAAAAATGAATGAAGAAGAAATTGATGGGGAACTTGCAGTTGCTATTATAGCAATTGTTATTTTCATTATAGTTCTCACAATTTTTTTAGGTTTGTAGGTAAAGCTTGGGAGAATCCAAGCTTTTAATTTTGTTTAAAAATTATTTCAAAAGTGCTTCAGACTCATATTTCTGAGGAAATATATATTTCCCAACCAAAATCATCACAAATCTTTTTCACTATTGTTAAACCAAGTCAGCTTCAATTTTTGTTATAAATATTTGAATCAGAGTTCCTATAAAATCTATCAAAGATCTTTTCTAATTCATCTTTTTTTATTCAAACTCAATTATCTTTTAAAATAACTTTATTTTTAAAAATTTTTATTTTTATTTCAGAATTTCAGTTATTGTAAAAAATTGCGTTTTGTATCAAGTTCCCGAAAAGTCTGTCTAAAAAATAAGTGTTATTTTCTATTTCCAAATCTTCTATTTTTTCGATATTTATCTGAATATTTTTTTCATTTGCTATGCTATAAAATCATTTTACTAAATTATTTAGATATTTATAAATATCTATTTTTTCTGTGTTTTGGAAATTTTCTTCTCATCTCAAAATAAATCATAAATTTGAAACAATTTTGTTAATATTTTCACTTGATTTTTTGATATTTTCAAGTTTTTTGAGAATTTTTTCATCTTCAATTTTTTCTTCTAAAAGCTCAATATTTGAATCAATTTGCATAAGAGGGGTTTTTAGCTCGTGGCTTGAATCCTGAATAAATCTTTTTTGCGATTCTAAAATATTTTTTGATTTTGAAATTAAATTATTTATTGCGTCTGTTATAAGTCAAATCTCAGAATCTCAATAATTATTTTTTATAAGTTCTTTATTTTTTGTGATGTCATATTTTGAAATAAATTTTGATAATTCAATAAGTGGTTTCAAAAGTCTGTTTGTTATAAGATAAACCATAACAATCAAAATAATTACACTAATCAAATCTGCATACAAAATAACTTCCATCATCTTTGACTTGTAATTCAAGAAATCAGAAATATTTTTTCAAATTATGATGTTGTATCATTTATAATCTCACCTAAAAAAGATTTCTTTTCAATAAACAAAACTTCAAAGTTTGTAGTTTTTTTCTATTTCTTCATTTTTCTTTCAAAAAGATGTAAAAAATCATAAATCTTTTAGGCTTTTTAGATCATCACTTGTGAGATTTATTGTATCTTTGTTTTCAGCTTCTTGTTGGTCAATTACTTTTTTTATTGTGTTATAATTTTTCTCAATATTTGCTTCAATTCCAGAAATAAAAGAATCCTCAACTCAAAGATATAAAAGATATAAAAGAATATTTATAATTGTGATCAAAAAAAATCAAAATCACAAAAAAACTCTTGTTTTTATTCAAAATTTATTTTTCATATTTTTAATCTAAAAACTTAAATCAAATTCACCTTACTGTTACTATTGGGTCAAATTTGAATCAATCATTTAATTTTTTTCTCAAAGTCAAAATATGAGCTCTGATTACATCAGACCAAATATCATTATTTATTCACCAAATGTACTCTAAAATTTCTTTTTTCGGAACCGCTTTTCCTTTATTTTTCATTAAATATTCTAAAATCATAAATTCTTTTGGAGTTAAATTTATAATTTTATTTCATCTTTTTACTTCTTTTAAGCCTAAATCTAAAATAATATCTCAAGCTACTATTTTGTCTAAAATCTCAGATTTATTGACTCTTTTGAGAATACTTCTTATTCTTAAAACTAATTCCTTTAATTTAAAAGGTTTTGTTAAATAATCGTCTCATCAAACATTAAATCATCTTTCTTTGCTTTCTAAATCTTCTTTTGCAGTTAAAAAAATAATTGGAGTTTTGATTCAGTTTTCTCTTATTTCTTTTGCGATACTAAAACCATCTTTTAGTGGAAGCATCACATCTAAAATAAAAATATCATATTTGTTTTTTAGCGCTTCTTTAAGTCAATCTTGTCAGTTTTCTTTTAAAGTAACTAAGAAACTATTTTCTTCTAAATATTCGCAGATATTTGGTCAAATGATTTGATCATCTTCAACAACGAGAACTTTCATAATTTTATTTTTTAAGAAATATTTTAAATTTTTAAAAATACAACTGTTATTTTAAGCAAAAAACTAAAATTTCCAAAAAATTAACAAAAAAAAAACTTTTTCTTAACACTTTCTTAACAATTCATAGTTATAATATTTTTAAATTTAGATATTTAAGCGAAAATTTGAAAAAATGAAAAAAATAATTGTCTTATTATCATTACTTTTATTCTCAACAGATTGTGTTTTTACATATGAAGTTGATATAAAAGCTGATAAAACTGAAATAAATTCAAAAGATGATTTTGTTTCATTGAATGTTGATTTTACTTGAATTGATTGAGATATTGATATTTCTGAATTGCTTGAAAGCATAAAAAAAGTAAAATGAATGGAAAACTTTGATATTTCTTTGATAAATCAATGATTTAGCTTTATTTCTCAATGAATAATAAAAAATTGACAATTAGAAGAAAAAAAAGAGGGAAGGGCAAGTTACACTTTTTCTTTGATTCCAAAAAAAACTTGAGAATTTGATATTTGACCATTTTCTTTTGATAAAGATTGAGAAAAAAGGCAAATAGATGCTTTGAAAATAAAAGTTGTAAATGAAAATGTTCATCAAGAAAATAAAGCTTCTGACCTTAAATTAGCCTTAAATAATAATTCTACAGGTAATTTTTTAATTGAAACAAAAGAAAAAGTTGATGAAAAATCTTGAATAAATACATTTTTAATAATATTTTTTTTAATAATTATTTTATGAATTCTAATTTATTTTTTATGATTTGGTTCAAAAAAACAAGAAGCAGAATTTAATGATCAAGAGCAAAAAGAAGATGAAAATTTTAGAGAAAATTTAGACATAAACTCAAATGATTTTCTTGAGCAAGCTGAAAAAAGTATAAAGAATAAAATTTTAGAAAAATATTGAATTGAGATTTGAAATAAAAATATTTCTGAAATGATTGAACAAATAGCTGAATCTGAAGAAAAAGAAAAACTTAGAGAAATAAATTTATTTTTTAACAAATTAAAATATTCAGATTTAGAACTTGATAAAAAAGAATTTCTTGAAAAAATAAAAGAATTTCTTGAAAAATAATTTATAATAAAAAAATATGAGAAAAAAATTTTTAATATTGTTATTTGTACTTTTTACATCTATTCCGTGAAATTTGGCTTTTTGAAACCATTCTAAACCTGATGCAAATTTACAGTGATTTTACAGAGATGACGCTACAGCTAGGTTTACAAATTCTCAAAAAGTAACTAAAAAATCATTGAAAAATGAAATCAAAAAAAGAAAAAAATATCATAAACTACTGTTAGAACAATATAATACTTCATTTGAGCAAAAAACTCTAGATTTGATTTCTGAAAATTCTTTGATTTTGACGAATTTGAGAAAAGATTTAAAAGCTTAATTTTATAATTTTTTGAGAATAAATGGAAATTTTAGAAAAAGATATTTATGAGGCTTCACAAAAAGTAAAAGAGCTAAAAATGGAAATATCAAAAAAAGTTTTTTGACAAAATGATTTAATTGAAAAGACTATTATTTGTCTTATTTGAGGATGACATATTTTACTTGAGTGAATGCCTTGACTTGCAAAAACTTTGACTATTTCAACTTTGAGTAAATGTGTTGATTTAGGCTTTAATAGAATTCAATTTACACCTGATTTGTTACCAAGTGATTTGATTTGAACTGAGATTTTTAATATAAAAAATTCTAGTTTTGATATAAAAAAATGACCAATTTTTAATAATTTTATTTTAGCCGACGAAATAAATAGAGCCCCGTCAAAGGTCCAGTCTGCTCTACTTGAAGCTATGGCTGAAGGTTCTATAACTATTTGAAAAGAAACTTTTGTTCTGGAAAAACCATTTTTAGTTTTAGCAACACAAAATCCAGTTGAACAGTCATGAACTTATAAGCTTCCAGAAGCACAACTTGATAGATTTTCTATGAAAGTAAAAGTTGATTATCCGAGTTTTGAACAAGAAAAAGAAATGTATAAAAATGTTGTTTATGATGATAAAAAAGAAGTAAATAAAATCCTTTCAAAACAAGATATTTTTCATCTGCAGGACTTAGTTGAGAAAATATATATTTCAGATGCAATTTTTGATTATGTTTCAAAAATAGTTGATGCGACGAGAAATCCAGAAAATTATTGATTAAAAGATTTGAAAAAATACATAAATTTTTGAGTTTCTCCAAGATGATGAATTTCTACTCTTAGAGCAGCAAAAGCCTTAGCTTTGATAGAATGAAGAAGTTTTGTAATTCCAGAAGATATAAAAAAATTAGTAAAAAATACTCTTTGCCATAGACTTATTTTAAGCTATGAAGCAATAGTTGATGAGATTGATGAAGAATATATAATTGAACAAATAATTTCTAAAATAACTGTATCTTAAAAGCACGGAGGGGGAATATTTTTCATAAAAATATATAAAATAAGAAATAAAGTAAAAATATAAAAAGTATAAAATAATTAAAAAGTATAAAAAATAAATAAAAAATAAAGTAAAATAATAAAGTAAAATAATAAAAGATTCACGTTCCCCCTCCAACTAAATAAAACTTATGCAAATAATAAAAAAAATAAAACTTATTGATTTTAAATTAACTAAATCAATTTGAAATTTACTTTTTGGCTTGTATAAAAGTAAGTTTCACTGAAGCTGAATAAATTTTTCAGAACATAAAGAATATGTTTTTTGAGACCCCGTTAAGGCAATTGATTGGAAAACTTCATCAAAAACTGATAAAATTTATTCTAAAATATTTGAAGAAGAAAAAGAACTAAAAGTTTTGTTTTTGATTGATTTAAACCCTTCTATTTTTTGGAAAATAGCTAAACAAACCAAAAAAGAAATACTAGAAGAGGTTTTTTATAGTTTGGCTTTTAGTTCATATAAAAATTCTGACAGTTTTTGAATTTTGTTTTATTGAAGCGAAAAACAAGAATTTATTCCATACAAAAAAGATTTTTGAAATATTTTGAGAACAATTGATAAAATAGAAAATTCTCAGAGAAGCTGAAAAATAGACCATAATCGAACAAAAAAGATTTTTGAAAATTTAGTAAAAAATAAAACAAAAGATAATTTAATTTTTATTTTAAGTGACGATATTTTGCAAGAAGATGATAAAAGTTTAAAAATTCTTTGACTGAGAAATGAAGTTATTTTTATAAATATTTTTGATTATTTTGAAAATAATTTAGAAAATATTTGAAATGATGTAGTTTTTGCATCTGATAACAATTTTTTGGATTTATCTTTGAGTTCAAAAGAAACTGAAAAATTTAATATTTTAAGAAAGGAAAAACTAGAAAATTTTAAAAATATTTTGAAAAAAAATAAAATTTGATATATTTATATGGATACGAAAAAAAATATTTTTAAAGAATTATTTCTTTATTTTAGCAAGTTGTAGCTTATGAAAGATATTTTTGAAAAATGATTTGATTTGTGATTTCCTTTTGAAATTTATAGTTTTTTTGTTGTTTGAATAATTTTTTTGATTTTTATTTTTTATTTGTTTTTATTTAAAAATAAGCCAAAAGTAGAAATCAAAGAAGTAAAAAAAACAGAAGAAAAAAATATAGATTTTTTGATTGAACTTGAAAAATTAAAAAATTCTGATAATTTTTTAGAAAAAAGTTTACACTTATTTTCTTTATTTCTTGAGAAGAAATCTTGAAATACTGAAATTTCAAAAATGAGTTTTTCAGAATTTAAAAATTTAAATTTTGATGAAAATTTTGTTAATTTATTCTCAAAAATTTATTTTTTAAAGTATAAAGAAAATGAAATTGATGCCTCGCAAATAGAAAATATTTTTCAAGATTTAAAAGATATTTTTGAAAAAGATTTATAAAATTAAAAAATTATGAAAATATTTAATGTAGAATTTTTTGAACCATATTATCTTTTTTTACCAATTTTAGCTTTATTTTTTTTATTTCTTTTTTATAAAAATAGAAATAAATATCAAAATTTTTCGGCTTTTAATGATTTAAAACAGGTTTTTAAAAGAAATTCTTTTTTATTTTATTTTAGGATTTTTCTGATAATTTCAGCATTTTTTATGTTTTCTTTTATCTTTGCTAATCCAAATAAAGTAAATACTGATGAAAAAGACAAAAAAAGCGGGATTGATATAGTTTTGGCTTTTGATGTTTCAGAAAGTATGAATGCTATAGATTTATTACCAACTAGGCTAGAATCCGCGAAAAAACTGATTATAAATTTTTTACAAAAACAAAAAACAAATCGAGTTTGACTTGTACTTTTTGCTTGAAAACCATTTGTTTGAATTCCTCTAACTTTTGATTACAAAATTTTGGAAGAAACTGTAAAAAATATTTCTACAGAGACGATAAACCAATCTCAATTTCCCTGAACAGCCATTTGAGATGCGATTTTGATGGGGAAAAATATGTTTGATAAAGATGATAAAAATAGAGAAAAAACAATTGTTTTGATAACTGACTGAGATGCAAATACTTGAGCAGAGCCAAAAGTAGCTTCTATTTCAGCAAGGGATGATTGAATAAAAATTTATAGTGTTTGAATTTGAGGAAAACAAGATGCTTTTGTAAATTATAAAAATTGACCTTTTGAACAAAAGGCTATTGTTAAGCCTCTAAATGATGTGTTTTTAAAAGAAATTTCTGAAATTACAAATTGAAAATTTTTTAGAGCTACTGATAACAAATCTTTTGAAAATATTTTTACTGAGCTCGAAAAACTACAGAAAACTGATATTGAAGAGAAAACAAAAAAAACTTATAGGGATATTTATGATAGCTTTGCTTATTTTCTGAGTTTTTTACTATTTTTACTTTTTTGTAGTTTTTTGAACTTAAAGAATATTTTTCAAAAATAAAAAAGAAAAATAAATTATTTTTACTTTAATTTAGGATTGAATCTAGGATCTTGATTGTAAGGATAAGAATTACGAATATCACTATTTCTGATTTCATTGATTATATTTCTGTGCTCTATAGTTAGCTTTTTTATTAAATCTATATTTTTTGTTTCTTCTTTTCCTCAAGTATTTATTGTTTCTAAATTCATTTTTCTAAAAAAAATAATTAAAGTTTTAATATTATAAAATAAAAAAATAAAAATGCAAGTTTTTAATTTAAATATTTTTACAATTTTGATATTCATCTTTATAATGCTATTTCTAGGATTTTGTTTTTTTACTTTTTATAAAAATAATCTTGAAATTTCTAAAAAATATTGAATTGAGTTTTCTAAATATTTTTATTTTAAATTTTTATTTTTATTTTTTAGTTTTTTTTCTATTTTTTTATCTATTTTTTGAATAAAATATTTTCCTGGAGATAAAGAGCAAAGGATGGGAATAGATATCGTTTTTGTGCTTGACGTAAGCAAATCTATGAATGTTGCTGATGTTAGAGGGGATTGAGGTAACTACTTGAGACTTGATTTTGCCAAAAAATCGATTTGATATTTTGTTTTGAAAAATAAAAATAATCGATATTCTTTGGTTATTTTTGCTTGAGATGCCAAGTCAACTTTGCCTTTGACAAATGATACAGACTTGTTTTTAACTTTTTTGCAGAAAGCTGATTATAGAGATTTTGAAAATCAATGAACTTCTTTTGAAAAAGCAGTTAAATTAGCTGAAACTAGATTACTTTATGCAGAGAATAAATCAAAAGCTATAGTTTTTGTTTCAGATTGATGAGATGATGATTATGAATTTTCTGATGAAATAAAAAAAACAATTTGAAAAAAATCTAAATATTTTATAGTTTGAGTTTGAAGCTCAGATTGATGAAAAATAATTTTATGAGAAGATATTTTTTGAAGAAAAAATTTCCAAAAATATGACTGAAAAGAAGTGATAGCAAAGCTTTGAGAAAAAAATCTAAAAAAATTAGCAAATTTAACAAACTGAAAATATTTAAAAATGGATAAAATTACAGATTTAGATAAATTTCAAAATGATTTAGAAAAACTTGAAAAAAATATTTTTAGTGAAAATTTTTCTAATTCTATGAAAAGTATTTCTAGGATTTTGGCTTTTGTTTCATTTTTCTTTTTTGTTTTATTTTTGGCATTTTATATTTTTGACAATAAAAAATATGAGAAATAAAATATTTTTAATTTTTTTGATTTTAGTATTTCTGGCCTTGAATTTCTTTAGTTTGAAATCTTATTTTTATAATTATTTATGAGAAAAATCTTTTGCAAATAAAAATTTTGAAGAAGCAAAAAAATATTTTTCAAATGCTTGAAATAATTTTTGAAAATATAATTTATGAGTTTTGGCTTATAAAAGCTGAAATCTTGAAGAAGCAAAAAATATTTTTGAAAATCTAAAAACTTGAGAAAATAAAGATTCTGTTTTTTTGTCAAATTTTTCTCTTTGAAATGTTTATTATAGAATTTGAGAAAAAACTGAATACAAAGAGCAAAAGAAACAGAATTGGCTTCAGTCAATTTCTTACTATGAAGAAGCTTTAAATATCAAGAAAAGTCAGGAAATAGAGAAAAATATAGAATTTATAAAAAATAAGTTAAATGAATTAGAACAAAATCAAGAAGAAACAGAAGAAAAAGAGCAACAACAATGAGAAAAACAAAACTCTTGAAGTTGATCAAATAATGATGAGAAACAAAATCAAGAAAATTCTGAAAAATCTGAAGGAAATAATCAAAATTCGCAGAATCAAGATGATAAAATGCAAAATCAAGAAAAAAACTGACAAAATCAAGAAAAAAACTGACAAAATAAAAGTCAAGAAAATCAGAAAAATTTAGAAAATAAAAGTTCTGATGAAAAAAATTGACAAAAGATGCAAGAAAGTGATAAAATAGAGTTATCTGAAGAAGAAAAAAAAGCTTTGGAAGATTATGAAAAATATTTAAAAAAAGTAGAAAAAACTTATTCTTCAAGTTTTGACAAGAAAAAACAAAATGATTTTTCTGATGATATTTTTTGAGATGCCTTTTTTGAGGATCCCTTTTCTAGTAAAAATAGTCATAAAAAAGACTGGTAAAAAATTATAAAATCTTTTTATGCTTTTTTCAAAATAAACTTGATTTTTTTAAAAGATTTCATATAACTGACAAGAATTTTTCTAAAAAAGTTTTTTAAAAATGGAATATAAAATTTTTAATTTTTTGAGAGAAAAACTAAAATTTCCTTATTTCCTAAGGGTATTTTTTGCTGTTTTTTTGATAATTATTTGAATAATTTTTATTATTTTTGTGCCTTTTTGATGAGTTGTTGTTTGAGTTTTTATACTTATTATTTGATTTATTTTAATTGTAAAGGTTGATAAAGTCAGATATTTAGTAAAGCTTAGAAGATCAATGATTTATATGTTTGCAAATTTTTTTAAAAAAGAAAAAAGAGTTCAGAAAATAAAAGATATAAAAAGAGATTTGAAAAAAATTTTTGAAAAAGAAGAAAAAAAATAGTTTCCTTTTTAGGAAGCTATTTTTAGTCAAATAAGTCAACATCTTTATCAATGATTTTTTCAAGTTCTTTTACTTTTTTCTCTCAGTTATAAATTATATCTTTATCAAGTTTCAGTTTTTCTTTATCTATTTTTTCAGGATAATCATATAAATTCAAAACATATTTTATAGCATTTAATCTAGCTTTTTTCTTGTCATCACTATTTATTAAAATCCAAGGAGCTGCTTTGCTATGAGTATTTTTGAAATTATGGTATTCTGCTAAAGTGTATTTATCCCAAAGTTGTTGAGAGTGTTGGTCAATTGAAGATAATTTGTATTGTTTTAATGGGTTATATTTTCTAGATTCAAATCTTGCTGCTTGTTCTTCTTTTGAAACTGAGAAATAAAACTTTATAACTTTTATTCCAGATTTTACAAGCATTTTTTCAAAATTTGGAACATCTTTTAAGAAATCTTCATAAGATTGTTTTGAAACGAATCACATAACAGGCTCAACACCGGCTCTATTATACCAACTTCTATCAAAAAATACCATTTCTCAACCAGCAGGCAAATGTGAAACGTATCTTTGAAAGTACCATTGAGTTCTTTCTAGTTCATTTGGTTTTTCCAAAGCGACAACTCTAGCTCATCTAGGATTTAAATATTCTCTAAATCTTTTGATTGTTCCTCATTTTCCAGCAGCATCTCTTCATTCAAAAATAATTAAAAGCTTTTGTCCTGTTTCTTTTATATGATTTTGTAGTTTTAAAAGTTCAAGTTGAAGCTCTATAATCTCTTTTTCATATCTTATTTTAGATTTTTTTACACAAACTTTTTTGTATTTTTTTCTTTTTTCTTCAGGAATATCTGCACATTTTTTGTAATCAGCTTCTACTTCTTTCACAACATCAACTATTTTAGCTTTTTGTTGTTCTTTTAATTGCTTTTCTTTGATGCTGATAAAATCATTTACTTGATCAAGAAAATCATCAATTAGTTTGTATTCTTTTTTTGCATCTTTTGTAAGTTTTTTTGGCTTATTTTCAAGCAAATGCTCAATTTTATTTTTCAAAACTCTGATGTTGTCTATATCTTTGTCTTCTTGAAATTTTTTAAACAATTTCTCAACATCAACTAAGAAATCTTTGATTACATCTTCTTTTAGTTCAATACTTTTGTTAAAGATTTGATAAAATAGGCTACTCATAAAA
>MOLU01000006.1 GCA_003260325.1 Candidatus Gracilibacteria bacterium GN02-872 | reverse complement strand
AGTTTTTAATTGATCCAGTTTTTAGCAATAGAGCCTCTCCAGTTCCTTGATTTAACAAACCTTTTGCTGGGACAAATATTTACAAAGCTGAAGAAATGCCTGAAATAGATTTTTTGATAATTACTCACGATCACTATGATCATTTAGATTACGAAACTATTCTTAAATTGAAGCCAAAAATAAAAAAAGTTTTTACTCCACTTTGAGTTTGAGGTCATTTTGAGCGCTGGTGATACGATATGGCAATAGTTTCAGAAAAGGATTGGTGAGAAGAGGAAATCATTTGAGAGAATTCAAAAATAACTTTTACAACTTCTAGACATTTTTCAGGAAGAAGCTTTAATAGAAACAATACTTTATGGTGAAGTTATGTTTTAGAAATAAATTGAAAAAAAATATTTATTGGCTGAGATTCTGGTTACTGAAAGCATTTTAAAGAAATTTGAGAAAAATACTGACCTTTTGATTTTGCGTTTCTGGAAAATTGACAATACAATGAAAGCTGGCCAGAGCATCACTCTATGCCTGAACAAGTTGTTCAAGAAGCCAAAGAACTAAATACAAAAAATATGATTCCAGTGCATTCTTGAAAATTTAGGCTTTCTAATCACAAATGGTACGAACCACTTGAAAAGATTTCAGAACTTTCAAAAACAGAGAGTTATAATTTACTAACTCCTATGATTTGAGAGAAAGTCGATTTAGATGCCAAAGAATTCAAATTTGAAAAATGGTGGAAAAAAGTGAAATAAGGTTTTTGGAGGAGAAAAAGTTTAGAATTATTTCTAAACTTTTTTCTTGCTTTTTTGTGAGAAATTTGTAAAATCAAAACAATAAAGATTTTTTGAAAAATTATGACTTGGCTTCACTTTTTTTTTATCATTTCTTGAACAATTATTTTTATAATTTCCTTTGATATAGCCAGAAAACAGAAAATAAATATTTTACACTTTTTGGTATTTTTTTGAATTTGTTTTTGACTTTTTTATTTTTCTTTTTTTCCTAAAAGTTTAGATAAATTTTGACAAATATTTTGAGTAGCGAGGTGAGCTGATGTTTTGGTTTACATTTCAATTATTTTTTTATTTTATTTTGTTTTACTTTTGATTTCAAAAACTACAAGATCAAATGAAGACACAACAAAAATAATTCGAGATTTGGCTATAGAATCATCAAAAAAGGAAGAAATTATTTGAAATGAAGTTATTCTGCTTCGAGCTTATAACGAAGCCAAAGTTATAAAATGAGTTTTAGAAGAATTGCTTAAAAATGGCTATAAAAATATTCTTGTTGTAAATGATGGCTCTACAGACGAAACAAAAGAAATTTTAGAAAGTTTTTCTTGAAAAATATTTTTTGTAAATCACTCAACAAATAGGTGAGCAGGAGCAGCTTTGGAAACAGGTTTTGAGTATATTCGAAGATTCTGAAAAGTAAAATATGTAATCACTTTTGATTCTGATTGACAGCATTGTGTAGCAGATATTCAAAAATTTTTAAAAAAATTTGAGTCTGATAAAGATTTGTGGGTCATCTTTGGTTCAAGATTTTTACAAAAGTCAGAAACAAATGTTCCATTTTTTAGAAAAATAGTTTTGTTTTTAGGAAAAATATTTACTTTTCTAGTTAGTGGAATTTACCTTACAGATACACATAATTGACTTAGATGATTTAGATTTGAAGCTCTTAAAAAAATTCATTTAAAAATGGATTCGATGGCTTATGCTTCTGAACTTATAGACGAAGTTCGAAAAAATAATATAAAATACACAGAAGTTTTTGTTGTAATAAAATATACTGATTATTCTTTGCAGAAGTGACAATCTTCACTAAATGCAATAAATATTGCTTTAAAGGTTATTTATAATAAATTTTTTAGATAAAATTATGACTTTCAAAAAAATATTTACTACATTTTTTATCTTTGTTTTCTCTTTTTCATCTGTTTTTTCTGTAAATGAAAATACTTCTTTAGCTTCAGAAGAGTCAAATAAAATCGAGTCTCAAAATTCTCAGGATGTAATTGTTCCAAAAAGAGATGATGACAAGGATTCTCAAAAGTTTAAATTAAATAATTCTTCGACTTGAACAACTTCAGAAAATCTTTGAATTCAAGATTGAAGCCAAAATACTTCAAATCCTTCACAAAGTACAAATTCTTGAAATATAAATAATTCTTTAACTTGAAGTGGAAATTCCTCAAGCTGAACTTGATCGCAGAACTCAAACTCTTGAACAACTAATTCTTGAAGTATTGGCTCTAGCTTTGAGCAAAATTTTCAAATAAAAAATACTTTTCAAAATCCAACTTATTTACTTGAAAAAGATCAAGAAAAAGAAGAATATTTTTGTGAAAAAGATGATTGTAAAGTAAATTTTGATTTTAGGCAAAGTTTTTCAGAAAACTTTAAACAAAAAGATTTTACTTGTGAATTTTATGTATCTGGAAGTTTAGTTGAAGAAAACTGTAATCCAAAAACAATTGAAATTGTTGAAAAGGAAACTATTTTAAAAATAAAAATTTTAAAGAAATCTGATAAAAATATTTTTAAAGAAAAAGAATTCAAAATTTTTAAAAATAATCAAAATTCTTGAACAGGAAGCTCAAATACCGGTTCTATGAACTCTTGAATGACAAATTCTTGAACTATTTCAACTTGATCTACAAATAGTTGAACGACAAATTCTTGAAGTCAAAATAATTCTTTAACTTGAGTAACAAATTCGTGAAATACAAATTCTTGAAGTATAAACTCTCCCTCAACGAACACTTGAATAACAATCTCAGATTTTGCAAAAAATTTTCAGATAAAAAATATTTTTCAGAATCCAACTTATTTGCTTGAGAAAGACCAAGAAAAAGATGAATATTTCTGTGATTCTTTTAATGATTGTAAAGTGAATTTTGACTTCAGATCAAGTTTTTCAGAGGATTTTAAACAAAAAGATTTTGTTTGTGAGTTTTTCTCTTCAGGAAGCTTAATTGAAGAAAATTGTAATCCAAAAACAATTGAAATAAAAGAACTTGAGAATATTTTTGAAATAAAAGTTTCTAAAAAAACAGATAAAAGTATTTTTAAAAAAAGAGAGATAAAAATTATAAAAAGACAAAATATTTCTTCAACTTGAACAACAAATTCTTGAATTGTAAATTCCGGCTCAACAAATTCTTGAAATTTGAATTCTGATTTTGAACAAAATTTCCAGATAAAAAATATTTTTCAAAAGCCAACTTACTTAATTGAAAAAGAAAAAGATAAGTCTGAGTATCTTTGTGAAAGCAGTATTTGTAAGGTAAATTTTGATTTTAGATCAAGTTTTTCAGAAGACTTCAAGCAAAAAGATTTTATTTGTGAGTTTTATTCTTCAGGAAGTTTAATTGAAGAGAACTGTAATCCAAAAACAGTTGATATAATTGAGAAAGAAACAATTTTTAAAGTAAAAATTTTAAAAAAATCTGATAAAAATATTTTTAAAGAAAGAGAATTTAAAATTTTGAAAAATAATTCTTGAATTTCTGCTCAAACTCAAGACTTTGTAAAACCAAGAATTGTGGTCCAATCAGGACTTAATGATAAAAAATGTCTGACTAAAGATTGTAAAGTGAATTTTACATTTTCAACAAAAAACAAAAATTTGAGATGTGAATGGACTTTTTGAAATGGTGATTTTAAGCTTTGAACTGAAAAAAAGTGTAACCCTTCAGCAGTTTCTTTTCCTTACTGAAAACATTTAGTTGTTTTAAAAGTTTTTGATAAAAAGAATTGAACGCTTTATGGAGAAGATTTACTAGAATTTGAGAATACTTTTGAGCCAAAAAATCTTGAAGCTGAAATTATCTTAACTTGAAAGTCAAAAAAATATCAACTTTGGTCGTGATTTGCTCTCTGTTTAGATGAAAAATGTAATTTTAATTTTTCTGCTTACAATTCTTCAAAAGATATAAAAGAATACCTTTGGGATTTTTGAAATGGAAAAACTTTTGAATGAAAAAATCCTTCTATTCAGACTTTTGGGCCTTGAAATCATAAAATTTCTTTAAAAGTTTTTGATGAAAAGAATAATTCTAAAGAATATTTTTATAATATTGAAGTTAGAAAAAATATTTTGAAGGAAATATTTGAAAAGAAGCAAGAAAAAAAGCTTTTCCCTTTAAAAATTAGGAAAAATCAAAATTTTTTAATTATTTCTTGAAATAGTAAAAAAAATATTTTAGTTAAAAAATATTCAACTTCAGCTTTGACTTGATATTTTCCAGATGAAATCTTTGAAATAATTCCAGACCAAAATTGAGATTTTAAAAAAGAATTACCTCACAAAAGAGCTTGAAATTTTATTTTTGAATTTTATCAAATTTGAGAAAATTGAGAAGAAATCTTTTCAGAAAAAAGAAAAATAGAAATAACTTACAAAGATTATTTTATTTCAAACTTTAATAAACTTGAGCCAAAAACTCAAAAAGTCAAAAAAGCTAGAACAATCAAAAAAAATGCTGTAAAAAATCAAAAACAGCAAGAAAAAAAGTTTTTAGAAATATATTTGCAATGAAAACAAACAAAAAATAAAATTATAAACTGAAAAAAAGTAAAATGTATTTGAACTTGTAGTTTAAATTTTGGATTAAAAACGAATATTAAGCAGAAAAATATTTCTTGGAAGCTTTGAAATTGAGAAACATTTGAATGAAAAAATCCAAAATCAAAGAAATTTCTTCCTTGAAAATATAAGATAGAAGTGGAATTTATAGATGAAAAAGGAGAAAAATTATTAGATTTTTTTGAAGTTGAAGTTGTGAAAAAAGTTAGAAAGAAAAGAGCAAGAAAGTCTAAAAAAATAAAAACTTGACCTGTAAACTTGATTATTGAAGTTCAGTGAAGAGCTTCAAAAAACAAAATTCTGTCGGAAAATAAGCTGACTTGTTATAAAACTTGTAATGTAAATTTTGATTGAAGAAAGAGTTCTTGAGCTTATAAAAGCTTGAATTGGGACTTCTGAAATGGGGAAACTTTTACTTGAGAGAACCCAAAATCGGTAAAATATCTAAAACCTTGAAAATATAAAGTTTTGCTTAAAACAGAGGATTTCAAAGGGAAAACTTATGAAAAAATATTTGAAGTGGAATTTATAGAAAAACCTATAAATACCTATTCAAAGCAAATATCTAATAAAAATGTGTTAGAAGAGGAATTAAAAGAAAAAGATTTAGAAAAACAAGATTTTTTCTTCATTTTCACTATTATATTCTTGATTTGATCTTGAAGTTTTATTTTATTAAGAAAATATAATATTATTTAAAAATGCCAAAAGTTTCTGTTATAATGCCTGTTTACAATACTGAAAAATATCTACCAGAAGCAATTTTTAGTATTTTAAATCAAGATTTTTTAGATTTTGAATTTATTATTTTAGATGACTTTTCAACTGACAATAGTTGGGAAATCATTCAGGAATTTGCTAAAAAAGATGAGAGAATTAGGGTATTTAAAAATACTGAAAATAAATGAATTAGTTTTTGTAGAAATAGGCTTGTAGAGCTAGCAAACACAGAATTTTTATGTAATCAAGATAGTGATGATATTTCAGAAAAAAATAGAATTTCTCTACTTTTTGATTTTTTGTCAAAAAATCCAGATTTTGCAGTTTGCTCTTGAAATAATGAAATAATTGATGAAGAAGGGAAAACTTTATGATTTAGAAAATATTCTCCAGAAGTAGAAAAAGTGATTTTGAAAAAAAGTCCTGTCTGAAATTGAACAACAATGTTTAAAAAAAGTGTATTTTTAGAAGTTTGAGGCTATGAAAAAGGGCTTGATTTTGCAGAAGATTATGATCTTTGGTTAAAAATATTTTCAAAATGATACAAAATAAAAGTTTTTCCAGATTTTGTTTATAAACTCAGAATTAGAAGTGGGCAAACAAAAAGCGAAAGCCTAAAACAAACTATAAAAAATACTCTAAAAGTTCAAAAAAAAGCAATAAAAATTTATTGAATAAAAGCAAGCTTTTCTGATTATTTTTATCAATTTTTAGAAAGAATTTTGCTTTTGCTTCCATCAGGTTTTGTTTTAGGATTATTTAAAAAATTAGAATATAAAAATGATAAAAAATAAAAAAATATTATATATTGCACCTAGGTACTTTTATCCAGCAAATGATTGAGCAAAAATTGTTTTTTACAATACAATAAAAGAATTGTCTAAAACAAACGAACTTGACTTCATTACAAACATTTCAAAAGAGGATTTTAAATACAATTTTAAGGAAGTACATCAGTTTTTTGATAAATTTTGGTTTGATTTTCGTGATGTTACAAAACAAAATTTTAAAGATTTATTTCTTGCTTTTATCTTTAATCAAAGCTATTTTTGGAGAAAATATCACACAAATAAATTTAAAAAAATGATTGATGAAGCTCTTTCAAAAAAAGATTATGATATAATTTGGCTAGAAACAGCTTTTTGTACAGGTTATGCTGAGTATATAAGAGAAAAGAAACCTTTAGTAAAAATAGTTTCTAGAAGCCATAATGTTGAAAGCTTGCTTTTAGAACGTATTGCTTCGGAAGAAAAAAATTTTATTAAAAGATATTTGATAAAAAGAGAAGCTGTTTTTTGGAAAGAAATAGAGTTTGAGAATTTGAGGCATGTTGATAAACTACTTACAATTACTCAAAATGATGCAGAGTATTTTTTAGAAAAAGATGAATCTTTGAGAACGAAAACAGAAGTTTTGCTTCCTTGAGTTGACTTTGAAAAGTATCAATTCACTCACTTAACAAAAGAAAAAAATTTAGTTTTCATTGGTTCTATGGATTATTTTCCAAATTTGCAGGCTGTAAATTGGTTTAAGGAAAATGTTTTTGATGAAATTCTTAAAAAAGATAAAGAAATAAAATTCTACATAATTTGAAAAAATGCTCCAAAATACATCAAAAAAATGGCTTCACAAAACATAATTGTAGAAGATTGAAAAAATAAAGATACATTATTTTTTGATAAAGCTAGAATTTTTGTTGTTCCACTTTTATCTTGAAGTTGATTAAAATTAAAAGTCTTAAATGCCTTAGCAATGTGAAAACCTATACTTTCAACTAGAATTTGACTTGAAGGAATTGATTTAGAAAATGAAAAAGAAGTTTTTTGCTATGATGATCCAGGAAGTTGGGTAGATACTATTTTGAAAAATATTTCAAAAAGTGAAACTCTTGAAAATATAGCCAAAAATGGTAGAGAATTTGTAGAAGAAAATTTTTCTTGGGAAAAAAATATGAGCAAAGTAAGTGTTTAAAAAAATATTTTTAAATCATTATTTCTCTAAAAAAATATTTGCTTAGACTTGATAAAAAATAGATATTTATTATCATTAATTTACAATTAATTTTTATTTTCTAATTTTTTATCTTATGAAAAATAAAAATATAGAGATAGACCAAAAGCTTTATCATACGATAAGAAAAGCAATTATTAGCTCATTTTTTGAAATAATAGTTTATCTTATCTGACTTTACCTGCTTTTTCAAGTTACAATTTTGCTATGAGCTTCTTTCTTCCAATTCCTAAAGCCTTATATTACTTAAAATAAAAAAACCTAGAAAATTAATTTCCTAGGTTTTTATTTATAATAATCTTTTAAATTTTCTAAACTAAAATCATTTTTTACTAATTCAAAGACTTCTTCTCTGTTTTGTCAGATGTTTTTTAAATCTATATTTTGCTTTTCTACTCATCTTCAGCTGAAGTTTGAGTATTTTATTTTTTTGTAATTTTGTTCTGAAATAGGACAAACTAAATCATCATAACCTAACAAAATTCAAATTAATCAATTTGAAATTCACTCAAGTAGGGCTCTTCACATAGCAAAAATTAAATTATATTTCCTATAATCAATTTCCTCTTGTTTTACAAATCATAAAAAATTTATTTTTTCTTCGGTTTTAAATTTTTCTTTTAAATTTTCTAGTTGGCTTCCTGATCAATAAATATCAAGTTCTAATTTATTTTTTAGACAAAAATCAATTGCTTTTAAAATTCATTGACTTTTGTGATTATCTAGTCTAGAAACTAAAATTGATTTATTATTTTTGTTTTCAAACTTT
Source organism: Candidatus Gracilibacteria bacterium GN02-872 (assembly GCA_003260325.1). GTDB lineage: Bacteria > Patescibacteriota > Gracilibacteria > BD1-5 > UBA6164 > GN02-872. The sequence continues at coordinate 77,823 of MOLU01000006.1, read as the reverse complement.
TTTTCTTGAAATTTTACAAAATTTGGAATTATTTCTATTTTTTTTGAATTTAGAGAATATTTTTTAATCAAGTAAAATTTTAATTCTTCAGACACAACAACCACTTTATTTGATAATAAAAGTCAAATCTTAAATAAAAAATCATAAACGATTTTTTTTATTCATTTATTTTCCTCAATTCCTTGATTTCAGTGGATAGTTAGAAAAAATTCAGTTTTTCTGACTTTGTAACAAATCCAAAAAAGTAAGAAGTTTAAACTAGAAATTAAATTATCGCGAAGTCAATTGCTATCAATCAAATCAAAATTTCTAAAACTAAAAATATCTTTTAAAATTCAGACAAAACTAAAATAATTTGAAAAAATATTTTTTTCACCAAAAAATTTACTTTTGTACAGAAATTTAGAATTTGTTAAAAAAGTATAATCATTTTCCAGAACTTTTGTAAATTCCTTAATTCGGCTTTCCATTCATCAAACTCAAGAACTTGAGTGACTTTCAACTCTTATAATTATCTTTTTCATCTTAATTTTTTAATCTCAGAAATAAAATTTTTAAACATACTTTTATTTATAAAAATAAAAATTATTCCCCATAAGATTCAGATTCCTGCAAGTGCAAAAAAACTTTTTATTCTTCACAAATTTTCTAAAAGTGGTGTAAAAAAATACCAAAATCCAACTCAAAAAATCATAAAAAAAATTACATTTTTTGATATTGTTTTAAAGTCAAAATCAGTAGAAAAATCTTTTTTTAGGAATTTTTCGCTTAAAAACCAAATCAAAATCCAACCAAATCAAGTTGCAAGTGAAGCTCAATAAACTCAAAGTATTTTGATAAAAATCAAGTTTAAAATAAAATTTACAAAAATTGCAATTCAAAGAATTTTTACTCTTTGCTTTACTTCTCATATTCAAGCCATAAGATTGAAATTTATTTGAAGTAAAAAATTGAAAACTAAAAGTAAAATAGAGTATTGTAAAATTATTCCTGACTCTATATATTTTTCTCAAAAAAGCACAAAAGCGATTTCTTTTGCAAAGATAAACATAAATCAGTTAAAAATAATTCAAATTATTAAAAAAATATTTGAAAAACTGTTTTTTATTTTGTTGATTTTTTCTTTTTCTCATTTTGAACTAAGTTCTGAGAAAATAGGCATTAAAAGCATAAAAATCGGTCACAGTACGATAAAAGGGATATTTATTATACTCAGATAATTTGTGTAATATCATGCATCTTCTGCTCAAAGTATGTAAATAATCATTTGCATATCAATTTGACTCAGCAAAACTCAAACTTGAGTTCAAAGTGAAACGAGAAGTGCGTATTTTGTAATATTTTTTATCAGATTTTTTTCAATTAAAATTTTGCTTTCAGAAAAATATTTTTTGTAATATTTTTTGTAAAAAATAAATAAAGTTATAATTATTCAAATATACAGTCAAATAAGCCAAGAATAGCTATAATTTATCAAACTAGAATAGTTTCCAAAAAAGACAAAAATGACAGAAAAAAGAATAAAAATCATTCTAAAAAATTCTGTAAGTTTGTATGCAAAAGCGTCTTGAACAGCCAAAAAGAAATTATTTATTGTTTGAAAAATATTTATTCAAATGAAAAAAAATGCAAAAATTTCTAAAATTTCCTTTGCCTCTTGACTCTTAAAGTAATTTTCAGCTATAAAATCTGCTCAAAAATAAAATCAAGCTGCAATAATTAGGGAAGTTGTTATTTGTGCAAAAAGTGCATAAAAAAGTACACTTTTGACTTTATCATAATTCTTTTCTGTGACAAATTTCGGGATAAAGTGCTTTAAACTTTCAGTAAATCATAAATCATTGTAAGTTGAAATCAAAGTCACAAGGCTGATAATTCAATACAGAATTCAAAGTTCAGAAACTGTTATTTTTTCTGAAATCATTATTTTTGTAATATATCAAACTGGTCAAATAATCAGTGAAAAAAAATATAACCAAAATCATTTTTTTAAGAATTTTTCGCTTAAACTTTTATATTCTTCAATCATTTTTTTTGATAAATTTCTAAATTTTTTTAATTATATTTTTTTTTCTAAATTTTTCAAAAAAATAAAAAATAACTAGAGCTTTTCTAGTTATTTCTTCTTTCTTTTTTTATCTTTTTTATATTCTTCATCTTCAAGCCTAATTCATTCTTCGAAAAAAAATTCCGAAAGTTTTTTCATTTCTTTGAAAATATATTTATATTTTCTATAAAAAATAATTGTGAATAAAGTTACTTTTTTAAATAATTCTAAAGCATTCTCATATTCATCTCCTGCGTCATCAATAGTTGTTATTATATGATTTAAATGAATTTCGTACACTCATAAATCATCTAAATTTTCTACTAAAAATTCTGAATATAATTCTTTTAATAAATTATTTTCTCAGATATTTTTATAATTTTTGTAATTCTCTAAAAATTTTTCTACTTTTCAGAAATTTAAATTTAACTTTTTTTCAAATTCTTTAAAATATTTTATAAATTCTTCTTTATAGTCTTCAAATATTTTTCTTTCTTCTTCATTTAAATTGGCATTTTCTTCAATAAAAATTAAAAGATCTTCTAGAGATTCAGAACTTTCTCAATTTATAACCTTATCAATTTTATCTCTAATTTCATCTGTAAGAGCTTTCCAAACACTTTTATTTGGACTATTATAATTAAAAAAATCTTTTAGACTATCAAAATTCATATTATAAATATTTAATTAAATAATACTTATATTTTATAAAAATATCTTTAATTGTCAAGGTTTATAGAAAGTAAAAAAATATTCTTTTTTAAGAATATTTTATTTTACAACTCTGGCTATTGCATCAGCAATTCAGTCTTCAAAAGGAGAAGGAATAATTTTTTCTGGAGTTGGATTTTCTACAAAAGCAGCTAATCATTCAGCAGCTTTTATCTTCATTTCATCAGTTATTTTTGTAACTCTGTTTTGTAAAGCTCACTTAAAAATCCCAGGGAAAACTAAAACATTGTTCAACTGATTTGGAAAATCACTTCTTCAAGTTGCGATTATTCTTGCTCAAGCTTTTTTGGCCTCATCAGGCATTATCTCTGGAATAGGGTTTGCCATCGCAAAAATCATTGGATCTGAAGACATTGATTTAACCATTTCTGAAGTTAATGCTCAAGCAACAGATACTCAAACAAAAACATCTCTTCATTTAACTGCGTCAGCTAAAACTCACTTTTCTAAATTTTTATTTGTGATTTCAGCTAAAATTTCTTTTTCAGTATTTAAATTTTCTCTTCATTTATAAATGATTCATTTTGAATCAACTGCGATTATATCTTTTATTCAGTATTTTAAAAATAATTTTGCAATTGCAATTCCTGCGGCTCAAACTCAGTTAATCACAACTTTTATTTCTTCTTTTTTCTTTCAAGTAATTTTTAATCAATTTATAAGTCAAGCAAGGCAAACTATAGCTGTTCCGTGTTGGTCATCGTGAAAAACAGGAATATTTAATTCTTCTTTTAATCTTTCCTCGATTTCAAAACATCTAGGAGAACTTATATCTTCTAAATTTATTCATCAAATAGTTGGAGAAATATGCTTAATAGTCGCAATTATCTCTTCAGTGTCTTGTGTATCTAAAACAATCGGAAATGCATTTACTCAAGCAAATCTTTTAAACAAGGCACATTTTCATTCCATCACAGGAAGTCCAGCTAATCCTCAAATATTTCCAAGTCCTAAAACTGCGCTTCAGTCAGAAATTACTGCAACAGTATTTCATTTGATTGTGTATTTATAAGCTAAGTCTGGTTTTTTTGCTATTTCTTTACAAGGCTCAGCGACTCCTGGAGAATATGCTAAACTTAAGTCATCTTTTGTATTTAATTCAGCTTTTGATGCAAAATCTATTTTTCATTGTAGTTTTTCGTGAAGTTTTAGACTTTCTTTAAAATAATCCATAAAATAATTTTTTAAAAATTAAATTACTATATTTTTTATAGTAAACTTAACTAAATTATATAAAAATATTTTTAAAATCAAGTTTTTTCTTGTAGATTTTTCTTTTTTGTTTAAAATACCAAAAATATCTTAAAACTAAAAATAAATTATGCTAAATTATTTTTCAAAAGTTACGATTTTGGCTTTGTTCTCAACTATAATATTTATTTTGTATTATTTTATTTTTCCTTGACATATTGAATCTTTTTCTGTTTATTTGATTTTTTTATCATTTTTTTTGTTAATTTTTTGATTTTATAAAATTTCAGAATTATTTATCTCAAAAAAATCAGAAAAAATAGTTTTTTCTCTAGCAAAAATAATTTTGTATTTTTTATTATTTTTATTTTGTATTTGTTTTGCTTATTTTTCATTTTCATCATTAAATCAATCTTTTTTACTTTTTTGAAAAATAATTTATTTCTTGATTTTTCCAGTTTTTTTCTTTTTTATTATAGCTTCATTTTGAAAAAAAATAACAAATTTTCTTCCAAAAATAGAGACTTTTTCAGAAAATACTAGATTTTTACTTTCTTTGAATCTTGGTTTTTTTAGCTTTGTTAGTGCTTTATCAATTTTCAGTTTTTTTTCTTTTTACAATATTTTTTTAGTTTTTTGAATTTTATTGTTTTTCTTTATTTTATCGTATAAAGAAGCTTTTTGATTTATAAAAATATTTTTTACCAAAAAGATAATTTTACAAAAAAAAGAATTTCTTTCTTTCAAAATAGTTTCATCAGAAATATTTTATTTAATCGCGTTTTTTATGATTGCAACGTGATTTATCCTTATAGTTCGACCTTTTCCAATTGGTTGGGACGATTTATGAGTTTATATGAACTTACCAAATCTTTTGGCTAATTCTTCAGCAACAGCTTCACTTTGAGAAATGTATTCTTGGCAACTTTTTACTTGAGTTTGATATTTACTTTGAGAGCCTGCTTTTGCTTTTTTTCTAAATTATTTTTGATATATTTTAAGTTTTATTACTCTAAATCTAGCATTTTTTGATATTTTTAAAAGTAAAGAAAAAAGTTTTTTATTTTTACCTGCTATTTTATCAACAGTATTTATTGGCTTACCAATGAGTATATTTCATAGTATGAAAGATATGAAACTTGATCAATGATTATTTTTTATCACGACTTTTATTGTATTTTTCCTTTATAATTACTTACAAAAAATATTTAAAAAAGAGGAAATTTCAAAAATTTATTTATTTATAATTTGACTTTTAGTTGGATTTGCCTTTTCTATCAAGTTTACTTCACTCTTTTTGATAATCTCAATTTTGTCACTTTTATCATTTTTTTATTTAGGATTTTTCTGATTTTTTGGCTTCTTATTCATTTTTTTTGCTGTTTTTACTATTTGAAATTTATGGCAAATTATGAATATTGCAATAAATTGAAATCTTTATATTTCTGTTTTTGCTTTTGTAATCGGAATTACTTTAATTTTTATTTGAATTTACAAAAATAAAAATTTAAAAAAGTATTTTTCGGAAGTTTGTATTTTTTTGCTTTGAATTTTTCTTTCTCTTTTGCCTTGGCTAAGCAGAAATTTTGTAGAAATTTATCCAAATATTTCTATGAATTGACTTTTAAAATGAAATTTACAGAATCCAAAGCCAAATCTTGAAAATATTTATTCTCCTGAAGAAATAGTTGAAAAAAATAAAATAAAAGCTAAAAGAAGGGAAGAGGATGCTGTTACAACAAATGAAGATTTAAAAAGATATTTGTGATACGAAAGTGGGATTTTACCTTTTACAAATATGTTTTGGAACTTGACAATGCAAGTAAATCAATGATGAAAATTTACAGAGATTTCTTTTTTGTTTTTTGCTTTAATTCCAATGATTTTTATATTTTTGCCTTTTAAAAATAAATATTTTTGTTTTTTGATTTTTTTATTTATTTTTCTTGAAATTCTTTTAATTTTTGATCCAAATCTTTATTCAAATAGAAAAAGTATTTTGGTAGAAAATATTTCACAAAATTCAATAGAAAAAATATTCTCAAAAAACTCAAATTGAGAATTTACTCTAGTTTATGAGGATCTTAATAAACTTGAGACTAAAATAGAAAAAGAAAAAATTCCAGAAAAAGAAGAAATTATTTCTCTTTGGAAACAAAATAGAAATTTTTTGCAAACTTTAAAAGATTATTTAGCCATTTTGCCTTTGCAAATCGGATATCTTATAATATTTTTGATGTTTATAATTCCATTTTTGATTTTAAATTATTCTTTAAAAGATTTTGAAAAAAACTTTATTTTTAAGCTAAATCTTGCTTTTGCAACGATTTATATATTTTTTTGGTGCATTTCTAGCTTTTGAATCGTTTGGTATGGAATAACGATGTATTTCTGTTTACTTTTGATGATTTGATTTTGAGCCTTGGAATTGTCAAAGTACGAGGAGATAAATAGTCAACAAAGATTTTTTTGAAGTTTAGTTTTTGTTACAATTATTCTTTCGTTTTTGCTTTGTACTTCAGTTCCTCATACAATTTCAAATTTGAAATGAATTGCTTATGTAGATTATAAGATTTGAAAAACAGATTATTTAGAGAATACTTTTGATTTACACTACAATTATGATAAAATCTTTTTTGAATTAAATATTGATGAAAATAAAAAATTTGATTTTTTGAAAAAAAGTATTGATGAAAATATCTTGAAAGATGAATTTTTTTGAATGGAAAAAAGTATTTCAGAAATAGTGGATTTTTTGAAGATAAAGGCTAAGAATTGAGATAAAAAAGCAAAAGAATCTTTAAAAAATATTTATAAATGAATTTTGAATCCAACAAAAGATTTCGAGAATAATTGAAATATTTTTAGAATTTGAACTTTTTTCAAATATTACATTTCTAGCAACCAAAACCGTGTTTTTGAAGATTGACTTTTGTTTTATTTCAAAGATTATATTTTAGCAAATTCTCCAGAAAAAACTTTTGAAAATATGAAAAATCTTTGATTTAAGTACTTGCTTGTTGACCTTTGAGCTGCGACAATTGATGATTCAGAAAGTCACGGTTTGACAAATAGATATGAAGAACTTTTGCAAAATTTTGTAGCAAAAAATCTTGAATTAGTCTCTACAGATAGCACTTGTTTGAGATTTTGACTTGATTTATATGATAAAAATCCAGACAAAGAATTATTTTTTAAAATAACTTCTGTAAGTTACGATTCTTACGACCAGAACTGAAAAATGATTTCAAGAAATAAAAAACTTCGTGATTGTGCTGACGAAATTTCGAAATTTGTAAAAACAGATTTTGAAACAAGAGAATTTCCTTATTTAAAAAGATTTAGGTGACAAAATAAAGATGAAATTGCAAATAGTTTAGATAAACCAAGTTATGCAATATTTAAAATAAAATAATCCTTTACTTCCTAAAAAGAGTTTTTAAACTATCTAAAAACAATATAACTTTTTTAAATTTTATTTTAAAAAAACATGAAAAAAATAAAACTTAAATTATTTTTGTTTACATTTTTTAGTTTTTTGTTTGCTTTTATCTTTACTATTTGATTGAAACACCCTTACTATCAAACAAAAACAATTTCAGCTGAAACTTATAATTTATATTTGTGAACTATTTTGTGACATTTTTCCTTGTTCCCTTTTTCTATTTTAGAGCCTTGAGATTGAATTGGTGCGATAAATAAAACTTCTAATTTTTTAGATATTTTTAAGCTTTCCTTTGAAAAAATTATTTCAGTATTTTGAAATATTCTATTTTATTTTTTAGCTTTTTGCTTAACTTTTAAATCTGAAATTAAAAAATTTTTTAACTCAAAAAATATTTTTGGCCTAAAAAATTACTTAGATAGATTTTGAAAAATAATTGTTTTAATTATAGTTTTCTTGGTTTATGTAAATATTCTTTTAATCTTTTTGGGATGAATTTTGTTTTTTTAAAATATTGTTTTAAGAATAATTTTTATAAAAGTGTATTTAATAGATTACTTAAAAAACAAAAAATACTAACATTAGTTAGTACTTTTTTGTATTGAATTTTATTTTTCCAAAACTTCTTTTGGATATTTTTTCCAGAAATTTTCTCTAAATTCTTCATATTTTCCTTGTAAAATGGCTTCTCTTGCTTTGCGTGCTAAATTCACAAGAAAATACAAATTGTGATAAGATAAGAGTTGCATTCAAAGAATTTCATTTTCAGTTATTAAATGCCTCAAATAAGCTCTTGTATAATTTTTACAAGTTTTACAATCACAATTCTCATCAATTGAATTTGTGTCAAGTTCGTATTTTTTATTTTTGATTTTTATGTTTCACTCGTAAGAAAAGCAAGTTCCGTGTCTTCCCAGTCTTGTTGGCAAAACACAATCAAACATATCAATTCCTCTATAAATTCACTCAACTAAATCTTCAGGAGTTCAAACTCACATCAAGTATCTTGGCTTATTTTCAGGTAAAACTGTTTTTATTGTATCCAAAACTCTGTACATATCTGCTTTAGGTTCTCAAACAGACAGTCATCAAATAGCTACTCCTGGAGTTTCAAGTCATCAAATAAATTTTGCACTTTCTATTCTCAAATCATCATAAGTTACTCCTTGAACAATTGGAAACAAAGCTTGTAAATATTCTCAATTGTTTTTTCTTTTTTCATTGTTTTCTTTCCATCTTTTTACACATCTTTCAGCCCATCTGTGAGTTCTATCCATTGCAGATTTTGCATAGTTCCAATCTGACTTTCAAGGGGCACATTCATCAAAAGCCATTATTATATCAGCTCACAAATTGCTTTCTATATCCATCACTGTTTCTGCATCAAAATAATGTTTACTTCCATCCAAATAGCTTCTAAAATGAACTCACTCTTCAGTTATTTTTACTAAACTCTCAGAATTTTTAAATCAACTTTCTGCAGTTTGTCAAAGTGAAAAAACTTGAAATCATCAAGAATCAGTTAAAATTGGTTTATTGTAATTTTGGAATTTGTGAACTCATCAAAATTGTTTTATTATTGCGTCTCAAGGTCTCAAATAAAGATGATAAGTATTATTTAAGATTATCTCTGCTCACATTTCATCAAGCCATTCTTTTGGAATTCATTTTACTGTCGCTTTTGTTCAAACTGGCATAAAAACGGGAGTTTTGAAACTTCAATGCTCAGTAAAAAATTCTCAAGCTCTTGCAAATCAATCAGTTTTTTCTATTTTAAATTCAAACATAAAATATTCTTATAAATAAAATTTTTCTAATTATAAAAATATTTCTCCAAAAGTAAAAATATTTTACATTTAAGGGAAAATATTTATAATAAATAAAATAAATTTTCTCCAAAAAGGGAGCTTCAATATTATCAAACATTTTTTGAAACATTTTATTTTTTAAATATTTTTTTATGAATACAAATGTAAATACTCAAAAACTTTGAGATATTCCTGAAACAATGCTTGTTTCACTTTGGTGTAGAGCAACTGAAAGCCAAAGTAAAAATCCTATTTTAGTTGATAAAAGTGCTGAAAATGCATCAAAATGATTGATTACGATTTTTCAAAGTTGTGAAATCCTAAAATGTCAATTGTTGGTTTGTGCTATCAGAGCCAAACTTATAGATTTGGAAGCTAAAGAATTTATCAAAAACAATCCTGATGCTGTTGTTATTCAACTATGAACAGGTTTAGATGCTCGTTTTTACCGTATTGGTCGTCCTTCTGTAACTCATTGGTATGGTTTAGATTTGCCTGAAACTATAGAAATTCGTAAAAAATTGTTAAAAGAATCAGAAAATAATACTTTTGTTTCTATGTCACTTTTTGATGATAAGTGGATTGATGTGATTTTGGCTCATCAAAAGCCAATTTTGATTATTATTGAATGAGTTTTGATGTATTTTTCAGAAAGAGGAAGTAAAATGATTTTTGCAAAAAATTTGTGAAAAAATCCCAAAAGCTACCTTTTTGTTAGATATTTTGTCTTATAAGTTGGTTTGACATGCAAAATCTCATGATTCTGTTTCGAAAACTAAATGAAATGCAGAGTTTAAATGGTCTATTTTAAACACAAAAGATATGGAATCTTGGCATAAAAAACTTCATTTTTGAAAAGAATATTATTAAGTAAATATGATGAGTGAAAATATTTATTTATAGCTAGATTACTTTACAAAATACCATATTTTAGCAGAAATTTTGATCAAATAGTTGTAAGACTTGAGATTTATTAAAAGAATAAAAAAATCTAGAGTTTTGAACTGCTCCAAAAAAGTAGAAAAGTAGAAAAGCTTTTCTACTTTTTTTCAAAATAAAAAAATTTTGATTTTTCCTGAAAAGTTTATAATAAAAATATTATATTTAAAAAAATAAATTATGGGAAAAATTTTGCTTGTTTCTGGTCATAGAGATCTTGAAAAATTCATTTGCAAATAAAAAGATTTTAGAATATTTATGAGAAAATTTGCCTGAAGCTGAATTTGAATATTTACATAAATATATAAACAAAGATTTTGATATTGAAGAACAACAAAAAAAGCTATTTGAAGCTGATATAATTGTTTTACAATTTCCTATTTTTTGGTATACTATGCCTTCTATTATGCAAAAATGGTTTGAAGATGTTTTTGTTTATGGATTTGCTTATTGATCAGCTTGACATAAACTGAAATGAAAAAAATTGATAGTTTCATTTACAACTTGAGATTCAGATGAAACTTATGTTTTATGAGCAGAACAATGATATCCTTCTGAAATGTTTTTGATTTCACTTCAAAGAATAGCTGCAAAATGCTGACTTGAATGGTCTTGAGTTTTTCATACTTGATGAATAAATCCTTTTGTTGAATGAGAAAAAAGGCAAGAATTAGATGAAAATATAAGAAAACATTCTGAAAAATTACTTGAAAAAATAAAAAGTTTATAAAAACAAACCCTTGAGCTCAAGGATTTGTTTTAGTTTTAAAATATTATTTATTTTTTATATACACTTTTAAATATTCATAAAAATCTTCACACAATTTTCCATCAATATCCTCTATATAATGCAAAAACGCAGGAGCACTATCAAGGGTATAGTGAGTTATACTTTTAAATCAGATTGGATTTTTAGGTTCTACTGTCCATTCTGAATAATATGATGTAAGAAATTTATAATTTAAGCAAAGACAAACCACATCTTGAATACTTTTTTCAAGTGGATCAGAAAGATTTAAATAATCTTTGAAAGCTTCATTTTGATATTTATAAATTTTATTTTCATCAATTTTTCCTCTCAAAAAATCTCTTGAGTAGGAAACATAAGAGCTCAATTCTCTATTTGAAAAAGGAAAAATAAAATATTCTACAAATTCTAAACATATTTTCACAAAATCAGAATAAGCAATTTTTTCTAAAATTTTTTCTTCTTTCAATTTTTCTAAAATTTTTTCAGAAGGAGAAATTTTTTCTGTATTTTTCATTTATTTTAATTTAAAATATTTAATAATTTAAACTTTAAAATGTTGGTTTAAAATATCAAAATAATCTTTAGGATTATGAAGCAAAATAATAGTTTCTTTATCTAGATTTGGATAAAAAATAGTATAAAGTTCATCAGAACCATTTTTTATCATTATTTCAGTTTTTTGAGACATATTTTTGAAAAATTATTATAGTTATTTATAAATAAATGTAAATTTAAACTTTGGAAAAAATATTGACTTTTAAAAGAAAAAAATAAAATAAAAAGGTTTAGTTTTAAATAAAAAAATATGAAAAAAATATTTACTATTTCTCTACTTTTACTTATAACTCTTTCAAGTTGTGGAACAGATAATTCAGCAAATAATACAGAAAAAACTTCTTCAATATGAGAAACTCAAAGTTCTGTAGAATCAAATTATCTTTATGTAGATGTTCGTACTGATGAAGAATGGGCTGAGTGACACATTGATTGAGCAATTCATCTAACTCTTGCTGATGTAGAAGCAGGAAAAACTGAAATTCTTCCAAAAGACAAAGAACTTCGTGTTTATTGTCGTAGTGGTCGTAGATCAGCTCAAGCTATTGAGGCTTTGAAAAAACAAGGATTTACAAATCTAGTAAATGCTTGATGAATGAAAGATATAAAAGATGTTACAATTGTAAAATAAAAATCTCCCAAAAGGGAGATTTTTTAGATTGTGGAAAATATTTTTTGTCTATTATTTTACAGAAATATAAATTCTAAATTTTCCTTCCTCATAGTATTCTTCAATATCATAAGTGTAAGCACGATTGAGATTTTTGTTTTCCCAAATTGTTTTCCAAGCATCAAAAACTGATTCTGGTGAAGTATATTCAAACTCAAAAACTTCAAATTTTTCCCAATCCACCAAAATATTTTCAAAATTATTTTCAGAATTTTCTGTTTCCATTCCAACATATACATCATAATTTCCTTCATAAAAATCCTTTTCATAATTTGTATAAACTGCATAATTAACAGGAATTTTTGCAATTTTTTGTATTGATTCTCTAAAATCTTTTTGGTAAAAATTTTCCCATAATTTCCATAAATCACGTTCAGCTTTTCCATCTTTATTTGTTGTTGTGACCTTAAGTCCAGCAATATTTTTGTACATTTTTTAAAATTATTAAATAAATATTTTTAATTATAATTATTTTTTTCAAAAGGCAAATTTTTTCACCCCTCAAGTTATATCATATTTATCAAAATAATATGTGCACAATATGTGCAATCATAGCTATTTCAAGCCCATTTTTGTAATACAAATATCCAAAAATCAATCTAGGGATAAAATTTCCGAAAATTGTGTAAAAAATGATAATCACACTAAGCTCTCAAACAAGCAGTTTCATCACTGGCAAATGCCCAATTCCAAAAATAATTGAAGAGATAATGATAGCAGAGCCATAAATCCAAATATTTTTCTTTTTAGCTGTGGAATGATATCACAAAACAAGTAGTAAAGCTCGCTATTTAATCAGATTATTTAGCTGGGCTGGAATTATGTTTTTGTGAAATTATTTGATTACAAAACTTACAGGATCTGTAGTTTGAAGAGATGTTCATCTTTTGGGAAACAATATTTTCCTTTCAATTGCGATGTAAGTTTCTATGATTTGGTCAATTGATACAGTGAAAAATTATTGGAAAACTGATAGAAAAAAATCAATTTTGTTTCTTCTGATTACCATAATAATTGCTTTAGCTTCATTTTTTACAGAAGCTTCTATTTATGGATTTGCTATGTTTTTGGTATTTTATTTCTGATACTGAAACAAAAAACGTCTAAGTATTTTGTATATTATTTTGTGTATTGGAGTTTTCTTTTTGGAACTTTGAGCTCCACAAGAGTATGCAATTTTGTACATGAATATACAATGGGCAATGATTTTAGCCTTACCTTTGATGCTTTTATACAATTGACAAAAAGGGAAGTACAGCTTGAAATATTTATTTTATGTATTTTATCCAGCTCATTTATGGATTTTGTACTTCCTTTCAGAATTTTACAAATAAAAAAATCTTGAAAAATTTTTCAAGATTTTTTTATTTCTTCTCTTCTGCAAATGTAATTTTGTTTCAGTCTGGATCAAGTATTGTAGCACAAAATACAAATCAATAATCCATTATTTCTCAAACTTTAATTCATAAATCCTTCAATTCTTCAACATATTCAGTCAAATTTTGAACTCCAATAATCACATCTGACTTTTGAAAATTTTCGTCTTCACTTTGCCCAACTCAGATAAGTGCATTTGGAACAATTTCCCATTCTGCAAGACCTTCCATTGGAATCGCACTTGGCTCTCAAAGCCATACTTTATACCATTCTAGAGATTTTTCAAAATCAGAAACAGAAATCCCAGTTGTTATATTTGTAAATTTTTTCATTCTATTTTTTTAGAAAATAATATTTTTAATTATAATTATTTTTTAGTAAAATCAATTTTTTTCCAAAAAATTTCTAGATCTTTTGCAAGCTCCTCTTTTACTTCCATTGGAAGTGAGTGGCTTGTGTTTTCCCAAACTTTTACAGTTGCATTTGGGATAAGCTTTGCAGCATCTTCAGCAGCTTTTCCTGTTATTGCAGATTTACCAGAAAGAGCAACATAAACAGGAAAGTTTATATTTTTTAATTCCTCAGCTGAAAGTGTGTTTGGGCTTGGTAGAGAGCTTGAAAATTCTGTACTTGCCGCTTTTATCATTTGAGCTAGAGGATTTTCAGTAGAAATATTTTCTGAATCTTCTCAAGAGATTTGAGCTAGTGCATAGTTTTTCCAAGACTCAGGGAAAAATCAAATACTGCTTATAGTAGTCCAAAACATAGTTTTAAATGAAAGACCATTTAAAGCAATGGCTGGTTCCAAAAGCGTCAAACTTTCTACTTTTTCAGGATTTTTTACAGCAAAATTTGCCAAATATCCAGCTCCAAACGAATGCCCTACAAAATGAGCTTTTTTAATTCAAAGCTTTTCTATCGCTTCAGCAAGCCAAAGTGAATCATCACCATTTTCTAAAGGAACATTTTGTACAGATTTTCAAACATCTCACAAAGTATCAATTGAAAAAACAGTGTGATTTTTTGTGAAATATTCTAAATTTTCTGACCACATAGGTGTTCCTGAACTATGACCTGAAAGCAAAATTATTGGTGAAAAATCTTTTGCATTTTGATTTCTCCATTCATAAACAAATACATCACCCCAAGCAGTCTCTATTTGATGCGTACTTGTTGGACTTGGGATACTTTTCATTATTTCATCATAATATTTGAAATACTCAAGTTTTCCAGCTGAAGTTTTGAAATGTCAGATATGCTTTGTAAAAAATAATCCTTTAAAAGTGTAAATTACACACAAAACACTGATAAAAATTCCTAAAAAAATAAAAAATCTTTTCATATTCTAAAAAACTTAAAAAATATTTTTCAGATTATACTTAAAAATAGAAAAAATGGAAAATAAAAATTTTTATTATTTTTTAAAAAATATTTTAATTGGTTGTATATTTGAAGTAAACAAAAAGGCTCACAGCAAAGTGAACCTTTTACTTCTTAAAATTTTCAGTTTTGGTTTTTCCATTCAGTTTTTGGTGGAATTTTTTCTGTTGTAGCCCAGTGTTCAATTATTTTTCAATCTTCTAAGCGATATAAATCATAAATTGAACTAGATTCTCATCAAATTTTTGCTTCACTCATCACTAAAACAAAATTTCATTGTCAAAGGATTTTGTGAATTTTTTCATAATTTATTTTTTCAAGAGCTTTTTTATTCCAGCTGTTCAGGCTGCTGTTGCTGGATCGTGTTGTATAAATTTACTTGAAAAATATTTTTCAATATCTTCAGTTTTTTTATCTTTTAAAACATCATTTGCAAACTTTTCAACCAATTCTTTATTTTTATCAGTTTTTCCTAAATCTGTTAACTCATTTCCTCAAGCAATCATAGAACTTCAGTTTACACTATTTTCAGTGATAACTTGAGAATTATCCCAATGCTCTACTGCTAAACCATTTTCAAAACGAAAAACATCAAAAGTTGAAGTTTCAAAATCTCAATAATTATAATTTGAATGTAAAATTATAAAATCTCAATCTTCAAATTCTCTTAAAATCCCTACACCAACACCTTTATCTTTGAAAAAAGCAATAGTATTTTTAAATGCTTCTACTCAATCAGCTGCTCACAAATTGTGTTGTATATATTTTTCAGAATTCATGTATTTTGTAACTTCTGCATTATTGTTTTCAAATGCTTTTAAAATAGCTTTTGCTTTATCTATATTTGAAATATTATTTATAGTGTTATCTAGAGCTCAAGAAGCATTATTTTCTATGCTCAGTTGCTCAAGAATTATTTACTGTATTTTCAGAATTGTTTTGTGTACAAGAAAGTAAAGTTAAACTTGAAATTATTCAAATTGCTAATATTTTTTTATTTATAATTTTTTAAATTAAAATTTATTTTTTATTCATAAAATTTTTTTTATTTGCTTCGTGCTCTGCATCAGTTTTTCAATAATAAATTTTTCCAGATAAATCATGTAGATAATACCAATATTCTGTTTTTTTATCATTTAGAGTTGCTTCAATAGTCTCATAACTAGGATTTCAGATTGGAGTTTTTGGAAGTCATTTTTTTTGTCTTGTATTGTAATCATTTTTTTCATACAGATACTCTAAAACCTTTTTTGGAGTACATTCTTTTGTAGGTAGTTTAAAAGCATAACAAACTGTAGCATCAGCTCAAATTTGCCATCAAGCATTTAATCTTTTTTTGAGAATTCAAGCAACTGTTGCTTTATTTTCAGTTATGCTTTCCTCTTTCTCCACAATTGAAGCTAAATTTATAACATCATAAATAGTTTTGTTATCATGTTTATCTTTGAAAAGCTTTTCATAAACTTTTTTCTCAAATTCCTCAAGTTGCATAATTACAAAATTATTTATTTTGAAAGTTGCAGAATCAACACTATAAGTATCAGGATATAAATAACCTTCTAAACTTTCTAAATTTAAATCTAAAAAAGGAAAAAATTGTTTCAAAGCTACTATTTTTTCTGAACTTGTAACGTAATTTATGTACTCTCACTCTGAAATAAGTCATTTGCTAGCCAAAGTTTTATCTATATCATAAATATTCCATCATTCTAGAATTGTTACATTATTTGTTAATGGAGCTGTTTTTTTCAAACTTTCAATTGTTTCAATAATATTTTTTCATTTTTCTATTTTATAACTTCATTCTTTCAATTCAAAACTCGGAGGATTAAATCTTATGTATAATTTATAAAAAATACTGTTAAACTCAGGAATTTTTTCTCCAAGGGTAGAAAAAGTATCTCATTTTTTGATTATAATGCTTCTACTTTCTTTTATTTCAGTTTCAGTTGGGAAGTTATCATATTTGTATTTTACTGAAAATCATAGAATTATAACAATTACTAAGATATAAAAAATATAATTTTTACTTGGTTTTTTTTGTCTGTTTAATGCATTTTGTCTGAAATTCATTTTATTTTTTTCAAAGATTAAGATATTTTTTATTATACTTATAAAGTTTATTATTCCAAATTTTTGCAAAAATATTACAAAAAAATAACAAACAAAAGTTTATTATTTCATATGGACAGTTTCAAGGAATCTCCTATGATCTTTTAGGTATTTATTATATCTAAATCCAATTGATTTTTTTCAATTAAACATAAAAACTTCTGTGTAAAGATATTTAAAATCTTTATCATAAAAATCTAGGAAAATAATATTTTTAAAATAATATAATTTTCAATAATAGTTGTCTTGATTTCAAAAAGGATTTTTAGCTATTTTATTAATTACAAGACGATTCTTTTCATCATTAAAACTTCAATGCCAAGAAGGACCTATATAGTTATTTAATCTATTATCAACTAAATTTACTTCAGGAATAAAATATTGAGTTGAGTTTTCTCAGTTATCATCTTTGTTTCATCAACATCACATACCATCACCACATCATTCATAATAATCAGCTAAACAAGCAGTATAATATCATCACTCAACAGTCATTTTTTTCTCTCAAGCTTTACAAACAGCTTCATTTTCAGAAAGTATAGGATAGAGAATTTTATCAAGTTTCTGCATTTTATTTATACTTTTTCTAGATTTTGTAGGAATAACAGTATCAGTTTTTTCATCATAAACAAGTTCAGAAAAACTTCAATCATCATGAAGTCTAAGATAAACAGGTTCACTGAAATCAATTAAAATTTCTCTTTGATTTTCAGGTAAAGTTGTATCTCACATTTGAGTTATTATTTTATTTATTAATTTTTTTCATTTTTCTAAATCATCTTTTTTAAGATTTTCAATATTTTCATTAGAAATGAGTCAAGTTGAAGTATTATCTTTAGAAATATTTGTATTATTTTTTGTTTCACAAGAGTTTAGTAAAAATATTGATAAAACAACAAAAATTATTTTTTTCATAAGAAAATTTTTAGAAATTAACTTAAAAACATTATATAAAAAATATTTTTAAATCAAAATAAAATATTTTAAAAAATCTCTTGATTTTGTAGATAAAATAAATATAATCTCCTCATAGGTACAACTATGATTGTGTAATTCTGTAAGGTTGTGCTCTATTTTTCGTATTTAAATAAGGATAACAACGATTGTGTAATTCCCGTCCTTTGCCTTTATCTTACTTATTTAAAATATTTTTTTGTTATGGCAAAAAAAACTTGAGAAAAAATAAATGTAGGAAGTTTGTATGATATAAAAGGTCGTCATTATTTTACTGATGATAGATCTGTAGTTGATATACCTTCACTTATAGAAGTACAACTTGATTCTTACAAAGATTTTTTAGAGCACTGAATAGAAAAAGTTTTTTCTGAGTCTTTTCCTATTTCTGACCACTCTTGAGAAAAAGTGGATATTTACTATAAAGGTCATTTTTTGGAAGAACCAAAATATGATCCTGTTTCTTGTACTACAAAAAATTTGACTTATGAAGCTCCTTTAAAAGTTAGATTTGAAATGCTAAATAAAGAAACTTGAGAAATCAAAGAACAAGATGTTTACATGTGAGGAATACCTTTGATGACTGAACAAGGTTCTTTTATAGTTAACTGAATTGAAAGAATAATTGTAAACCAAATAATCAGATCAACTTGAGTATTTTTTACATTTTGAGAAGAATGATATGCTTTGAAGTTTATTCCAGCTAAATGAAGTTGGTTTGAAATTGATATAGAAAAAAGATGAATAATAAATGTAAAAATAGATAAAAAAAGAAAACTACCAGTAACAGTTTTGCTTAGAGCTTTTTGACTTGAATCAAATTCTGAAATTATTGATACTTTTAAGGATTTATGAGATGAAATTATAGCAAACAATATAGCTCCAACAATTGAAAAAGATAAAACTACAAATAAAATTGAGGCTTGGCATGTTATTTATAAATTGTTAAGACCAGGAGATTTGGCTACAGATGAGAGAGTTGAAGAACTTTTCAATGTTACTTTTTTTGATGAAAAAAGATTTGACTTATGAGAAGTTGCTAGAGTTAAAATGAAAACTAAACTTTGAATAGAAAAAAAATATTCTGATGAAGATTGAAAATTCTTAAATATAAACGACATAATCGTTTCTTTAAAATATTTTTTGAGATTGACTTACTGAGTTAAAGATCATTTTGTTGATGATATAGATCATTTAGAAAACAGAAGAGTTAGATCAGTTTGAGAGTTAGTTATGGATAAGCTAAAAGTTTGAATAGCTAGAATGGAAAGAATTACAAAAGATAGAATGACTATTGTTGAACTAGATGAAGCTACTCCTGGAACATTTATCAACTCTAGACCAATTGTTGCAATTCTAAAAGAATTTTTTGGTTCTTCTCAATTATCTCAATTTATGGATCAAACAAATCCACTTTCTGAGTTATGACATAAAAGAAGAGTTTCAGCTATGTGACCAGGATGATTGACTAGAGAAAGAGCTTCATTTGAAGTTCGTGATGTTCATCCAACTCAATACTGAAGAATATGTCCAATTTGTACTCCAGAATGACCAAATATCTGACTTGTATTGCATTTTGCAACTTATTCAAAAGTAGATAAATATTGATTTTTATTAACTCCTTTCAGAATTGTAAAACATTATGCAAAAAATGACTGAAAAAGCACTATAAATAGAATTTCTTCAGAAGATATTTTTTGAGAAGATTGAAAACTTATAATTTGAGAAAAAGAGTTAATCACTGAGAAAATAGCTAAGGAATTGCACAAAAAATTTTCAAAAGATGAAGTAAAAGTTAGATGTTACCTAACTCCAGATTATGAATATGTAGATGCTTACCAAGAAAAAGTTTTGACAATTGCTGAAGCAAACTCAAAAGTAGATCAATTTTGAAATTTTATTGAAACAAGAATCTCAGCAAGAGCTTGAAATGAACCAACAATTATTCATGAAAAAGAATTAACTCATATAGATGTTTCTCCAAAACAAATAATGTCTGTAGAAACTTCACTTATTCCTTTCCTAGAACATGAT
Source organism: Candidatus Gracilibacteria bacterium GN02-872 (assembly GCA_003260325.1). Classification (GTDB taxonomy): domain Bacteria; phylum Patescibacteriota; class Gracilibacteria; order BD1-5; family UBA6164; genus GN02-872. Next base: position 57,828 of record MOLU01000006.1, on the reverse strand, counting down.
GATGCTACAAGAGCTGAAATGGGATCAAACATGATGAGACAAGCTGTTCCTGTTGTTAGACCCGAGGCTCCAATTGTTTGAACTGGTATGGAAAGGATAGTTTGAGAATGATCAGGTTATGTTATTTTAGCTGAAGATGATGGAGAAGTTATTTGAGTTGATGCAAAACATATCACAGTTTTGTATAATAACTGAAATAAAAAATTGTATGAATTAACTACATTTAAGAGATCAACTCATGATTTCTTGGTTCACCAAAAACCTGTTGTTTCACACTGACAAAAAGTCTTGAAATGAGATATTTTATGCGATGCACAATCTATTGAAAACTGAGAATTAGCTCTTTGAAGAAACTTGACTGTTGCTTATATGCCTTGGAAAGGTTACAATTTTGAGGATGCAATTATTCTTTCTTCTAGGGTTGTTGAAAATGATTATTATACATCAATTCATATCAAAGAATACACTCTTGATGTTCGTGAAACTAAGCTTGGGCCTGAACAAACTACAGATGATATTCCAAATGTTTCAACAGCAAAATTAAAAAATCTTGATCCAGAAGGAATTATCAGAGTTTGATCTTATGTTGAAGGTTGAGATATTTTGGTTTGAAAAATAACTCCAAAGTGAGAGCAAGAGCTTTCTCCTGAGGAAAGATTACTTAGAGCAATATTTTGAGACAAATCAAAAGATGTTAAAGATAGTTCACTAAGACTTCCAGGTTGACAATGAGGAAAAGTTCTTCAAGTTCATATTCTTAAAAGAGAAAATTGAGATAATCTTTGAACTTGAGTTTTCAAGCAAGTAAAAGTTTTTATTGCTCAAACAAGAAAAATAGAAGTTTGAGACAAAATGGCTTGAAGACACTGAAATAAATGAATAGTTTCTAGAATTGTTCCTGTTGAAGATATGCCGTTTATGGAAGATGGAACTCCTGTTGATATTATTTTAAATCCACTATGAGTAGTATCTCGTATGAATATTTGACAAGTTCTTGAAACTCATTTAGGTATGGCTGCAAAAAAACTTTGAATAACTGTTGCAACACCTATTCTAAACGGTTTATCAATTGATCAAATAACTGAACTTATGCAAAAAGCTTGAATGACAGTTGATTGAAAAGTTCAATTATACAACTGAGAAACTTGAGAACCATTCCAAGAAAAATCAACAGTTTGAGTTAAATATATGCTGAAACTTCATCACTTAGTTGAAGATAAAATTCATGCAAGATCTGTTTGACCTTACTCAATGGTTACACAACAACCACTTTGAGGTAAAGCTCAAAACTGATGACAAAGATTCTGAGAAATGGAGGTGTGGGCTCTTGAAGCTTATGCTGCTGCAAATATTTTACAAGAAATGATTACAATCAAATCAGATGATGTTGCTGGTAGAACTCAAGCTTATGAAGCAATTGTTAAAAATTCTTCAATTAAAAAACCAAATATTCCAGAATCATTCAACGTATTGCTAAAAGAATTGCAATCTATTTGACTTGATTTGGATTTGCTTGATAAAGATGAATTGAGACAAAGAGAAAAAGAAGCTTTGGATAGATATAATACTATTTTAGAATATTCAAAAGAAGAAGCTGAAAAAGAAGCAAAAGAAGAAAAAAATAAAAAGAAAAAAGATAAGGAATAAAAATATTTTAAAAAACTTCAAAAAATTATTTACTTAACTATAAAATAAATGTTAGATAAGGCTTTAGATAATTTTCTAAATGATAAAATAACAGATTTCTCAGAAATAGCTGAAAATATTTGAAAAAAGGATATCACAAAAGGTAAAAACTTAGATAATCTTGCTTGAATATCTTTAAGTATTGCCAGTCCTGAGAGAATCAGAGCTCTATCTCACTGAAAAGTTTTGATCAGTGAAACTATAAACTATAGAACTCAAAGACCAGAAAGATGATGACTTTTTTGTGAACAAATATTTGGTCCAAGAAAAAATTATGAATGTGCTTGTTGAAAGTATAAAAGAATCAGATATAAATGAATAGTTTGTGAAAGATGTGGAGTTGAAGTAACAAAAGCTTCAGTTAGAAGAGAAAGGATGTGACATATCGATCTTTATGCTCCAGTTGCACATACTTGGTATTTAAAATCTGTTCCAAGTAGAATAGGTTTGCTTTTAGATCTTCCTGTTAGAAAACTTGAACAAGTTGTTTATTTTGCATCTTACATAATTACAGATGTAAATGAAGAAGCTCTTGCTGAAGCATCAAAAGAATTAGAAGAAAAATACAAAGTTTCTAAATCTGAAATGCAAAAAAAGATTCAAAAAGAGCTAAATGAATTAAAAATCAAAAGAGAATCAAAAGAAATCAAAGAATCAGAGTACAAATATCAAGAATCTTTGCTTATGTCAAAACTTGATGATTTAACTGAAGAATTTGAAGAATTAAGGCTTTGATTAAAAATGTTAAAAGTTTGAGAAGTTATTTGAGAACTTGAATATAGAGTTTTGGATTCAAAATTTGCTCACGTATTTAAATGAGGAACTTGAGCTGAACATTTAAGAATTTTGCTTGAAAGAATTGATTTGATGAAATTTATTTCAGATCAAGAAAAAGAATTAAAAAATTCTACTCAAATCAAACAAAAGAAAATATTACAAAAAATAAAACTTGCCTCAAATTTGATAAAATCAGGACAAAGACCAGAATGGTTTATTTTGACAGCTTTACCAATTATCCCACCAGATTTGAGACCGATGATTCAAATTGATGGTTGAAGATTTGCAAGCTCAGATTTAAATGATTTATACAGAAGAGTTATAAATAGAAATAACAGACTTAAAAAATTGATTGAGCTTTGAGCTCCGGAAGTTATTCTAAAAAATGAAAAAAGAATGCTTCAAGAATCAGTTGATATGCTTTTGACTTGAGAGACAAGAACAAACAGAAGCTGATTTGTAACTGCAAATAAGAAAAAATTGAAATCTTTAACTGAGATTTTGAAAGGTAAACAAGGTCGTTTCAGACAAAACTTACTTTGAAAACGTGTGGATTACTCTGCTCGTTCAGTAATCGTTGTTTGACCAAGCTTAAAAATGGATGAGTGTTGATTACCAAAAACAATGGCTTTAGTTTTATTTAAACCTTTTGTAATTGCAAAACTTATAGAGGAATGATTTGTTTATAACATCAAACACGCAGAAAAATTTATAGAAAAATGAAGTAAAGAGGTTTGGGATGCGTTGGACGAAGTTATTGAATGAAAATATGTACTTCTAAACAGAGCTCCAACTCTTCACAGACTTTCTATCCAGGCATTTAAACCAGTTTTAATTGAGTGAAAAGCTATTCAGCTTCATCCACTTTCTTGTTCAGCCTTCAACGCGGATTTCGACTGAGATCAGATGGCTGTACACTTACCAATTACGGAAAAAGCTCAAAGAGAGGCTAGGGAACTGATGATTCCTTCAAAAAATCTTTTGTCTCCAGCTTCGGCAGAACCGATTATTGCAGCCTCTCAAGATATGATTTTAGGTTCTTACTATTTGACTGTTATAGATCCAAATTGAATCTGAACAGGAAAAATATTTTGAACAAAAGAAGAAGTTGTAGTTGCTTATGAAGCTTGAGCAATAGGAATTAGATCATTGATAAAAGTGAGACTAGATTGAGAATTAGTTGAGACAACTTATGGAAGGCTTTTATTTAATGAAATTGTTCCAGAATGAATGTGATTTGTAAATGAAAAATTAAATAAATGAGCTATTAAAAAATTGCTTTCAAATAGTTTTGAATCTTTAGGTTCAGAAATCACAGCAAAATTTGTAGATGATATAAAAAATTTCTGATACAAATACGCAACTCTTTCAGGAATTTCTATTTCAAAAGAAGATATGATTATTCCTTGAGATAAACAAGAATTACTAAATGAAGCTTCAGAAAAAGTAAAATACATTCAAAAACAATGGTGGTCTTGATTTATGACTGAAGATGAAAAATATAATCAATCAATAAAAGTTTGGGCAAAGGTAAAAAATGTTATTGAGTGAAAAATGAAGGAATTATTTACTTATGATAACCATATTTTTAACTTAATTGATTCTGGTGCGAGATGAAACTGGTGAAACGTAACTCAATTATGTTGAATGAAATGACTAGTTGCCTCTACAACAGGTAAAACTATTGAATTACCTATAAAATCAACTTTGAAAGAATGATTTTCATCTTTGGAATACTTTATCGCAACTCACGGTTGAAGAAAAGGTAAATCTGATACTGCGTTAAAAACAGCTCAATCAGGTTATTTAACAAGAAGACTTGTAGACTCTTCTCAAAATATTATCGTAAAAGAAAAAGATTGTTGAACAATTTATTTCAAAACTATTGTAAGATGAGAAAAAATTTGAGGTTTTGAAGAAAAATTTGAAGACAGAATATATTCTCACACTTTGGCAAATGATGTAGTTGCTGAGAATTGAGATATTTTACTTAAAAAATGAGACTCTATTGATACAAAAGCTTTAAATATTTTAAATACAAATAATATAAATACTGTTGATATCAGATCAGTTTTGACTTGTGAGACAGAAGGATGAGTTTGTGAAAAATGTTATTGACTTGATTTAGGATCAAATAGAGATGTTGAGATTTGAACTCCAGTTTGAGTTATCGCGGCACAATCTATTTGAGAGCCAGGAACTCAGTTAACGATGAGAACTTTCCACTCAGGTTGAGTAGTAAAAGAAGGTTGAGATATGGCTCAAGGTCTTTCTAGAGTTGAAGAATTATTTGAAGCTAGAAGTCCTAAGTTGGTTGCTGAAATATGTGATTTAGACGGAACTATTCAAATAGAAAATACTGACAAAAATACAATTGTTAGAGTTATTGCTGAAGATCTTATGGAAGAAGAATATTATTTACAAGAGGATTTTGTAGCAAATGTAAAAGTTGGACAAAATATCAAATCAAAGCAAATAATTGCTAGATCAACAAAAGATAAACAAAAAATAGTTGCAAGTTTTCCTTGAGAAGTAAAAAGTATAACTGATACAACAATTACTGTAAAAGATACTGAAAAAAGATATTTTGAATATGTATTTGATTTAGGTAGAACTATAAAAGTAAAAGATGGTCAAAAAGTAAAAAGATGAGATAAACTTACAGAGTGAGCTTTAAACTTACAAAAACTTATGCAAATTGCTTGAGTTTTGACTACAGAACAATATATTGTTGACGAAATAAAAGCTATTTATTCTTCTCAATGACAAACTGTAAACTCAAAACATATAGAGCTTATAGTAAGACAAATGTTCTCAAAAGTAAGAATTACTTCAAAATGAGATACAGAATTTTTTCCTTGAGATATAGTTGATGTTATTACATACAACACTCAAAATGCAAAACTTAGAAAAGAATGAAAAAAACCTTGTATTTGAGAAAGATTACTTTTAGGTATCACAAAAATATCTCTTCATACAGATTCTTGGCTTTCTGCTTCATCTTTCCAAGAAACAGTCAGAGTTCTTGTTGAAGCATCTACTTCAGGAAAAATAGATAAATTTAACGAAATGAAAGAAAATATCATTATTGGTAGACTTATCCCTGCTGGAAAGCAATACAAGAAAATTCATCATGCTTCTGATTTTGAGGAAGATTTATCAGAAAAAGACCAATATTTTGATAATTCAGATGATGATTTGGTTGATGTTTCTGGAGAATATCTTGAAACAGCAGATATGCCTTTGGAAGAAGAAATTGAAGTGTAAACAAAAAAGATTTAGAAATATTTTTTCTAAGTCTTTTTTTTGTAATTATTTTTATCTTGAACTAGATTTAGAATCTAAAAAATATTTTTTAATTTTCTAAAACTATTAAATTTTTGCAATAAAAAAAAAAGTGTGATAAGATTTATTAAATAAATAAAAATGAATTTAACAAGATAAAACAAAAAATATGTTTACTAAAATCAAACAAGCTTTATTTAAACATAAGCTATTTTTAACAAAAATAGCAGTATTTTTCTGATTATATTTTTTGATGACGGATTTTTCGTTTGCTAGTGCTCAAAATGACGTAGATTTCAAAAAAATAGAAGACTGATTTATTCAAATTACAACGTGGATTTCCACTATTATTTCTGTACTTCTTTGAGCTCTTACTTATCTTGTAACTTTGTTTTTAACACCAGAATGGACTAGTGGTACTGTTTTTGGTCTTTCAAAAAACCTAAAAGATATATGGGTTTTGATGTCAAACATAGTTTATTTTGCTTTTGCTTTCATTTTAATTGCGATAGCTTTTGCAAATATAGTTTGAACTCAATGAGACTTTGCTTTGAAGCAAGCACTTCCTAGATTCATAGTTTGAATTTTGATAGTTCCTTTTTCTTGGTTTATTGTTCAATTTTTTGTTTCATTATCTTCAATTCTGACTATTTCAGCCTTAAATCTTCCCTTTGAAGTTTTTCAAGATTATGAATCTCAAATGTCAAAAGTGGATATTCCAAAAAATTGTACTTTAAATCTATGAGTTCTTTGAGAACAAGAATGAACTGACTCAAGTAAAAAAACTCCTTCAAATCAGATATATTCTTGTTGAACAGAAAAAATTTCAGTTGCAAAGTTATTAAAAAGTGATAAAGCTGCTGATGGTATTTTTGGTATAGTTTGACTTTATACTTATTGATTAGTAAATATTGAGTGAATTAGTAAAATAGATGAGAAACAACTAAGAGATCAAATAAAAACTATATGAGACATAGTTGTAAAAGTAGTTTTTGATTTGCTTTTCATTGTTGTTTACGCGATTCTGATGATAGCACTTTGACTTGCTTTGATGATAAGATGAATTCGGTTATGGATTTTTATGATGTTGGCACCGCTTTTCTGAATAATGTACTTTTTCAAGAAATGATGATGAGGAAATTGATTTTTACAGAAATTTAATTTTAAAGAATTTATAGCTCTGACTCTGACTCCTGTTTATGCTATGCTTGCTTTAAGTTTCTGAATATTTTTCATATTTGTTTCTTGAAAATGAATGACTTGAGTAACTACTGATTTAACTGTTAAAGATAAAGAAGTAAAAATCTGAGATTTTACTTTAACTGTAGAGTGAGCTGTTTCAAATGACTTATCTGTTACAGATTTCTTAAAAACAATTTGAGACTGAGCATTGTGAGTAATTTGAGCACTTATTTTAAAGATATTTTGAATAGTTGTTCTTTGGTGAGCTGTTATGGCAGCTTTAAAACAATCTCAAATTACACAAGAAATTATTATGCCAATTTCAAGGTTCTGAGAATCTGTTTGAGAGCTTGCTACTAAGATTCCCCAATTTACTCCTATATTACCTGGAGGACAAACACTTGATTCTCTTCAACAACTCCCTAATAAGGCTTTGTGAGCATTACAATGATATTCATCTGTAAAAGCAGATGATTTAGCTTGAAAATTTTGATTAAATAATAGTCAAAATTCACAAGCAATTAATGAATTAAATAGAACTCTTATTGAAATGAAGTGAAATGAAAAAAATCAATCATTTAGACAAAATGCAATAAGTAAATTATTGAATCAAATAAAGACAAATAATGAATTATTAACTGATCCTAAATATAGAGAGAAAGCAACTGAAGTATTTAAAGCATCTTGATTTGATAGAATTAAAGCTGATAATATTAAAAATGTTGAAAATTTATCAAAAATTTTAGTAAGTGCGGATTGATTTAGTCAAAGTGATGTTACTAGGTGATTTTATAGAAATATAGTTGGTAAAGATTCTATAAATGAAAATGATTTAATAGACTTTCTTAAGAGTTCTAACTCTGTTATCCCTGAATCGTCTTGATCTAATCAATCAGACTCTCAATCTGCAATTAACATAAATGTTGAAAACAAAGATATTAATTTACCAAATGTTAATTGACAAGGAAATAAAAAATTAGAATTGAATGGTGACTGACAAGCTATAGCAAATTCAATAAAAACTCATTTCTGATCAAACGAGAATATAATAAGAGCTAATTTGTCAGTAATAGAGTCTCAATTAAATAAAGTTTGATTAAGTGAGAGAGAAGTAGCAGAAATAAAAAGATTATTATGAATTAGTAATAACTAAAAAAAACAACCAATTTGGTTGTTTTTTTGTTCTCTTTATTTTTTTATTGCTTTTTCAAACTTTTATTTTATAATAAAAAAAATATTTTCTAAGTTGAAATTATGAAAACTAAATTACAAGAAATCCTGAAAAAAATAATCAAAGAACTGTATTCTATCGAAAATTCCGAAATAATTTTAGAAAATCCTCCTAAAAAAGATCTTTGAGATTTTGCATTTTGACCATTTTTGCTAGCAAAAGAACTGAAAAAAAGTCCAATTGAGATTTGAAAAGAAATTATAGAAGAATTAAAAAAATATCCAGAAATAACTGATGTTTCTCAAGCTTGACCTTATATAAACATAAAACTTGATAAAAGTATTTTTACAGAAATTTTTTTACAAGATTATAAATATTTTTCTGAAAAAGACGTTTTTACTGATTGAGAAGGAAAAATTATTTTTATTGATTATATTTGACCAAATGTTTGAAAACCGCTTCATATAGGGCATATGTGCACTCCAAATATTTGACAAGCAATGATTTGAATTTATAAAAAACTTTGATTTAGAGTTATTTCTGATTCACATATTTGAGACTGGGGAATTATTTTTTGAAAGCTGATTATGGCTTTTAAGCTTTGGTGAGATGAGAAGAAATTGCAAGAGGATGCTATAAATCATTTGCTAGAATTATACATAAAAATCACAAATGAAATAGAAAAACAGTGAGAAAATAGTGAACTAGAAGAGCAAACAAGACAAGAATTTAAAAAACTTTCTACCTGAAATAAAGACTCAATTGAGCTTTGGAAAAAATTTACAAATTATTCGATTATAGAGCTAAGAAAACAACTAAAAAATTTAAATGTTGAACCAGATTATAATATTTGAGAAAGTTTTTATGAAGGCTTAGGTTTGCCAAAATTGGAAGATTATCCAGATTTGAAATATTCTATGAAAGATATAGTTAGCGAGCTTGTAGAAAAAAAAGTTGCAACAAAAAATTCGGATAATTCTGTTTGAGTTGAGTTTGCAGAAAATTTAAAAATTCCTAGCTGTGTTTTAGCAAAAAGAGACTGAAGTCACGGTTATCTAGCTTCAGACTTAGCAGCAATAAAGTACAGAATCCAAAACTGGAATCCATATAAAATAATTTATTTTGTTGATGTCAGACAATCACTTCACTTCAGACAAGCCTTTGAAATAGCAAAAAATGCAGGATGGTTATGACAAATTCAGCTTATTCATGCTCCAAATTGATTCATAAGCCTAAAAGAATGAGCAATGAGCACGAGAAAATGAAAAATCATAAAACTAGAAGATTTACTTAATGAAAGCAAAAACAGAGCAAGAAAAATTATTTTAGAAAAAAGACAAGATTTTTCAGAAGAAGAATTAGAAAATCTTTCAAGAATAATTTGAATTTGAGCTATAAAATACGGATATTTAAAAAAATCAAGAGAAAATAATGTAGTTTTTGATTGGGACGAATTTATGACTTTTGAAGGAAACAGTGGACCTTATATTCAGTATTCTTACGTCAGAGCAAAAAAGATTTTATCAAAAGTTTGAGAAAAGTTAGATTTAAAAAATATTTGAAGATTTGACTTTGATGAAGAAATTGCTTTGGTGAAGCTTCTTTCTGATTATAAAAATATTTTACAAGAAACAGCTGAAAAAAATATGCCACACGTACTTTGCGCTTATGTTTTTGAGCTTACAAAAGCTTTTAATTCACTTTATAATTCTGTAAATATTTTGTGAGAAGAGGATTTTTGAAAGAAAAATTTGAGGATTTTGCTTGTTGATTTATTTGCAAAGATTTTGAAAGATTGTTTTGATATTCTTGCGATTGAGATGCCAGAAGAGATGTAGAAACAGTCTGCTTTTCAACTTATAAAATTATAAGATTTATACTATAATTATGAACAAAACCTTCATCCAAACATACGATAAAATAGCTAAATGATTCTCAAAATCAAGAAAAAATATGAAATGGGAAGAAATAAACTATTTTTTAGAAAAATATTTTTTAAAAACTGAGAAAAAAGAAAAAATATCGATTTTAGATGTTTGATGTTGAAGTTGAAGATTACTTGAGCAAATAGCTGAAATCACTTGAAGAAATGATTTTGATTATTTGTGAGTTGATTCTTCAATTGAGATGATAAATGAGGCAAAAATAAATTTTCCAAGTCATAATTTCCAGCTTTTAGATATGGAAAACTTAGACAAATTACAATGAAAAGAGTTTGATTTTGTCTTTTTTATCGCGTCTTTTCATCATAAAATGTTTTTAAAGCAAAGGGAAAAAACTCTTTTGTCTCTGAAAAATATTCTAAAAAAAGATTCGATTATTTTTTTGACAAATTGGGCTTTGGATTCAGAAATAAATAAAGAAAAATTTAAAAATTCTGAAGTTGTTTTTACGAAAAAAGATTTTCAAAATGAATCGGATTTTGAAGAAAAACAAAAAGAAAAAGATTTTCAAAGTAAAGATTTTTCTATAAAATTCTCTTGATTTTATCGTTATTATCACTGTTTTACTTTGGAAGAATTAGATTTTTTGTTTAGAAAAGCCGATTTTGAAATAATTGAGAATCGACTTTTTGATAATTGAAGAAATTTTATTTCTATTTTAAAAAATAATTTATAAAATCTCACTTAAGATGTAATCTAAAAGCAAAACTGCTTTTTCAGCCAAAATTATTTTCTCTCATTTTTCTTCTAAATATCAAATTTTTAAAAAATAATTTACTTTTTCTTGATTTAGCTGTTTTAAATCGCATTTTGAAATTCATTTTGTTCTAATTGAAAACATTACTTTTTCAAAAAAAATATTTTCTTCACTCAAGTTTTCTTTAAAAATATTCCTTTTTGCATAATAATCAATAAAATTCTCACTATTTGAGAAACGAGTATTTTCAACAAAACCGTGAGCTCAAAGCCCGAAAGCTAAGTTTTCTTTGTGGCTCCAGTATCAACAATTGTGCTTGCATTCAAATCCAGGTTTTGCAAAATTTGAAATTTCGTATTGGAAAAATCATTTTTCTTTTAAATAAGCTTTTATTGATACATATTCTTCCAAATAATCTTCTTCTGGAATAGAGTTTGCTTTCCAAGAATTTGGATAAATAATATTTTCAAACTTTGAGTCTATTTCTTCAGGAACTTCATAATACTCTTCCAGCATATAAACTGATATATGCTTTACAAAGATATAGTTTTCAAGCAAAAATTTTATATTTTCTAAAAGTTCTCATTTTTTCATAAATGGCAGTCCAATAATGAAATCAAGAGAAAAATATATTTTTTTACTTTTTTGAAAATATTTTTCTAAAGTTTCAAAACACTGTAAAATATCTCATTTTTCTGATCTTTGAATTTCCTTCAGAGTTTTTGGATTTAGGCTTTGTATTCATACACTCAGTCTATTTACTCATAGCTTTTCCCATCACTCTAGACTTTGAATCGTAACCATCTCTGGAGTTGATTCTATAGAGATTTCTATATTTTCAGAGAAAGTAAATTTTTCTCTTAAGCTTAAAAATATTTTTTCAAATTGACTTAAACTCAAAGTTGTTGGAGTTCATCATCAAAAGTAAATCGTGTCCAAACAATATTTTCAATTTGTTGAAATTATCTCTTTGCACAAGAAGTTTACATAGTTGTTTATTGCTAATTGATTTAGTCAGGAAAAGGACGCAAATCTGCAATATTTGCATTTTTTATTGCAAAAAGGGATGTGTATGTAGCTATTTATATTTTTCATTTTTTAAAAAATTAAAGTCTAGGTTTCCCTAGACTATTTTAATTATCACAATTTTTTCAAATATCTTTTTGAGAAAAAATCTTTGAAGTTCTACAATTTGTGACTTTTTGTAGTTTTGAAAATTCATCAATTACAGTTCTTTCATTATCAAGCATAGCTTTTAATTTCTCATCATAATCAGTTTTCAATCATTTATCAAAAGTTGTGTATTCTAAGGAATCATTGTAAAAATCAGCAATTCTTATATTGTAATTTTTATGAATTTTTTGATCTTCATTTCATTTGTCAAACTCGCTAACTGCTGGCAAATAGTAAGGATAAGCTTCCAAAAAAGTTTTTATTCAATCATTACTAAATAAATATTGCATAAATAAATTTGCAACATCAAGTTTGTTTGTATCTTTATTTATAACAAAGTAATTATAGTTTACCAGTGCCTTTCAGCTTTTTTCTCATTCATTTGGAAATGGAGCTGCTGCTAAAAAGTTGCTACTAAATCACTTATCACTTATTTTTTCAATAAGTCTAGGATATCCTGCGATTATAAGAGTTTCTCCTTTTGAAAATAAATCAACTCAAGTTTGTTTTGCTATTTTCATCTCTTCTAATCTTGTATTATACTTATTATCTCACTCTTCATTTCAAAAATCTACATAATTTCATAATCATTTTTGAATAGCTTTTCTGTCTAATTGCTCTATTGATCTATTTTCTCACGCAGTTAATATAAATTGAGTGGCTATATCTTCAGCAAAATCAACTGCTGCTCAGTTTCAAATTGCAACTGGAATAGAATCTGGATTTTTTTCTTTAAGTTTTTTAACGGCTGATCTAAGCGAAGAAGCACTATCTACATCAGAACCATTTACAAACCTTCTATTATAAAATACTCACAAAACTTCGTATCAAACAGGCATTCAAACTAAATAATCAACTCATTTGTCAGTTTTTGCTATCAATTGGTCAGATAAAAAAGTTTTATAATCTTTTCTAAAAGAATTTGGATTTACTATATCTGGTTCTATTCAAGTAGTTTGTCATTGAAAAATAGATTCTTTTTCGTTACTATTTAGTACAAATACATCAGGAGCTGTTCCGTTAGCGATAGCATTTGTCAAAGCATAAGAATATTCTTCATAATTGTTGAAAGATTCTATAACTACATCTTTTTTTGTTTTTGAAAATTTTTTAAATCCATCAATCAAATCTGTTGATCTTTCTGCAGAATCTCAAACCATCCAAATAGTAAAGTTTTCATTATTTGCAGTTTTCTTTTCTCTACTTTTTTGGTTAAATAGCATTATAATGAGCATAACCACGATGAAAAAAATCAAAATTCATCAAACTATAAACAAAATTATTTTGTTTCTGTTATATTCCATAAAAAATTATAAATTAGAAAGTAAATGTAGGTGGATGTGAAATACTTCTTGTCATCATTTAGGTCAAACATTGAATTTAAGTTTATATCATTCTTCTATTTTTAAATCTTTTGCAATTTTTTTTGCTGCAAAAAACATATTCGCTAAAAGTTCTTTGTCTTGCTCTTCTAAATCATTTATCGTCGGAATTTCTTTTTTTGGAATAATCAAAATATGAGTCAAAGCTTGCGGATTTATATCTTTTATTGCGATTAAATCATTAGTTTCATAAACTATTTCTGCAGGAATTTCTCTATTTATTATTTTTGTAAATATTGTTGGCATAATTTTTTTTTAAAAAATATTTTAGTAAGTAGTATTGTCTCAAATATTTAAATCTTTTAAATCTACTTTTGTCTCAGAACTTCAGCTAAAAAAATCTGAAATGGAACTTCAACTTAACTTTCCGAATCCTAAAACAAAATATCAAGAAATACTTAAAAATAATAGAATACAAAATAAAGCAAATAAGAACTTATTCATACTTGAAGAAAAGTTTGCAAATTTTTTTGAATGTATACTTATAATTATATAAAATATCCAAACTATTACCAATAATAAGGTAAAAGCTCATATTAAAAAAAGTCTCATTTTGCAAAAATTATAAAAATAATTATGTATTTATTATATTATTGTTTTTTTTATTTGCAAATTTAAAATAAGTTTGTTATAATATATTTATAAATTTTAATTTTAAAAATATAAATTATGGCAAATTCTAATGTTAAATTTAAAATAAGTGATGAAATACAAGCTAACTATCCAGAACTTATCAAGTTAATTCTTGAAACTGAGTCTATGGAAGATGATGAAAGACAATACTGGTTTGATATAATGCCTTCAATGACAGACGAGCAAATTGATAGACTTTTCAATATTTTAGATACAGAAAGAAAAAAACTTGCTGCTTTGGAAGAAAAATACAAAAAAGAAATCAAACAACTAAATGAAAAACATTTAATTGAATGGCAAGAATTTCAATTAAAAGGTTCAAAAGAAAAAATCAAAGCAGCTGAAGCAAAAGACAAAACTGAGGATGCAGATGATATTTTGGCTATGCTTGATGATTTATAAAAATTTTTTTAAAAAAATATTTCAAAAGAGATATTTATTTGTAGGGAATAAAATGGATTCTCTACTTTTTGTGTGAACCTCTTTTGTCATTATTGGGCTTGATCCAGTAATCAATAAAAATGAGTAACAATTTGATAGATTTCTGTCTTCGTTCTGACAAAAATGAGCAGATTTATATCATAGATCTTATAAAATTTTCTTTATTCTTAAGTTATAATCGAAAAATAAAAAAATCCTGAAAAATTTTTTAGGATTTTTTTTAAAACTACATGCTGCTTAGTTCTTCCTTGAAGTGATCAAACAGATGATTTAATAAATCATCTAAGTTTTTGTAATCATCTCTTTCATATCTAAAAGTTTTTCAGTCAAGATTTGCATGAACTATTCAATTGAAAGTATCTTTTTTTGATTTTTCTATTTTTACTTCAATAGTTCCTTCAGCCTCTTGTTTATCAGTAAATTTTTTTAAATAGCTATCTAGTTTGTTTTCTAAATTTTGTTTAACTAATCTCTCTGTAACTTCTTTAGTTTCAGGAGAATTCACATTAATAAGTACTTTTATATCCATAACTTTAAAAAATTATATTATAAAATTAAAAGTAAAAACTTTTAACATAAAGATTTTAACACATTAAAATTTAAAATCAAGACTTTTTCTAAAAAAACATCTTGAAAAATTTAAATATTTAGATATAACTATACAAATTAAAAAATAAATTAAAAATTATGACAAAATATATAGCAACAATATGACTTGAAATCCATATTAGAGTGAAATCTAAAACAAAAATGTTCTGTTCTTGTAAAAATGCCGTAGAATTGGCAGACGAGCCAAATAAAAATGTTTGCCAAGTTTGTATGTGATTCCCTTGAACTTTGCCAGCTTTAAACCAAGAAGTTGTTAGACTTGGACTTATTTGATGAATGGCTATGAATTGTAAAGTAAATAATTTTTCTAGATTTGATAGAAAAACATATTTTTACCCAGATAATCCTACAGCTTACCAAATCACTCAGATGTATGAACCAATTGTTTGAAAAGGTTCAGTAAAAACTATTGTAAACTGAGAAATAAAAGAATTTGCAATTGACCATATGCATTTGGAAAATGATGCTTGAAAACTGATTCACGCAGGATGAAAAACTCTTTGTGATTTTAATAGAGCTTGAAGTCCTCTTATGGAAATAGTTACAGATCCAGTTTTTCACGATAAAGATGAAGTTATGGAATTTTTAAAAGAACTTCAGAAAATAATGAGAGCTTGTCATGTTTCTGATGCAGATATGGAAAAAGGACAAATGAGATGTGATGTAAATATTTCAATTGCTCCAGAATGAAGTGAAAAACTATGAAGCAGAACTGAAACAAAAAATGTGAATTCTTTTTCAGCTATTGGAAGAGCGATAGAACACGAAATAAAAAGGCAAACTAGAATCATTGAATCAGGAGGAATAGTTGAACAAGAAACAAGAGGTTGGAATGACGAAACAGGAACTTCTGCGACTCAAAGAAGCAAAGAAGACGCAATGGATTATAGATATTTTCCAGAGCCAGATTTGCTTCCACTAGAGCTTTCTGAGGATTTTATAGAAAATGCAAGAAAACAAATTCCTGAACTTCCAATTGAAAAAAGAATTAGATATTTAAATGATTATAAATTATCCGAAGACGATGCGAGAATTTTAACTACAGATAGAGATTTATCAGAATATTTTGATGAACTTGTAAAATTGACAAAAGACGCAAAAAAATCTTGTTCTTACATTACAACTATTTTGCTTGCAATGATGAATGAATCAGAAAATATTAAAAAAGTTGCAGATTTGAAATTTGAGATTTGAGAATTAGCAAGAGTTATAGAGCTTGTAAATAATGACGAACTTTCGTCTACAAATAGCAAACAAGTCGTTGAAGAATTATTTAATAATGGATGAGAAGCTGACATAATCGTTGACGAAAATAATTTGAGGCAAAAAAATGATTTGTGAGCTTTAGAGGCAATTGTTGATGAAGTTATAGCTTCTTCTCCAACTCAAGTTGCTGATTATAAATGATGAAATGAGAGAATTTTCTGATTTTTTGTTGGACAATGTATGAAACTTTCTAAAGGTCAGTGAAATCCAAAGATTTTTAATGATTTACTAAAAAAGAAATTGGGGTAAAGAGAATTTTTTATTTAAATAAATTATATGAAATAAACTAAAATTTATTCACAAGAAAAAAAATTTTATTAAAAAAACAAAAGAAATAATTTTGCATTGTTCAAGTATAACTTATAAAAAATAATTGATTCGCTATATTATGAGAAAATTGAGTCTGAAAAACTTCAGCAATAAAAAATATTTTCCAAAAAAATCTCTTCAAGTGCTTGAAGAGATTTTTTTATAATTTATCTAAAAATTTCCAAGAGGATAAGGAATTCATTGATTTGGCTGTTTTGAATCAAAATTTGGTAAATCCTTTCCATCTGAAGTCTTTCACGAAATTTGATTATTCTTCAGAATATTTTCTCCACTTCAAATCAATGTTTCTGGACAATCATTTTCCTTTCCTATACAGCTTTTGTTATCATAAGGTCAAACTATTTTTGTTTCATAATCTTCTGTTCAATCTTTTTTAACAGTGTAAGCTATATTGTAATAAGTTCAAGTATTGTTATCATTTCCCCAATCATTTCCAGTTGGTTTTTTATAAACTGCGTAAACATATCTTCCAATTCCTTTATCAATCATTTTGTCTGAACCAACTTTCATATCTCAAAGCTCTGGATCATACAAATCTTTTGTTAAATATTGTTTTCCTAGAGTTTCTTGAGAAATAGTTCATTTTGCTCAAATTTGTTTTGATGAATAATCTCATTTTCACATTATTTTTCCTCAACCCGTTGCAGCATTTACTTCTTTTATTTCTACTCAAGTTTTTGTAACTGTTAAAGTATTACTTGGAGTTGCAACTTGAGCCTTGTCATATCAATATTTGTTTTTTGAAGTATCAATTAAATCAACTGGAGGGTAAAAATTATTATTTGCAAAATACTGTTGTAATCAGCTTTCTATAGTTGTTACATCTTGCAATTTTCTACTTGCATTTGCTTTATCTGTTGCTCAAGAAAAACTTTGGTAAGCTACAACTGAAATAATTGCCAAAATAGTTATAACCACAAGCAATTCAACCAAAGTAAATCATTTTTTAGAATTTTTCATATTTCTTTTATAAAAAAATAAGATTAGCAAAATAATAATCATTTTTGAAAAAAAACAAATCTTTTTTAAAAAATCCTTGTAAATTTGATGATATTTGATATTATATACAAAAAATATTTGATAACTTAATAATTATGGAAGATTTTTATCAAAAATTAGAAAAAAAAGTTGATTGAATTGTGAAAAGAGTTGCTTTGTATATGCCAAATTTAAATATTGAATACATTAAAGAAGAAGTATTTAAAGCCTATAATTATGCAAAAGAAGCGCATCAGTGACAATTTAGACTTTCTTGAGAACCATATATTATGCATCCTGTTGAAGCTACAATTATTTTGCTTGACTTGAAACCAGATATTTTTACTATCCAATCTTGTCTTATGCATGATGTTATTGAGGATACACCAAAAACAAAAGAAGATATAGAAGCAGAATTTGGCTCAGAAGTTGCTTTTTTGTGTGAATGATTGTCAAAACTTTCAAAAGTAAGATACAAATGAGAACAAAGAGATATTTGAAGTCTTAGAAAAATGTTTATCGCTATGGCTGAAGATTTAAGAGTTATTTTTGTGAAATTGTCGGATAGACTTCACAATATGAAAACTTTGAAATTTCATCCTAAACCTGAAAAAAGAGAAAAAATCGCAATTGAAACTTTAAATATTTATGCTCCGATTGCTGATAGGCTTGGTCTTTTTGCTATAAAAAATTCTCTAGAAGAAGAATGTTTCAAAATTCTTGAGCCAGAAAGTTATAAAGAATTAAAAAGACAACTAAGGGAAATAGAGCCACAAAGAAGAATTTTTATGAAAAATGTAGAATCTGAAATAGATAAAATTTTGAAGTGAAAAGTGGAAAATTATGAAATTGATTACAGAGTAAAATCTATTTATTCAATTCATAGAAAATTAGTAAAAAAATGATTATCTCACGTCTCAGAACTTTTTGATGTATTTTGAGCAAGAGTTATGGTTGAAACTGAAGCTGATTGTTATAAAGTTCTTTGAATAATTCATAACACATGGACTCCAATTCCTAGAAGATTTAAAGATTATATAGCTTTACCAAAACCAAACTGATATAAAAGTCTTCATACAAGTATTATTTGACTTTTTCAAGAAGATAGAAAACAGCCAACAGAAATTCAAATCAAAACTTTTGAAATGAAAGAATATGCAGATATTTGAGTTGCAGCTCATTTTGAATACAAAGAAAAATGAAGCAAAATTTCTCAAGATGTTGATTGGGTAAAGGAATTGAAAGATATGGTTGATAGCCTTCAAGACAGTGATTTTGAAGGTTCACTTAAAGTAGATGTTTTCAAAGACAGAATTTATGTTTTTACTCCACAATGAGATTTTATAAATTTGCCTTTTTGATCAACTCCAATCGACTTTGCTTATGCTGTTCATTCAGATTTGTGAGACCACATTTCTGTTGCAAAAGTAAATAGTCAAGTTTATCCTTTGGATAAAGAATTAAATAATTGAGATGTTGTTGAAATTATCACAGATAAGAACAGAAAGCCAAATCCATTTTGGATTTCATTTGTAAAAACTGTAAAAGCAAAGAATAAAATAAAAGCATTTTTAAAGAAAGAAGATAAAGAACTTCATAGAGAGAGGTGAAAGGAAATTTTACAAAAATATTTAGAAAAATTTTGATTTCCAAAACTTGATAAAGATTTACTTCTTTTGAAAAATATTGACTGAAAAGTTTTAAATCAAGAAGAAAGGTGGACTTTGCTTGAACAAATCTGAAACTTTTCTCTTCCCGCTCCAACTTTGCTTAGAAAAATTCAAAAAGCTCAAGATCCAAATTTTGATAGCAAAGAAAAAAAATGAAATCTTTCAAAAACAGAAAAAAATACAGAAAAGCATTCTTGATGAAAACAAACTTTGATTATTGGTTGAGAGGTTTGACTGGATTATAAAATTTGTTCTTGTTGTAAGAGAAAACTTTGAAAAGATATTGTTGCACACATAAATAATAAATGAGTAATTACAATTCATAAAAGAAATTGTAAAGTTTTAAATGAAGTAAACAAAGATAGGCTTCTGACTGCATATATTGACTGAGAAGAGGAAGAATCAATTATTTATAAAATTAGTTTTATTCTGGAAAATAAAATGTGAGTTTTGAAAGAATTAACAGAAACTGTTTTTTCTATGAGAATAGATATTGATACAATTGATACTGAAAAAATAGGGAATTCTCAGAGAAAGATTATTTTGTGATTAAAAATATTTGATTATGAATATATGATCATAGATAGACTTTTGGAAAGGCTAAAAATCAAGCTTTGAGATTCTTTAATAAATTCGTTTATTTTGTGAGTTGATAAGGTTTAATTTTGTTTTTTAATTTTTTAACTTTTTGAATTATGGAAAACAATAATTTTAAGGATTTTACAAATCTTTATGAAATTATAAAAACTTTGAGGTTTGAGTTGAAACCAATAGAACAAACTAAAGCAATAACTGAAAAACTTTGAATTGAAGAAAAAGATGAACTTAGAGATAAAGATTATGATATAATAAAACCTGTTTTTGATCAATTGCACGATAAATTTATAAGAGAAAGTTTATTTCTTTTTAATGAAAATTGGTCAGAATTAGCTAAATCAGTAAATTCCTATAAGAAAGAAATTGAAGGAATAAATAAGAAAATTAGACAAACTGAAGATGATAAAGAATTATTGAAATTACAAAAAAGGAAAGAAGAAGAAAAAAATAATTATGAAAAAAAATTAGATGAATTTAGAAAAAAAATAACAGATAATTACGAAAAAATAGCTGAAAAGTGGAAAAATTTATGGAAAGATGAAAAATGAGAAACTATTTTAAAAGAAAATTGATATAAAATATTAACAGAAGCTTGAATTTTAAAAGTTTTAAAAAAGATTTTTGAAAATGAAACAGAAATTAAAAATCTAGTAAAAGAAAATTCTAAAGCAATTGAAATGATGGAAAATAAATTTATTTTTTATTTAAAAAAGATTGAAAATGAAAAAGATTTTTCTTGGTGGGCAAGTATAAATACTTGAGAAAATGAAAAAAATTTTGATAAAAATCAAGCAAAAAAATATTTAGAAGAAATTCTAGAAAAGATTTATAAAAAAGATTTGAAAGAAATTCAAAAACAAGTTTTAGATGTAATAAATAATTTAAATGACTTTTGGACATATTTTTCAGCATTTAACAACAATCGTGAAAATTATTATTCAAGTGAAAATAAATCAACTGCAGTTGCAAACCGTATAGTAAACGAAAATTTTATCACTTTTATTTGAAATATAAATAATTTAGAAAAAATTGATATTAGTTTATCAAATCAGGAAGATGAAATATTTAAAATAGAAAATTATAATAAATATCTATCTCAAGAAGGAATTGATGAATATAATGAAATAATTTGATGAAAAAAAGATGAAAAATGAGTAAGAATAGAAGATTGAATAAATCAAAGATTAAACGAGTATTCTCAAAAAAATAACAAAGAAAAAATTCAGCTTAAGCCTTTGTATAAGCAAATATGATCTATAAAATCTAAATCTATTCCTTTTCAAATGGTAGAAACTGAAGAAGATTTTAAATCAATTTTAGAAAAATTAACCAATTCATCTAAGAAAAATATTCCTATAATTATTGAAAAACTAAAAAATATTTTTGAAAATGATGAAAAAGAATTAGAAAAAATCTGGATATCAAAAAATAATTTAAATTTTATATCAAATCGTTATTTTAGTAATTGGTATATATTAGCTGAAAAATGAGTAGAATTAAAAGTATTTTCTAAAAAAAGTAAAAAGGATTTGGAAGATGGAGAAAATTTTTCTATTCCGAAATATATTTCTCTAAAAGATTTTAAAGAAATGCTTGAAAAAGTTGAATTTGTAGATTATTCAGACATTGAAGAAAATAAAAGAAATTATTTCTTTAAAAAATATTTTGAGGAAAAAAGATGAAAAATAACAAGTAATTGGGAATTTTTTAAAAAAATTTTTAGAGAAGATGTTGAAAATTTATATTCTTGAAAAGATGAAGAAATTATTTTTGCTGAAAGCGGAAATGAAGAAACATTTACGGTAAAATCTTTTTTAACTTATTTGAAAGAATTAGAAGAAATAATTAAGGATTTTAATACAAAAAATCAAAAGCATAAAAAAATATTGAAACTTTTTGCTGATAAATCAATCTTTATTTTTCAATTTCTCAGAATATTTAAAGTAAATAGAGATTTTATAGAAGCTAAAAGTGAATTTTATAATTTTTATGATGAAATAATTGAAGATTTTTTGGTAACAAAGTATTATGATGCAATTAGAAATTATTTAACAAAAAAAGATTTTAGTAAAGAAAAAATTAAACTAAACTTTAATTGTTGATATTTGCTTAATTGATGGGATTCTGATTTTAGTACTTATTGAACTTTGATTTTTAAGAAAAATGATAATTTTTACATTTGAATAATTAACTGAACTGGATTATCAAAGGAAAATGTTGAAGATTTGAGGAAATGAATAACTGACGAAAATAAAATCGAAAAAATGGTTTTAGAAACTCAAAAAGTTGATAATAAAAATCCTCCTCGTTGGTTTATAAGATCCAAAAAAGATACATTTTCTCCAATGGTAAGGGAAAAACTGATAGATCCAAAACCAATTTTAGAAATTTATGATAAATGACTTTTTTCAAAAAATAAAAATAAGGATTCTTACAAACAATATTTACCAAAAATTATAGATTACTTTAAAGAATGATTTAGAAAACATAAAGACTTTGAAGGTTTTAGAGATAATTTTTTAAATTGGAGTGATAGCAATTCTTATGAAACAATAGCAGATTTTTATAATGAAACTGCTGATTTATGCTATAAACTAAGTTGGGAAGAAATAAATTTTGATAAAATAAAAAAATTAAATTTAGAAGAAAAAATTTTTCTTTATCAAATATCTAGTAGAGACTTTAATTCTAATTGAAATAAAAATACACAAACAGAATTATTTTTGAACTTGATGAATGAAAAAAATAATAAATTTCTAAAATTACTTTGACAGTGAGAAATATTTTTCAGAAAGTCTAGCTCTTTTGATAAAAAAATTATTGAAACAAAAAAATGAATTAAAATAGAAAAAGATTTTGAGAATCCTTTCCACTTAAAAAGATATTCTTCAGATAAAATATTTTTATATTTTCCAATAACTATAAAATGAAGAAATTTGAAAGAATGATTTAATTCATTTCTAAATACAAAAATTTGAAATCCAGATTTTTATAAAAATATCCATATAATTTGAATTGATAGATGAGAAAAACATTTAGCTTTCTATTCTGTAATAAATGCTTTAACTTGAGAAATAGTTGAACAATGAAGCTTAAATATAATTAATTGAGTAGATTATGAAAGATTATTATCACAAAGAGCTTATAGTAGATTAAAAGCTAAGCAAGATTGGGAATCTATTTGAAATATAAAAAATTTGAAAGAATGATATATCTCTCAAGTTGTTAAAAAAATATCAGATTTAGTTTTAAAATACAATTGAATAGTTGTTATGGAAAAGCTAAATAAATGATTTAAAAGGTGAAGACAAAAAATAGAGAAATCTATATATCAAAACCTAGAAGTTAGTTTGGTGAAAAAATTATCTTATTTAACAGTAAAATGAGTTGAAGATTTTGAAAATTGAAGTATTATAAAAGCATATCAACTTTGTCCTTTGGCTAAAAACTATTCTGATATAGAAAAATCAAGACAATGGTGAATTTTATTTTATGCAAATCCAGCTTATACTTCAGTGACAGATCCTATTACTTGATGGAGAAAAAATATTTACTTATCAAAGTGAAAATTAGAAGAAATGAAAAAAAATATTTTAGATATTTTCTTTGAGATATGATTTGATGAAAAAGAAAAAGCTTATTTTTTCAAATACAAAATATCGTGAAAAGAATGGATTTTGTATTCTGGAAGAGAAAGATGGAGATGAACTGTGGATAAAAAAACTTGAAAATGGAAAATATATGAAATATTTACAACAGATGAATTAGATAAATTATTTGAAGAAAATGAAATAAATAAAAACAAAGAAATTATTTCTCAGATAAAGGAAAAAACTGACTTAAAAGGAAAATTTTTTGAATCTCTGATTTGGATAATTGATGTAATTTTACAAATTAGAAATAAAGATGATAAAGAAAATGATATGATAATTTCTCCTGTAAAGCCTTTCTTCAACAGTAAAACGTATTTTGATCAATTGTCTGAAGATGAAAAAAATGAAAAGTTTGAACACACAAATTATTTAAGATTACCAACTTCTTGAGATGCAAATTGAGCTTATAATATAGCTAGAAAATGACAAATAATGTTGGAAAAAATCCAAAAAAATCCAAAAATAAATCAACCAAAATTATTAGTAAACAATGAACAATGGGATGAATTTATTCAAAAATCTTAAATTATTTGCATCAAAAATAAAAGTATGCTAACATAAAGTTAGTATATTTTTTTTATTTATTTTATGGAATCTTACATAAAATTATCAACTTTAAATGATTTCATTTATTGTGAAAAATCTATATATTATCACGAATTGTATGATAATTATAATGATATTCTTTTTCACAAAGAAGCTCAAAAAGAGTGAAAACTACTACATAAAAGTATAGATGAAAAAACATATTCTTCCAGGAAAAATATTTTGCAAAGTTTGGATGTTTATAGTGAACATTACAAAATACTATGAAAAATAGATATTTTTAATATAGAAACTTGAGAATTGATAGAAAGAAAAACTCAAATTTTTAAAGATGAAAACTGAAAAGAAAAAATTTATAGATGACAAAGATATCAGCTTTGGTGACAAATGTTTTGTTTAGAAGAAATGTGATTTGAAGTAAAAAGCTTGTGGATTTATAGTATAAAAGACAATAAAAAATACAGAATTTATAAACCAAGTAAAAAAGAAATTTTAGAATTTGAAAAAACCTTAGAAAAATATAGAAAATTTGATTTATTACAGAAACACTGGAAACAAAACTCAAACAAATGCAAAGAATGCATTTACAATGAACTTTGTGATTATTATATCTGAGAAAAAACAGAACAACTTCAATTATTCAATAATAAATAATTATGCTTTCCCTTCCTGATTTTGATGAAAAACAAATTCTGATTATAGAAAGTTTTGATACAAAAAACATCAATTTTGAAAATGATAATCTCGTGATAAAAGAGGGAAATTTGATAAAAAATAAAATTTCTCTTTATAAAATTTTTGCTATTTTTTTAGTTTGAGAAGTGACTATAACAAGCGTACTCATCAGAAAATTTCAAGAATTTTGAGTGACTTTAGTTTTGATGAAGAAAAATTTTCTTCCATATTTGGTTATTTGAAATGAAACTGAAGGAAATTTTGTTTTGAGAAAAAAACAATATGAAAAAACAGAAGAACAAATGCTTGAAATAGCGAAAAATATTATAAAAATAAAAACAAAAAATCAATTAGAATTATTAAAAAATTTTAGAGAAAAAAGTACAGATTTAAAAGAAAATATTTCAAAAATAAAATCTATTTCCACAAAAATCAATTCTGCCGAATCTTATGATGTTTTGCTTTGATACGAATGAAATATCAGTAAAATATTTTTTCAAAATTATTTTTGAGAGATTTGATGGTATAAAAGAGCTCCAAGAACAAAGTGTGATATAAAGAACTTACTTTTAGATATTTGATATACTTATCTTTTTCACTTTATAGAAGCTATGCTTAGGCTTTATTGATTTGATAATTATTATTGAGTTTATCATAGAACTTGGTATCAAAGAAAATCTTTGGCTCTTGATTTGATGGAACCTTTCAGATGCGTTATTGATAAGGCATTGCTTAAATCGTACAATTTGTGACAAATAAATGAAAAAGATTTTTCCTTTAAAAATTGACAATATGCTCTGAAATGGGAAAATTCTAAAAAATATACTCAAATATTTTTTAAAGAAATATTACATTATAAAATTGAGATTTTTACTTTTGTGAAAGAATATTACAAATATTTTATGAAATGAAAATCTACATTTCCAAATTTTGAAATAATAAAAAATACTAACTAATTACTTTAAGTATGCTAATAGTAGCTTATGATATTCACAACGATAAACTTAGAACAAAGTTTTGAAAACTTTTAAAAAAATTTTGAAGAAGGCTTCAATACAGTGTTTTTGAAGTAAAAAATAGTGAAAGGATTTTGTGAATTTTAAAAACAGAAATTGAAAATATTTATGCTCCAAGGTTTACTTGAGCTGATAGTATAATCGTTTTTCCTGTCTCGGATTCGCTAAATAAAAAAGTTTTGAGGTTTTGACAACCAGCTTTGG
Organism: Candidatus Gracilibacteria bacterium GN02-872; assembly: GCA_003260325.1. Classification (GTDB taxonomy): domain Bacteria; phylum Patescibacteriota; class Gracilibacteria; order BD1-5; family UBA6164; genus GN02-872. The sequence continues at coordinate 31,914 of MOLU01000006.1, read as the reverse complement.
AAGAGGAAGAGTTGTTATTTTTGTAATGTATTTTTAAACTAAAAAACTAGGATTTTATCCTAGTTTTTATTTTCTGATATCAAGTTTTTCAATAACTTCAGCATATTTCTCTGGAGATTTTGATTTCAAGTAAGCTAATAATTTTCTTCTTTTAGCAACCATAAGCAAAATTCATCTTCTGCTGTGGTTATCATTTTTGTGCTCTAATAAATGTTCTTTTAAGTTTTCAATTTTTGCTGATAAAATAGCAATTTGTACTTCAGGAGATCCTGTATCACCTTTTTTAGGAGCAAACTTCTCTATAATTCCTTTTTTTTCTTCTTTTGTAATACTCATAATTATGTATTTTTAAAAATATAAATCATCTAGCAGAAACCAGAAAAATACACCAGTAACCTAGACTTGCAATTTAGTATATCATTTTTTTTTTATTTTGCAAGAAAAATTTATTTTTTCTTTTTCTTGTTAATTTTAGCATAAATAAAGGATTTTAAAAAATTAACATATTTTTTACTTTTAAAAAATTCAAAAATAAATATAATTATAAAAATATTTTTAGAAATAATAAAATGAAAGAAAAATTTGAAAATTTAATTTATAAAATAAGAAGAAATAAAACTTTTCACAATATTTCAGGGAAATGGCAAAATATTCATACAATTATGCTTTTTTTTCTTTTTTGTTTTTCAGCTTTGATTTGGAAATTATTTTCATATACAGTTATAGAATATGATTTTTATAATTGACTAGCTGATAAACAGCAAATTTGAACTTTTTCTGTTCCTGTAAATAGATGAATTATTTATTCTTCGATTGAAAAAGATGGAAAAAATGACAAAGCCAGTTATTTTGCAACTTCTATAAATCTCTATAATTTAGCAATTGACCCAACTGCCACAGGAAATAAAGAAAAACTTTGAGAATATCTTGTTGACCTAGTTTATAATGAAATTTGTAATTCAAAGATAAAAGCTAAATGTAAAGATAATTTATTGAAATTTTTGAAAGTTATAGACTTGGAAGATTTTGAAAATACACCAGAGTATGTTAAAAAACAGATTACAGAGAAACTAAGCACTAGAATTAATCAAACTAAAGTGACAAGTGTTTTGCTTTGAACAGACTTTACTGCTGATCAAATAGCAAAAATTCAAGCATTAAATATTCGTTGATTCTATATAAATGATAATTCTATTTATGTAAATCCTGAGGAATACACGCAAACAGAGGAAAACTTAGCAAAAGTTTCAAACATTTTGTTAATGACAACAGAAGAACTAAAACAAATTACAAAAAAGAGAGAGTTGAGATATATGCCAATAATAAACAAGCTTTCTATTGATTCTTCGGAAAAAGTAAAAGATACTATAAGAGAGCAAAACGAAGCCATTTCTAAGTGAATTTTGAGTAAAGAAAGTTCAATTAGTTCTTTTTTCATATTGTCAGAAAATCCAAGCAGATATTATCCAGAAAATAGTGTTGGTTCACAAATAATTTGATTTTTAGATAATGCTTGAGTTTGAAGATATTGAATAGAATGATATTTTAATGGTATTTTAAAATGAAATAACTGAAAAATAGTTGCAAGAAAAGATGTAAAATGAAGAATTATTGACACTATTTCGCTTGAAAAAGATGATTTGATTTGAGAATGAGTAAAAATAATTACAACTATTGATAGAAATGTTCAGCAAAAAATAGAAGAAATACTTGAAAAATGAGTTAAAAAATACCAAGCAAATAAGTGAACAATTGTTGTAACAGAGCCAAAAACTTGAAAAATATTAGCTATGGCAAACTACCCAACATATGATATAAATAATTATTCTGATGTTTATGAACTTGAAAAAGTCACAAGATCAAAATATCCAAATCCATCAGTAGATTTACTTTGATATCCTGTTTTTGTTGAAGATTCAACAGAATGAAAAAAATTTATTTATGATAACAAAGAAATATTTTTAAGGGAAGCAACAACAGAAGAATTGTGAAATTCTGCATTAGTAAAATATAAATACAAGAATTGATATTGAGCTGGAGTTTATAGAAATGACGCAATTTCTTCACTTTACGAACCAGGTTCTATAATGAAAGCGATTACTATGGCTATTTGAATAGATACATGAGAAATAGATGCAAATTCAAAATATAATGATACTTGAAGTGTAAAGATTGATCAATTTGAAATAAAAAATGAATCTGACAGATGTCTTTGATATCATTCTTTTGAACACGCTCTTGACTTCTCTTGTAATGTATGAATGATTAGAATATTTCAAAGAGTGGGAAAAGCATTAGTTGCAGAGTATCTAGAATCTTTTTGATTTTGAGAATTAACTTGAGTTGATTTAGAAGGTGAAGTATTTGCTCCCCTTAGTTCTTGGGAAAAATGGTCTATGGCAAATTTGTTTACAAAAAGCTACTGACTTTGAATTGCTGCAACTCCTCTACAAATGGCCACAGCTTATAATATTTTAGCAAACGGTTGAGTTTATGTAAAGCCAAAAATCGTAGAAAAAATAATTTATCCAAATTGAGCTGAAATAAATTATAAAACAGAGGAAAAAAGAAGAGTTATAAAAGAATCAACTTCACAATTAGTTACAAAAATGCTTCATAGCTGATCTGTCAACGGTTTTGCAAAAACTTGAGCTGTAGAAGGATATTCTATTGCATGAAAAACTTGAACAGCGCAAATCCTTTATAAATGAAGATATCAAAGTGGTCCAGGTTGGACAAATGCTTCTTACTGAGGATATTGACCAATTGAAGATCCAAAATTTGTAATAATTGTAAAGCTTGAAAGACCTAGAACAAGTGTTTATTGAGCTGTTACGTCTTGAGAACTTTTTAAAGAAGTTGCAACTTATCTTTTTGATTATTATTGAATTCCAAAAAGTAAGAAATAAAGGGAATAATTGGCCCTTTATTTCTTTTTTTAACAAAAAATTAAAAAAAAATTTGCCAAAAATAAATTTTTTAATATAATCACTACACTTAATGCCGGGGTAGCTCAGTGGTAGAGCAGAGGCCTGAAAAGCCTTGTGTCGGTGGTTCAATTCTGCCCCTCGGCACCATTTTTTGTAGATAAGAGATATTATAACTTTAAGTTATAATATTTTTTTTCCTTTAAAAATACAAAAATTTGTAATTATAAAAAAAATATTTATAATTGCGCAAGACTTAATAAAATTGAAAAAATTTATGAAAATAAAAATTTGTACTTGAAAAACTTGTAAATCTAGATTTTCTGAATACATAAGACAAAGATTAGAAAATGATAAAATAAAATTTGATTTAAAAAATTTAGAAATAGAAACAACTCCTTGTATGTGAAAATGCGAAACTTGACCAAATATTTACATAAATAAAGAAATATTTACAAACCAAAATCCACTGAAAACTTCAGAGTTAATTCTTAAAAAATATAAAAATGAAAATAAATAATACAAAAACTAGAAAATTAGAAGAATTTAAGCCTTTAAGTAGCAGAGAAGTAAAAGTTTACTATTGCTGACCAACTGTTTACAATTACGCACATATTTGAAATTTGAGAGCTTATGTCTTTGAAGATATTGTTGTGAGAACTTTGAGATTTTTATGATACAATGTTAAAACAACAATGAATATTACTGATGTTGATGATAAAACTATCAGAGATAGCCAAGTTCAAGGAGAAAGTTTGAAAGATTTTACAGAAAAATATACAAAAATATTTTTAGATGATATAAAAAAACTAAATGTAATTCCAGCTGATAATATTGTTCCTGTTACGACTTTGATGACTGAAATGACTAGAATGATAAATACGATGTTGAAAAGAAAAAATGCTTATTTGTCAGAAGACGGAAGTATTTATTTTGATATTTCTACTTCAAAAAATTATTGAGAACTTGCAAATCTAGATAAAGCTAATCTAAAGGCTTGAGCAAGAGTTGATAATGATGAATATGAAAAAGATAATGTTTCAGATTTTGTTTTATGGAAATCGTGGAAAGAATCAGATTGACCAAATTTTTGGGAAGAAATATTTTTAATCCCAAAAAATGAAAAATTTAAAAGCTCAAGTTTACAAAATGAAAATGTCGAAATTTTAGAAGAAAGTGAGCTTGAAGTAAAAGTAAAAATAAAAGGAAGACCAGGTTGGCACATAGAATGTAGCGCTTGTAATATGAAATATTTTTGACCACAAATTGATATTCATATGTGATGAGTTGATAATATTTTTCCACACCACCAAAATGAAATTGCTCAAACTGAGAGTTGTACTCATAAAGAATTTGTTAAGTATTGGCTTCACTGAGAGCATTTGACTGTTGATTGAAAAAAAATGTCAAAATCAGCAAATAACTTTTTTACTTTGAAGGATTTAGAAGAAAAATATTCTCAAATACCTCAAAAAACTTTATTTAGAGCAATTAGATTGAGTTATATTTCTGGAAAATATTCTACAAGAATAGATTTTTCTTTTAAAAAACTTGAAACAAATTTCTGAATTATAAATTCTTTTGATGAAGTTTTAAAAAATATTTCTAGAGAAAAAACTGATGAAAAAGGACAAATTCCAAGTAGAGAATTTAGTGAACAAATGCAGATTTTTCTTTCTGATTTTATTGAAAATTTGGAAGATGATTTCAACACTCCAGAGGTCTTGGCTGTGCTTTTTGAGGTTATAAAGTTTATAAATATTTGACTTAGAGAGAAAAATCTTAATAACTCTGAGCTTGATTCTTTGATTGATTTGTTAAAAACCTTTGATCAAGTTTTGTGAATTTTTGATTTCTCAGTTTTGGAGAAAAGTGAAATTCCTGAAGAAATTCAAGAAATTTTTAATCAAAGAAATATTTATAAAAAAGAAAAAAACTTCACAGAAGCTGATAAATTAAGGGAAGATTTACTTCAAAAGTGATACAAAATAATTGATAACAAAGAAGGAAGTTATTTAGAAAAATTATAAAATACTTGACTTTTTATAAAAATATTTTATAATTTTCTAACTTTTACATTTTAAAATTTTATATGAGTGCTTTAAATAAAACAAAATCTTGAAGAAATATTTCAGATGAATCAAGAAGAGATTTTTTAAAAATTCTTTTAGGTTGAGCTTTGGCTATGAGTTCAGAAACTTCAAAAGCAGTTCAATCAATTTTAGATTTTGAACCAAATACAAACTCAGATCAATATTTTGAATTTGAATTTCCTGAAGCAGAGACACTTAGTGAATCTTTTCGTCATGTTTGAGAAAGAGAAGTTAGATTTTTTATGTGACAATTTGGTCTTGATGAAACAACATTTTCTTCAAAAGTAAAGGAAATTCAGGCTGAAGCTTGACTTGAGCAAGATTGAGTTATTTGACCTGAAACTTTGAAGCATATTTATAGAGAATATTATTCTCAAAATATAGATTCTTTTCCTTTGGAAGTGCAAGCTAGAGCTAGACTTGATAAAAATTTATCAAATTATAAGAATCCTAGAAATTACAAAATTTCTTGATTGAAATGAGCTTTTCATAAATGATATTTTTTCTGACAATGAGTTTGAGAAAATGCTGATGGAACATTTTTTAGTTCAGAATTATTAAATCACTTTTGAGAAGAAATAATGACTTCAGAATCAGGAAATGTTTTAAAAATTGATAAGCTGTCTTACGGAAAATATTATTTAGCTTTGTATGTTGATGGAGAACTTAGAGTTTTAACTTATGTTTCTCCTTGAACTCCAGGAAATCCAACTCCTCAAAGCAGAACTTATAATATTCAATCTTTGGATAAATATCATATTTCTTCATCATATCCTGAAAGAACTTGAGGTTGAGCTGTGATGCCTTTTGCTTATCAAATATCTTGATCAATTTATTGACATATTTGATTAGTAAATTGATGATGAGAATCTCACTGATGTATAAGAGCTCCAGGTTTTTACCAACAGGAAATTTATGAAATAATAAAAGAAAATTGATATGAAAACTTCAAAGTAAAAATTTGAAGATTATATTAAGACTAAGAAATTAGTCTTTTTTATTTGACTTATTTATTTAATAAGTAAACTATTCACATTTAAATTTTATTAAAAATATTATGAATCCGGAAATTATTTTGTGAATTTTTATTTTTTTGATTATTTTTGAATTTTTAGTTAGCTTTGTTTTAGAATATTTAAATACGACAAAATGGTGAGAAATTCCAGAAAAATTAAAAAATATTTATGATGAAACTGAATACAAAAAATCAATGGAATATGAAAAAGAAAAACATAGATTCTGACTTATAAAATCAGTTTTCTCAACTATTTTAATTTTAGTTTTTTTGAGTTTTTGAATTTTCTGAAAAATTTATGATTTTGTTTTTTCCCAAACTTGAAGTGAATTTTTTGCAAATTTATTATTTGTTTGAATTTTATTTTTGGGACAAGTTTTACTAAATATTCCCTTTTCTTATTATTGAAATTTTGTTATTGAAGAAAAATTTTGATTTAATAAAATGACAAAAAAAATATTTTTTTTAGATATTTTAAAATCTGTTCTTCTTGGTCTTGTAATCTGATGATTATTATTTTCAGCTTTACTTTGGGTTTATTCATTTTTTCCAAATAATTTTTGGCTTTATGCTTGGATTATCATTGTTTTGTTTATGATTTTTTCAATTATGTTTTACCAAAGCCTTATTTCTCCTCTTTTTAATAAACAAACTCCACTTCAAGAATGAGAACTTAGGGATAAAATAGAAGAATTTGCTAAAAAAGAATGATTTAAGCTTGACAATATTTTTGTAATTGATTGAAGTAAAAGGTCAACAAAGGCAAATGCGTATTTTTCAGGATTTTGACCGAAAAAAAGAATTGTTTTGTTTGATACTTTGATAAATGATTTGACAACTGATGAACTTGTAGCTGTTCTTGCTCACGAAATAGGGCATTATCAAGAGAAACATATTTTAAAAATGCTTTTTATCAGTATTGTTCAGACTTGAATTATTTTATTTATTTTGTGAATAGTTTTGAATCACTTAGAATTCTGAATCGCTCTTTGAAGCCAAACTTCATCTCTTGCTCTTTGAATAATAGCTTTTTCTATTGTTTTTTCTCCACTTTCTATGGTTTTTGAAATTTTTTGAAATATTTTATCAAGAAAACATGAATACGAAGCTGATAAATATTCTTGAGTTAGATTAAATCCTGAAAATCTAAAAGATGCTTTGATTAAATTATCAAAAAATAGCTTAACAAATTTAGCTCCTCATCCAGCTTATGAATTTTTTTATTATTCTCATCCAACTATTTTGAAAAGAATTGAAGCTCTTGAGAAAATGAGAGTTTGACAGAATTAAAAAGATCCTTTCAAATTACCAAAAATTTCATAATTATCATATGATTATGAAGTATTGTGACAATATTATTAGATGCTCTTTTCAAATTAAGAAAAACTTTTTAAAAAAAAACTTGACAATATTTTAAAATTATTTATAATCTAATTCTCAATCTAGAAAGCTGATTTTTAAAGGATTTTTTGCATTTTAGGAGAATTGCAGAATTTAGCTTTGGATTGAGACAAAACTTGCAAGGCTTCCCTCTCAAAAAATGAGAGGGAATTTTTTATAAAAATTTGACAAAAAATAAAAAAATCATATCATCTAATTCTCTATAGTTGAAAAAGGAGAAAATTATGAAATAACTTTTTAAACGAAGAATAAGGGTTATAACACAAACCTAGCCTTAATTGGCTAGGTTTTTTTAAAAAAAATTTGACAAAATAGAATATTTAATTAACATTCTACTTGCAGGATAATCTGCGAAAAAGGAGAAAGTTATGAAGTAAGTTATGAAATAAGTTGAATGAAATCCATTTATGAAACAGATATTTTTTTAACTTGTCTGTTGTATATGGCTAAAGCGAAAAGTAGGTGATTTTTCTCACCTACTTTTTTTGTGAAAAAATAATCTTTACAAATGTTGTTTTTTCTCTAAAATATAAAAAAATAAAATTTAAAATTTGAGAAATGAAAAAAACTTTTTTTGTTACAACTCCGATTTATTATACAAACTGAGTACCTCATATAGGGCATTCTTATGCTTCTTTGATAGCCGATGTTGCTTTTAAATATAAAAAAATAAATTGATTTGATGTTAAGTTTTCCACTTGAGTTGACGAAAATAGTCAAAAAGCTGTTTTGAAAGCTGAAGAATTATGAATGCAAACACAAGAATATTTAGATATGATGGCAAAAAAACATAAAGAAGTTTGGGATTGATTAGGGATTTCTTATACTGATTTTATTAGGACAACAGAAAAAAGACATCATGAATTTGTGAGAAAAGTTTTACAAAAATCTTTTGATGCGGGAGATATTTATGAATGAACTTATGAATGACTTTATTGTGTTTGATGCGAATCTTTTAAAAAAGAAGATGATTTGATAGAAAAAGATGGGAAAAAAGTTTGTCCAGATCATTTAACAGAACCTCAAAAATTAAAAGAAAAAAATTATTTTTTTAGACTTAGCAAATATCAAGATAAAATTTTAGAATTTTATGAAAAAAATCCAGAATTTGTTGTTCCAAGAGATAGATATAATGAGGTTATTGCTTTTGTTAAGAGATGACTTGAGGATTTTTCTGTAAGTAGGGAAACAAATAAATTTTGAATTAAGCTTCCATTTGCTGAAAATCAAGTAACTTATGTTTGGTATGATGCTCTTTTTAATTATATCACAGTTTGTCAAAATGGAGATGAAAGATTTTGGCCAGCAAACTTGCACGTAGTTTGAAAAGATATTATCAGATTTCACGCTATTTATTGGCCTGCAATGCTGATGAGTGCAAATTATGAACTTCCAGAAAAAATTCTTACAACTTGATATTTTACAATAGATTGACAAAAAATTTCAAAATCTTTGTGAAATGTAATTGATCCAGTTGAATTTTCTGCTAAATATAGTAAAGATTTACTTTTACTTTACTTGCTTTCTAGTTTCAATATCTGACAAGACTGAGATTTTGATCAAAAACAGGCAATTTTGACTTATAACGCAAAACTTGCAAATAATCTTTGAAATTTGTTAAATAGAGCAGTTGTTTTGACTATGAAACTAGAATTACCAAATTGATTTGAAGAAGAAACTTTTGATAAAAATATTTTAAAAATACTTGAAAACTATGAGGCTTTTTATAAAAAATCTTTTGAAAAGTATGAATTAAAGTCAGTTTTGGATAGCACTTTTAAATTTTTGGATGATTTGAATCTTTTTGTAACAGAAAAAGAACCTTGGAAATTGATGAAATCTGAAGAAAATTTATCTGAAGCTAAAAATATTTTATTTACGGTTTGTGAATCTTTGAGGCAAGTTGCTCTGAATTTGTATCCATTTTTTCCAGAAAAAATGTGAAAATTATTTGAAACTTTGTGATTACAAAATTATTCTGAAAATTTGGAAGGATGAAAATTTGTTGAACTAAAAGCCAAAAAGGAAAATTTTAAAATTACAGAAAAACCAGAAATTTTATTTGAAAAATTTGAAATTTAAAAATTATGATAACTATAAAAGATAGTCTTTGAAACGTGATAAAAGAAATTCCTGCTGATATAAATAAAACTTTGCTTGAACAGCTAACTGAAGCGGGGATTGATATACCAGCAGCCTGCTATACAGGAGTTTGTTGAGCTTGTATGTGCGAAATCGAAAAGGGAAGTGATAAAATAAACAAAAACTTCACTTGAGAAGAATGATTCCCAACTGATGAAACTGAAGTTATGACTTGTATCGCTTGAATTACTGATCCTGATGCTGAAATTATTTTGAAAACAATTTATTAAGCTATGGAAAGTATAATTTTACCATTTTCATATGAAGATAAACAGGAAGAACTGAGTTTTAAAGCTTATTCTGATTTACTTAAATCTACTTTTAAAAGTATAGCTTGACAAGTTTGAAAAAAAGATTTTGATCAAAAAATATTTGAGAAAAATTTGAAATTTTATGATTTTTCTGATACTATAAATCAAGAGCATTTAGATTATTTGCTTTTTGAAGAAAAATTATTGTATGAAGTTTTCACTATTGTAGATACTGAGACATTTCTTGATTTAGACAAAATTCTTCTTGAAAAAATACTTTCTTGAGAATTAAAGATTTGTTTTGTGAACTGACCTGATAAGGTAGCAATTTTAAATAGATGACTTTCAGTTTCAAATAAAGTAGAAAACATATTGATTCAATAAAATATTTTAAAACTTAAATAAAATTTATGGAAAATATCATATTAGTAGATGATTCTTATATGAACAATCTTTCAGAAGATGAAAGAAATGAAGCTTATTCTAGAAAATTAAAAGAGCTTTTTGAAGGACTTTTTTCTAAATTCTGAGCTAATTGATATAATTCAAAAGTTTTTGAAGAAAATTTAAAATTCTCAGAATTTAAAGATTTTGTTTTTCCTGTACATATAGAGCAAGCCTTGAAAGAAGAAAATTTGCCTTATGAAGTTTCATACTCAGTGTTTTCAAATAAGCTTCTTGATCAAGATACAGAAACTCTTGAAAAAATATTTTCTTGAGAATTAAAAATAATTATGTTTGATTGAGGAAGTAGAATAGCTATTTTAGAAAATAAAATGCCTCAAACTTCTATAAAAGTAAAAAATATATTAAATTAACAGAAAAATAATTTGACAAAACTAAAAAATATTTTATAATTTAAAAATCTTAATCCTGAGGCTGAACATTAATACTTTTAAGGAGGCAAAAAATGTTCAAAATTAAAATCTCTACCTTAACTTTTCTATTGACATTTTCTACAATTTCAGGTTGTACTAGTACACCTATAGAAAATGAAACAAAAAAAAGGATTAGAGATGTTGATAGAGTTACAATTTCATTTAAAAATGGGAGTGAAATCTCTACTATAGATAAAAAGATTATATCAGTTGATGGGTCAAAAATAATTTTTGACTTATCTGAGTTTTCTGATGCCTTTACTGAAGGAGGCAGTTGAACAACTTAAAAGCTTTCAAAGGAATTGAAAGCTTTTTTCTTGTGTTTTCTTTAAAAAAGATTAAAATAGGGGTAATATTTTAAAAACTAATTTTTTAAAAGTATGAGAATAAAAAAGTGTATTATCCCAGCAGCTTGAATGTGAACTAGATTTTTGCCTGCTACAAAAGCTCTTCCAAAGGAAATGTTTCCAATTATTGATAAACCTGTGATGCAACTTTTGGTTGAAGAAGCTGTTTCTGCTTGATGTGAAGAAATTATTATAATTACTGGTAGAAGCAAAAGGGCTATTGAAGACCATTTTGATGCAAATATTGAGTTAGAAAGAAGATTAAGTGATGATTGAAAAAATAATTATTTAGCAACAGTTAGATGAGTAAATAATCTGGCAAATATCGCTTATATAAGGCAACCTTATCCGAAATGAGATTGAGATGCTATTCTTAGAGCAAAAAATTTTATTTGAAATGAGCCATTTTTAGTTTTATTTTGAGATGATTTAGTTGATTGAGAAAAAGCTGCAGCTGTTCAATTAACTGAAGCTTTTGAAAAAACTTGAAGTCCAGTTATCGCAACAGTAACGGTTTCTGATAAAGAAGTTAGTAGTTATTGAATAATTGAAAGTGATGATTCTTGAGAATTATTTAAAGTAAAGAAATTTTTTGAAAAACCAAAAAGTGAAGAAACAGCATCTAGACACTGAGTTATCGGAAAATATATTTTGACACCAGATATTTTTGAATATTTGGAAAAATCTACTCCAATTTGATGAGACTGAGAAACTAGACTTGCTGATGCTTTTGAATTGATGAGAAAAGAAAAAGATATTTTTTGAGTTGAAATAAAAGGTGAAAGATATGACACTTGAAATAAGGTATGATTTTTAAAAGCAAATATCGCATATTGATTGAAAAATGAAGAATTAAAAGAGGATTTAAAGGATTATTTAAAGGAAATAGTAAAAAATTTTAATTAAAAAATAACTTTAAAAAATATGAAAATAACAACAATTTGATGAGGAAACTGACAATCAAACTTACTTGACTGAATGAATAAGGCTTTTTGAGATAAAATAGAGATTTCTTCAATAGTTTCTATGAGTGATGATTGAAGAACAACTTGAGAATTGATGAGACTTTTTGATAGTGAGCTTGGCTTACATTTGCCTCCTCCTTGAGATTTAAGAAGATGTTTGTTTTCGCTTTCAAAATCTAAATATAAAGACTACTTTAAGCTAGTTTTTGAATATACTTTTTTAAATGAATGAGATATTTCAGATTTTACAATTTTTGATTTATTTTCTCAAGTTCACAAAGAAATATTATTTTTCTGAATAAAAAATGATTTTAAAAGTGAGTTAGAAGACTTTACTACAAGTAAAGAAGCAAAACTTTATAAATATTTAGAAAAAAAATGTTTAAAAGTCTTTGATTTCAAACTTCCGATAAAATCAACTCTAAAAGGTCACAAGTTTGGAAATATTTTGATGGCTTCGCTTTATTTTAATTTTGACAAAAATTATGATAAAATGCTTGATTTTATGCATCAATTGCTAAAAGTTGAAGCCTCAGTTATTCCTGTGACAACGAGAAAAGCTTTTATCAGAGCTGTTTTATGAAATTGAGAAATAGTTGAAACCCAAGATAAAATAAGCAATGAAGCAAATTATACTTCAGGAATTGCTGATTTAGAATTGATGGATAGTTCAGTCGATGCTGTTCATCATAAAAAAGTCTGAAAAGCAGTTAAAGAAGCAGATTTCATTATTATTTGACCGTGAGATTTGTTTACGTCAATTATTTCAAATTTTATAATTTCTTGAGTTCAGAAATCTATTCGTGAAACCGATGCAAAAATTGTTTACATCTGAAATAATACAAATAAATGAGGAGAAACTATGTGACTTACTCAACTTGATTTTGTAAATAAAATAGAAAGATTTTTGTGAAAAAGAATTGATTATTTTATTGCAAATAATAAAAAACCAGTTTTATCAAAATCTGAACTAGAAGCCTTTAAAAGCGATATTTCAGTAAAAGGTTGAGATTATCTTTTTGTTTCAAATTGAGAAAAAAAAGAATTGGAAAGAAGAAAAATAAAACTTATAGAAGCTGATTTACTTGATGAAAAAAGCTTTTATAAACATAGTAAAGTAAAACTTTTAAATTTACTTTGAAAATTATTTTTTGATAAATAAAATATTTTTTAAAATTTGATTTTAATGCTTTCAGATATAGAAATTTCTAAAAATGCGAAAAAACTTGATATCAGAGAAATCGCAAAAAAACTTGATATTGATGAAAAATATCTAGAACTTTACTGAACAAATAAAGCAAAACTAAGTAGTGAATTTCTACAAAAGATAAAAAATAATAAAAATTGAAAACTTATTTTAGTTACGGCTTGTAATCCAATTCCTGCTTGAGAAGGTAAGACAACAACAACGATTTGACTTGGTCAAGCTATGTGGAAAATAGGTAAAAAATCAGCAATTTGTTTGAGAGAACCAGCTCTTTGACCAGTTTTTTGATTGAAGTGATGAGCAACTTGAGGATGATACTCTCAAATTGTTCCGATGGAAGATATAAATTTACACTTTACTTGAGATTTTCACGCTATAACTTCGGCTCACTTACTGCTCTCTGCTGCGATTGATAACCATATTTTTCATTGAAATGAACTGAAAATAGATACAAAAAATATTGTTTGGAAAAGAGCTTTTGATGTGAATGATAGAGCACTTCGTAAATTTAGTTATTCTTCTGATGGAAAAAATTCACCATCAGAAAATATTTCTTCAAGCGCGATGATTACAACAGCTTCAGAAATAATGGCTATTTTTTGCTTGGCTAAGGATATTTTTGATTTGAAGAAAAAGATTTCAGAAATAATTTTTGCTTATGATTTAGATTGAAAACCGCTTAAAGTAAAGGATTTAAAAATAGAGTGAGCAATGACGGCTCTGCTCAAAGAAGCTATAAAGCCAAATATCGTTCAAACTCTTGAAAATACTCCTTGTTTTGTGCACGGATGACCTTTTGCAAACATCGCACACTGATGTAATAGCTTAATAGCCACAAAAACAGCACTAAAAGTAAGTGATTTTGTTATTACAGAGGCTTGATTTGGGTCTGATCTTTGAGCTGAGAAATTTTTTGATATAAAATGTAGAATTGGTGATCTGAAACCAGATGCTGTAGTTTTAGTCTCTACAATCAATTCTATTAAATATAATGCTTGAGTTAGTCTTGAAAACTTAGAGAAACCTGATTTAGAAGCTTTGCAAAAATGAATTGTAAATTTAGAAAAACATATTGAAAATATTTCAAAATATGGCTTACCAATCATCATTTGCTTAAACAAATTTTCAACTGATACTGATGAAGAAATAAATTTTGTAAAAAATTTTGCCACAAAAAAATGAGTTTCTTTTGAAGTTTGAGAGTGATTTGCAAAATGATGAGATGGAATGACTAATTTAGCAAAAAAACTAGTAAATATTTTAGAAAATTCTGAAAATAATTTTGATTTTTTATATGAAAAAAATATTTCCTTAAAGCAAAAAATAGAAAAAATAGTTACTGAAATTTATTGATGAAGTTGAGTAAAATATTCTCAAAAAGCTGAAGAATCAATAAAAAATCTAGAGAAACTTTGATTTTGAGATTTTCCTGTTTGTATAGCTAAAACTCCGGTTTCACTTTCAGATGATCCGAGTCTTCTTTGAAGGCCAAAAGATTTTTTTATAAATATCACTGATTTGAGTGTTTCTGCTTGAGCTGGATTTGTAGTCGCTTTTGCTTGAAATATTATGACTATGCCTTGACTTCCTAAATCTCCAAATGCTCTAAAAATAGATATTGATGAGAAAGGAGAAATTGTAGGATTAAATTAAAAACTTAACTAAAAATTATGAATAAATTTGCTTGAAATATAACTCTAAAATGATCTCCAGAAGTTGAACTTGATTTCGATTTTGTAGAATCTTTAGCTAAAGACTGAAATAAAAATATTTTCTTTTTTTGAGAAACTGAATTAAGCTCTTCAAAAGAAATAATTGATAGTTTTAGAGAAAATTTTGAGATTTTGCATTATGATATCAGTATCGAATCTGAGCATAAAATAGAGATAATCTGAGAAAGTTATGAAGAGGGGATTTATGAACTTGCTACTTTTGAATGAGCTGAAGTGAGTTTTGAAGAAATTTTTGAAAGATTTTCTTGAGTTGATGAGGTTGTTTGTGTCAGAGAATCTGAAATTTCAAAAAAATTTTGAAATAAAAAAATAAAGGTTGATTTTGTTTACTAAAAAAGAAAGATTTTTTAAAAATCTTTCTTTTTTCTTTTAAAACTGTATATCATCAGTAACACTTTCATTATTTTCTCTAGAGAGTTTTAGATAATATTCTTTATATTTTGCTTCTTTATGAGCTAACATTTCGTTTATTTTATCTGTTTTTTGCATCCATTTCATAGCTATGTTTCGAAACTCTCAAAGTCAAATTCAAAAATTTTGTTCTTCAGGAATTACTTTAGTTTTATAAATATTTTCTCCTTTAGAAATTATTTCTTGAAATTTTCATTCTAATCATTTTTTAAATGACCAAAAAGCTCTTTTATAAAGATCATCATCTGAATCATAAACTTCTTGAACTGTTTCTTGTCCATCTATTGCTATTTCTTCAGCTCTTTTTTTAAGCTTTTCTAAAATATTTTCTATCATTTTATAAATTTTTGTGCTTATTTAAAATCCAAAACATTGAAATTATAGATAGAAAGCTAAAAAAGCAAATTTTTAGGCTTGCATTATAGTTTAAAAGTATTCTATTTTATTTATTTTAAATTTTCTTTAAAAAATATTTCTAACTTATTAAATGGAATGATCCCTGCTTTATTGTCATAAAAGTCAGTATGTTTAGCATTAGGAATAACAAGTAATTCTTTATTTTCTGTTCCTATAGCTTTATAGGTGTCTTCGCTCATATAACGAGAATGAGAATTTTCTCCTGCAATAATAAGAGTTGGAACATTGATTTCATTTATATATGATAACAAAGGAAAATTCATAAATGAAAGTAATGTTGTAGCTGTCCAAACTTGATTAGAAACTGAACGTTCATGAAAACCTCTTGAAGTTTTATAAAAATCTATGTAATCTTTTAAAAATTGTGGAGCTCCTTCAGGTGCAGCTTCAGGTAAAGGTTGACCTTTGGTAGGTATTCCTGTTTCAGCATCTGTCCAACGAAGCTCATTAAGTGAACGCTTCATTTCCAAACGCATTTCAGGTGTATTGCTGTCAAAATATCCCTTACTAAAAATACGTGACATATCATACATTACTATTGTTGCTACTGCCTTTATACGTGTATCTATAGCTGTAGCATTAAGAGCAAATCCTCCCCAACCACAAATACCAATAATTCATATTTTTTCTCTATCCACAAAGACTTGAAGTCCCAAACAATCAACAGCAGCAGAAAAATCTTCAGTATTGATATCAGGAGAAGCTACATTACGAGGCTCTCCTCCACTTTCACCTGTGTAAGAAGGATCAAAAGCCAAAGTTACAAATCATCTCTCTGCCATTGTTTGTGCATAAAAACCTGAAGCTTGTTCTTTTACTGCTCCAAATCCACCACAAATAGCAAGAGCAGAAAGTTTCTTATCTTCAATATTTTTTGGGAAATATAAATCTCCAACAAGATTGATACCATAGCGGTTTTTAAATGATATTTTTTGATGATTAACTTTATCACTTTGTGGAAAAATTTTATCCCAGCAATTATCATACATTGAAGTTTTTGTGTCTGTATTCATATTTTTAAATTTTAATTTTATTTTTATTTATTTTATAAGTTTCCAATAAATATTTTTTATATTATAATTACTATAATTTTGTTAATAATAAAATTTATTTTATTTAATTTTTCTGCCCAAATCCTTTCCATAAATACATATTATAATAATTGTTACTATGATAATTATTCAATAGGCTATCATTCCTTCCCCCAATTCGTATGCAGAGCGTCCACCAGGATAATTGGTACGAGCCGTATTGGCAATTGTATGACACAAAATAAGTGCAAAGACCGAAGCATAAGTATTGTTAAACAACCATACATATAATACTCTAACTGCTACTGTACCAAGCAATCCCCAAATAATAAGCAGAGGCGTTTGTCCCACTTGTATCATAGAATTCAGATGCCACAATGCCCAAGGTACTCCAATTATCAATGCAGTCATCAAAGAATTATACTTTTTTTGTAATGCTTCTGTTGCATAAGCTGCATAACCTAATTCCTCTACGGTTGCTGCTATAAAAAACATAACAAGTGTTCCTAACAATACCATAAGTGAAGGAAAAACAAATTTTCCCACAGAAAATCCTGATAAATCTTGTACAATAAATGTCAAAACATACAAAAGAGGAAAGAGAAAAACAGCAACCCACAACCATTTTTTATTTCGTATGCGAGAAATATCAAAAGTACGAGCAAAAAGATGTTTAACAGCTTGCGTTCCACCCTCTTTGTATCTCAAAATAGCTGCTGCAATCATAGGTGTAAGTGCGGCTCCAATATCGGTTAGAGGTAAATTATCTGGTAAATTACTTCCTTGTATATAATATGAGGCAATCCAAAAAGGCAAACTCATTATCCAAACAAGTATAAAAAATTTCCACGGATGAGAAGGAGTTGTTTGCATATGTATTGTATTTAAAAATTAAAACAGCTTATAAAACAATATCCAATTAACCATTTGTCAAACAGAAGATTACTTCACTGAAATGAAAATTTCTACTTTGGATGAGTCTCCGTTTTGTGATTTTTCACCATTGATATTAGTGGCTATTTTTTCATAAGTTATAATTATTCTATTGATTTTTTAAAAAAAAGAAAGTTTAAATTACTTATTTTGTTGTCTGTCTCTTTTTTTACGAATTTTCCTCAAATACAATCCAACACATAAATATATTGTCAATGGAATTATTCACAAGCTTGGGGAAATCAGCCAATTGTATTCAGAGGGAATATTTACAAATCCTTCTGAAATAAGTGGATTTAAAGCATCTTCCATTGTGTGCATCAAAACAACCAACCAGAGCGAATGAGAAAGGAAAAATATTTCAGTATACATAATAGTCCAAACTCCAATCACAAAAAATCATATTATAACAAACAAAACTTCACCATAAGGGAAAAACTTTGCAAGATAAGCATCATCTAAAAATATCAAATAATATGGTAAATGCCAGATTTGCCAAACCAAAGCTACAACCAAATATATCAACCATTCATTTTTGGTAAGTTGCTCCATTTTTACAGTGAGATATCCTCTCCAAACTGATTCTTCAAAGATATTTTTGACAAATTCAGGCAAAAAAGCAGCTGCAAAAATAGGCAAATATGCTACAATACTAAATTTACTTGCATCTGCCCAACCCATCAAATTTCCAAAAAATAATGTTACACCGATTACTACAGGATAGATTGCAAAAGCGAGCAGATACCAATAAGTATTTTGTTTGAAATTTGGCTTTATGGGAAGGTCTTTCCAGCCATCTCATCCAAAAAGACGAAGTAAAATCGTACACAAAAGTGGTGTAGCAATAAAAATCAAAGCTCCAGGTGATTCCAAATTTGAAGGTTCCCCAAGCAAATTATTTACACCAACACCTATCCAACCACAAATAACAGCTACAAAGCTAAATATTGCGATATTTCTAAAAGTTTTTGATTTAGTATTCATTTTATTAATCTTTAAAAATTACTATTTATTGGTTTTCCAACTATAAAACTCTTGACTATATTGTTAAAATCCTCAGCATTGTCCATATTAGCACAATGTCCCGCATTTTTAATGATGACAAGATTACTATTTGTCGGCTCGTCATTGTACCACTGTTTAGCGGCTTTTATCATTAATTCACTATCTTTCTCACCAACCAAAATTAATAATGGAAAGCTTCTTTGAACAATCCTGTCAGCCATCAACTTGTTTAATCCAGACATAGTATCAAATGATTTTCTTGAGAAATGTTTCGCACTTTCATAAGCTCGGATTTGTTCAGTTGGATTTATAGCAGAAGTTTTCGCTACATATTTATGAAATGAATCCATTGAAAAAATCATTTTAAACAGCCATTTAAAAATTTCTTTGCCTTGTGCTTTGGCAATTTCTTTCTGCTCCTTATTGATATTATAGCCTCCAAGAGCTGTTAGAGACAATATTTTATCAGGATATTTTAGTGCAAAATCTTGTGCAAGCAATGAACCAAGGGAAACTCAGATAATGTGCAGTTTGTCTTTATTCTCAACTTTGAGAATTTCTGCAATATGTGTGGCAGTGTCAATTAGCTTGTCTTTTGATTTTCCTACACCTGTCAAACCGTGTCCTAACATATCAAGTGTGATTACCTGATAATCTTGGGAGAAAAAATCTATCTGTTTATCAAAACATCTGTGATCACTAAAAGCAGGATGCAGAAAAACTATTGTTTCTCCACTCTCTTTTCCACTCACATAATAATGAATAGTATTTCCATTATTTTCTATGGTCTTGTGTTTCATATCATTCATATTTTTTTAATTATAATCCCTAATAATCTCCAAAATCTTTTCTTCATCATAAACAAACATTCCAACAGCTACCAGAGAAGCTATACCATGGGCCAACATCCATGATCTAGAAAAAATATTTTTTATTCCTTTATCAGACATTTTTTGAAAATCCTCAGTATTTTTCATTAACTCTATAACCTCCTTATTTTCAGGAATAATGTCAATCATTTTTACTTTCATAATATTATCTATATAAACTGCTTTGAATAGAGCAGGTTCGATGTGAGCCATATGCACATATCCAAGCCCCAAGTCCAAAAATGGATTGCCTGTTTTTTTGTATTGACACATAGTATTTTTGAGATGTGACAAAGCTTTTTGACAAACTTCAGCTTTGAGATCATCCATATTTTTGTATGACCAATAAATCGGTTGTGTAGAACAACCTATTTTCTTAGCAATATTTCGAGCTGAAAGCACTGCAAATCCTTCTTTTCTAACCATTTCAAAGGCTGTCTTTATAATGATTTCTTTGGTAATTGTCATCGATTTTGGCATATTTTTAATATTATAACTTATGTAATATAACAGCTGTTATGCAATAATAATATTAAAATCTAAAAAAATGTCAAGCTAAAATGTAAAAATTATAAAAAGCAAACTTTTACAAGTTTGCTTTTTTGCATTTACAAATTGTTTTGTTGAGAAAAAATAAACATCAGCCTTAAAAGGACTTTCAAAACCATGCTTCCAACCTTTTATTTGTGATAAAATAGGAATATTTTTAGTAGAAAGGCTATGACTTCCAGCTTCAAAACTATCAGCTATTTTTCATTCAGAAATCAAAATTGCAGACTGACTTTCACGAACTATAAGCTTTGCTCAGTTTTTTATATCATTTTTTTCATCACAAACTTTTTGCATTAAAATATTTGGATTTTCCTCAATCCAATCAATAATCTCTAAAAAAGTTGAGAGTTTGTATTTGATGTATTTATCATGTTTTTTAAATTTATTAATTAAAATTTTTGATTTTTTCTTGTATTATTCATAAAACTTCCTTATTTTCAACAGTGCTTAAATCTCATTCTATTTCTTTTCATTTTGCCAGGTTTCTCAGCACTCTTCGCACAATTTTTCCACTTCTGGTTTTTGGCAATTCTGAAATTATTAAAATATTTTTAAGTGAAACAATTGGTCAAATTTCTTTTCTAAGAGAAGTGTTGAGCTCTTGCAGTAAATCTGTGTTTGAAATATTTTTTTTATCTTTCAAAACCAAAAATCCAAAAAGTGCTTCTCAGGTCAATTCATCAGGAATTCAAACAAGTGCACATTCTGCAATATTTTCATTTTTATCAACTATGTCTTCCACTTCAGCAATTCAAATTTTGTGCCCTGAAATATTTATAACATCATCAATTCTTCCAGTGATAAAAATATATCCATCTTTATCATAAAATCAGCCATCTCCAGAAAAATATAAAGGTTTTCCTTCTCTAAAAATATCTGAAAAATATGCTTTTACAAACTTTTCATTATCTCACCAAATTCATCGAGCCATAGCTGGCCAAGGCTTTGAAATCACAAAAAATCAATTTTCTTCAACTCAAAGTTTTTTTCAATTTTTATCAACTATTTCTCAACAAATTCCAGGTAAAGGGAAGCCTGCAGACCTTTTTTTCATGGGAATAGCAAAAGGAAATGGTGCTATGATGTGCCCTCCAGTTTCAGTTTGCCAGTAAGTATCAGCAATAGAAGCTTTTTTGTTTCCAACTGTTTCAAAATACCAATCCCAAGTTTCACTGTCAATTGGCTCTCAAACACTTCACAAAACTTTCAAACTTGATAAATCAAAATTTTTTGGTAAATTTTCCCCAGTTTTGTGCAAAAGCCTAATCAAAGTCGGAGCTGTATAAAACTTTGAAACTTTGTATTTTTCTATTATTTCCCAAATTCTGTCTTCTTTTGGAAAAAGTGGATTTCACTCATAAATAAGAGTTGTTCAACCATTTAAAAGTGGTCAGTAAACTGTATAACTGTGTCCTGTAATCCAACCTATATCCGCAGTAGAAAAGAAAATATCGTCTTTATGAAGGTCAAAAACCCATTTTGTTGTGAGTTTTGTCCAAAGTGCATATCAAGTTGTAGAATGAATAATTCATTTTGGCTTTCCCGTGCTTCAAGAAGTATATAAAATGAAACTTATATCTTCGCTATCTATTTTTTCAAAATCACAAATTTCATTTTGTTTATCTATTTCTTCATTATAAATCACATCGTTTTCAGAAATATTTATTTTTTCAAAATTTCTACGAACAATTAAAGTTTTCTTTACTTTGTGTTTTGAATTAATCAAGGCTTCGTCCGCAATATTTTTTAAAAGATAAGGTTTTCCTTTACGGAAGGCTCAATCAGCTGTAATCAAAAAATCAGCTTCCAAATCCTCAATTCTATCCTGCAAACTTGCTGCTGAAAATCAACCAAAAACTATTGAGTGAATTGCTCAAATACGTAAACAAGCAAGCATTAAATAAATAGTTTCAAGAATTTGAGGCATATAAAAGACAACTTTGTCTCACTTTTTTACTCAAATGTTTTTTAATAAATTTGCTGATTTACAAACTTTTTTTTGAAGTTCTTTATATGTGACTTTTTCTTCATCTCAAGGTTCTCACACAAAAATAATCGCTATTTTATCAGGATTTTTTTCAGCTTGTTTATCAACAGCTTCAAAACAAATATTTATTTTTCAGTTTTTGAACCAACTTACTTTTGGATAATCTTTTTCATCTAAAACTTCAGTAAAATTCTCAAAAAAAGTTAGATTTTCGTGAGCTTGTTTTTCCCAAAATTCTTCAAAGTTTTTTATAGAAAAATCATAAAAATCTTGTACTTCTTTGAAATTTTTAAAATAAGCTTTTTGAGCTAATTTTTCGTTTGGAAATATTTTCATAAAAATTTTTAAAAGATAATTTTCTTTTATTATAAATAAAAATCTTACTTTTTCAACAACAAAAAACTAATTTAAATAAAAAAGCTTGACTTTTGAAATATTTTAGCTAAAATTCAGAAGCTTTTTAAAAGCAGTCTATTTGGAGGTTTTTTTATGAAATTAATGTCAAGCCTGTTCCTTTTTTCTGGAACGGGGGCTGGTTTGTATTTTAATAATTCTATTTTTTGGGGCTTTATTGCTCCAAATATAGTACTGGGAACCCTGGCCATATTATTGGCTCTATGTGAGGAAAAGGAGAAATTATGAGTTGGATAGTACTTTTAATGATTGTATTTTTAATTATTCTTCTGCTAAATTTTTTACTTACAACTATAGTAAATAAAAAAATAGAGAAAGACATTACAAAATATTCTAAAGAAAAAGGAGAAAAAAATTAGAGGATTTCCTCATCGAGGCATGAAGCCTCTTTTTTTTATTGAAAATTTTTAAAAAATAATTAAAATACAAAAAACTTGAATTATAAAAAATATTTATGGAATTATTTATACATTTGTGAACAAATTTAGAATATTTTGATTTACTTGTGAATTGAAAATTGCTTTCTCAGTGAAAAGAAGATAAGGAATTAGCTAGTTTTTTTATGCAAAATTTTCCTTGAGAATTGGCTGAAACTCTTTCTCCACAATACGAAGTCAACTTTATGGCAATCAGAGAAATAAAACGTAGATTTGGGCAGGATTATTTTAATAAAATTTCTGGAATTTATTATTGAAGCGATAATTGTGAATATTTGGTTCCAATGAAAGCCGAACTCGAAAAAGCGATTGAAAAATTTAAAGAATTTGATAAATATTTTCCTCCTCATAAAATCAGAACTTTTACTCTTGTGACTCCTTATGTTTGAGATTTAATGATGGAAAGACTAAAAGAAAGCTTAGAATACTTAAATTCTCTAAAAATAAAAAATCCAATTGAAGTTGTCGTGAATGATTTTTGAGTTTTGAATTTAGTAAATAAAAATTTTCCAAATTTAAAAATATCTTTTTGAAGGCTGATTCATAAAATTCTTAAAACACCGCTTGTTGATACTTTTGGTTACGATGCGCATCCAGCTGGTGAACTTATAAAAAATAAAACTGAGCAAGAAAAACAAAAACTAAAAGAAGAAATTGTAAAATGGCAGATGAAGTTTTACAGTTCAGCAGAAGTTAGTTTAGATATTTACAGAAATTTTTTAAATAAATATAAAGTAAATAGGATAACTCTGGATTTTATGGAAAAAAGAACTGATTTGTTTGATAATTCACGTTTTAATGATTTTCCTATAGATTTGTATTATCCTTGGGCTTTAGTTTTTACTTGAAGACTTTGTGATACTTCTGCGGTAGAAAATCCTTCAAAATGATTTTATGCAACAGACGATGTCTGTCCTAGAACTTGCAATCGTTATGATATTTTTTATAAAATAAAAACAGTTTGATATCATATGATTCAGAGATGAAATTCTTGATACAGAAGCGAGCTGAGCTTAGATTTTCTGAAAGATGAGTTTATAAAAAATGAAAAAAATAGATTGATTTTTGCCCCATTTGTAACAGTTTAGATAAAAAAAAAGAGAACTCAATTGAGTTCTCAAAATCACCCGGATGTAAATGCACAATGTGCCGGACTATTTTATCTAAAATAATATTTTTTGCAAGTTTTTTATTTTTTTTCTTCTTCTTGAAGTTTTGCTTTGTATTCATCTTCTGTATAAAGTAATCAATAATCCTTTAATATTTCTGTTCATCCAGAAGGTAAAACTACATAACTTCACTTTATAATTGCATCTTTATTTGAATTAAAAATATTCAAAAGTTTAGAATTATATTCATTTAAAACTTTGTAATAATTCAAAAAGCTGTTTATGAAAACAACATAAGTTCTGACAAAAGTATAATCATTTTTTAAAAGTAGATATTCTTCAATATCTTTACTTATAGCACCTCAATCAGCTTTTTTATAATCAACAGTGATTTTTTGTTTTATAGATTTTAGCTTATTATCTATAGAATCCATTTCTGCTGTTAAAAGTTCTCTTTGCTTTGCTAAGATTTTTACTGTATTTATTCAGTTATTTAATCTGACACTTAGTTGTCAGTAAATCGCTTCAAAAGTTTTTTTTCTATCAGTAGAATTGTTTAAATAAGCTTTGAAATCAGTTCTTAATAAAGCTTGGTATTCTTTTATTGCGATTAAATTATTTGAAATAAGATTATCTTGAGCCATTTTTTTATTTTTCTTTATTTCTTCAATAGAAAAATACTCTTCATAAATAGCTGAGTTTATTGTGCTTGATTTTTTGTATTTTGTTCAAATATTTGTTGTGATAGCAACTCCACTTTTTGAGATATCACTCACTAAAATCGATTTGTAATTTGAACTATTTTTATTTTCTGATTTTATACTATTATTTGCATTTACAAGAAAAATTGATATTCTATAAAACAAAATCAGACTTAGAAAAACAGTAACAATTTTGAGAATATTTTTAATATTTTTATTGTTCATAAAATTTATAATTATAAATACTATTACTATTTTAACATAAAAAATCCCATGAGAAAAATATTTGTACTACTTTTTTTATTTTTTTGTTCTTTTTTAAATACTTTTGCCTTTGATAAGCCACAAATCATAACAAGACAAGAATGGTGAGCAGACGACTCATTTATGGATAAAAATTGACCAGAATGGAAAAAAATTTATGAAAGTATAGAAAAAGCTAAAGCAAAACCAAAAACTCCAGAACAAATAGAAAAAGAAAATAAAGCGAGAGAAAAAACAAAAGAAATAAATCGTATTTTGGTGAACGATTATAGAGAAGACAATGAAATTACTGATACACAAACAACTTATAATTGAAAAGAATTAGTTTGGCCAATTGAACATTCAAAAAAAATCAGAGCAATAGTTGTACATCATACACATTCAAGTTTCAAAGATTCTTATGAATGAATCAGAAGTGTTTATAAATATCATTCTTTAACAAATGGTCGGTGAGACATAGGATACAATTTTTTAATTTGAATAAATTGAGAAATATTTGAATGAAGAGCTTGATGAGAAACAGCAGTTTGAGCACACGCACTTCGGAATAATAGACAAACAATAGGTATTTCTCTTATTTGAAATTATGATAAAGAACCTATTTCTCAAGCACAGTATGATTCTCTTTATAAACTTACAAAATATTTAGTAGAAAAATATTGAATTGATTTGAATAAACAGGAAGCATTTCATAGAAATTGTAATAGAAAAGATTGTGTTTCTCCTCTTGAAACAAACTATCATTATCCAATTATTGGTCATAGAGATGCCGCTCATACAGATTGTCCAGGACAAAGGCTTTATGATCAATTAGCTCAAATCAGAAAAGATTTACTTCAGTGAAAAGTAGCTTATTACTCAGAGAATCAAGAAAAATATTTTGATATTTTTCAAAGAATTCCAGAACAAAGACTTATAAATGCGATGGAAAAAATAGAAGAAATTTTAGCTGAAAAATATGATTCAAGAGTGGCTGAACTGAGAGCTTATTTGTTAAAATATTTGCAAAATAAAAGTGTTTTTCAAACTTCAAACAGAACAGATAAAGATATAAAAATAAAACTTTCTTATCCTGAAGATAGAGATTATATAACTCTTTCTGATGGATTGACTGAATACAAAATCGAGAAAAAAGACAATAAACTTTATGTTGATTGAAAAGAAGTAGAAAACTTTTCTTTAAAAAATGGTTTTCAGCCATTTGTAGAAATAACTTCTTGGGACAGAACTCCTGTTTGGGATAGAGAAAAAAAGTACAAAGATAATAAATTTAGATGAGAAATATTTATTTACTTAAAGAATAACAAACTTGTAGTTGTAAATATTTTAAAAATAGAGGATTATTTGAAATGATTAGGAGAAATAAGCAATAATGAAAACGAAACAAAAGCTGAAGCAATAATGATTGCAGCTAGAACTTATGCTCTTTGGTATGTAGAAAAAGATAGAAAATTTCCTTGAGAATTTTATGATTGAAGTGATGATCCAGATATCTTTCAAAAATATCTTTGATATGATTTAGAATTGAGAAGTCCAAGCCTGAATAAAGCCATTGATAAAACAAAATGAATAGTCGTAACTTATAATTGAGAAATTGTAAAAACTTGGTATTTTAGCAGAAGTGAAGGAAAAACTTTTAGTTTTTATGAATATTGTATAAAAAACAAAAATTCTGTTCAATACTGTGAAGAAGAAAGCAAAAAATATCCATTTTTGCAGTCAAAAATTGATTTGTGATGAATTTGAAAAACTCAAAGTTGACATTGAGTTTGATTATCTGGAACTTGAGCTTCTTATCTTTCATCAAGATGATGGACTTCATCAATGATTTTAAAATATTTTTATGATTGAGTAGAAATAAAATAAACTTTTAGATTTTAATAAAAAATATGTCAAATACTATAGACTTTATGCAATATCCTTGGCTTGTTTGAGGTTTTGTTGCTCTTATTATTTTTATGCTTGTTTTAGATTTATGAGTTTTTAACAAAAAAAGTCACGAAATTTGAAATAAGGAAGCTTTGAAATTTTCTATCGTTTGGATTTCTTTAGCTATGATTTTTTCTTGAATAATCTGGTATATGTTCTGAATTGAAAAATTTTCAGAGTTTCAATCAGCCTATTGGATAGAAAAGTCTCTTTCAGTTGATAATTTATTTGTATTTATTCTGGTTTTCTGATTTTTTAAAATTCCAAAAATTTATCAACACAAAATCCTTTTTTACTGAATAATTTGAGCAATAGTTTTTCGTGCGATATTTATTTTTGCTTGAATTGAGTTGATAAATAGAACTTATATAACAACAAATTTCTTTTGATTATTAAGCTCTCCTTTGGAGTTAAACTTTATTTTAATGATTTTTTGACTTTTTCTTGTTTATGCTTGAATAAAATCTTGGAAATGAGAAGAAAATGAAGAGATTAAGGATTTATCTGAAAGTTTTGCTTACAGAATCGTAACAAGGTTTTTTAAAACAACTCATAATCTTGACTGATCAAAATTTTTTACTATTGAAAACTGAAAAAAACTTGCAACTCCACTTTTTATCACTTTGGTTGTGATAGAAATTACAGATTTAGTTTTCGCTGTGGATAGTATTCCAGCAATATTTTCTATTTCAAGTGATCCATTTATCCTTTACACTTCAAATATTTTTGCGATTCTTTGACTTCGTTCACTTTACTTTTTGTTAGCAAATTCGATGTGACTTTTTTCAAAACTTCATTATTGACTTGCTGTTATTCTTGCTTTTATTTGAATAAAAATGATAATAATGCCGTTTTATCACGTTGAAACAACACATTCTTTGATATTTATCGCAATAGTCTTGGTTTGAACAATGATTTGGTCTTTGTCTTCAAACAAAGAAGAAAAGAAAAAATAGACTTGTAGAAGTCTATTTTTTTGAAAAACAATTTATCTTGACAAATTAAATATTTTATTTATGATATATTTTGTATAATTTTAAATTTAATCTTAAAAAATGTCTATTAATAATAAAGAGTTTAAAATAAAAGATGATCCATTTGAAATAAAAAATAAATTTGTTAAGAAAGAAATAAAAATTTTATCCCATAAATTTGCTTTTCTAGAAGGAAATCCTAGAGAAAATTTTGAAATTATTTCAAAATATATTTCAAATCTTTTATTAGAATTTGTTGAAGAAGCTGGGAAATCTTATGGAGAAGATAAAAGAACTGAAACTATTACTAAATTGAGTAATAGTTTTATGGTAAGTTTTGATAAATTCTTTCAGGTAATTGAATCAAGAAAAAAATTAAATCTTTTAAAAACAGATCTTGAAAAATACTTTAATGACAATAATTTTTTGTTATTTCTTTGCTTTTATAATTTTATGGAAAAGATTTTATTTCTTTTTTGTGAATTATTTATAGGTTTAACTTATTCTTCAAAAACAGATATAGAGAGATTTTATCTAAAGAAGATGAATAATTTATTCAATAAAATAGAATTAAAAGGTATTGTTGAAAGTTTTTCCCAATTAAAAGAGCAAATTGAATCTATTTCTTGACCAAAAAAATTAAAAAATAAATTAACACAGAAAGGGAATTTATCAAAAAAATATAAAGAAATTGATAATAAGATAAAATCTTGTATTCAATGACTTTGAAGTGAAAAATTAGTTAGAGAAATAAAAATTGAATACCCGTCTTTAGTAAAAGAATTAAATTTAGTTTTTAGAAATAAAAATTTTACAAAAAATCAAATTGAAAATCAAGAAAAGTCCAAAGAAAAGGAATTATATGAAAACGATTTCTCTACTGAAGACAGAAAAGAAATAAAAAATATTTTAAATTATTGAATAAATAAAAATATTCTTCAACTTGGTCAGATTTTGACAAGAGTTGAAAATATTTCTCAAAGAACTAGTTTTGATGAAAATGAATTAAATGAAATTTTGGAAAAAATTCCAAAATATTTAGATAAAACAGAGCCAAAAACGTTTGAATTGACTTCAGAAATAGAAAGTAAAGTTTGAGATATTTTGAATAAAAAAAATTGTCAAGAAGCTCAAAAAGAAGATACTTCTAAAACTGAAGAAGTAGAAGAGAAACTTGAACAAGAGCAAAAAATAGATAATTATTCAGAAACAGAATATGAAGAATTTATAAAATTTATTTTGTCTCCAAATTGACTTAATGTAAGAATGTCTAACACAAACAATCCAGAAAACATAAATTCTCAGTGAGATTGAAGTTTCATAAAAAAATTTTGAAGACCATTTTTCCAATTTTTAGAAAAATTATTTTATGATTGAATACTTGATCCAGAAAATGTTTCTTGGAAAATAATTTGTGATGAATTTTTTAAAAATGAGAATTCAGAATTAACTCATTTTTTGAATGTTTTGAAGAATTTTGATGAAAACTGAGATCTATTTGAAATATTTTCTGATTTTATCGAGGCTGTAGGAAAATTTTCAGAAACTAATTATTATAATCATAAGGAAACTCCCTTATTAGGAATTGTTTCAAAATTGGAAGAAATTTTTGAAGTATTTAGAGTGAAAGTTTAAAAATATTTTAATTCTAAAAATTTAAAAGAGAGCATTAATGCTCTCTTTTTGGCTTCCCTTTAAAGCCGAATCCTTTTATAATACAATCATTCCAATATTTGATATGGTTGAGCTATTTGGAGAGTTTATTACTTTTTTAAGATTTTTTTCAAAATCTCTCCAATCCTTTCTTTCTTGTTTTATCTTCCATCTTTCAGAATCTGTATCTGATTCGAAATGTTTTTTTAAGGACATCTTAAGGCTCCTTTTGTTTATGCTTCAGAATTGAAGCATTTGTATTATTATCAAAAAAAAAGACTTTTTAACATTTTTTTCACATTAAATTATAATTTTTTTTGCTTTTAAGTTTTATTTTTTTATAATTAAAAATACATTAAATATGATTTTAGATTTTAGAGATATTTGACTTATGATTTTTATATTTATTAAATAAGATTTATTGTTTTTAATAATAGCTTAAATAAGGCATTAAATTATTTTTTCAAAAAAAGTATAAAAAACATTTGACAAATATAAAAAAATAACTAAAATCGTGACACTTTTGTGAGTTTAGCACCTTAAAATAAAACGAATAATATATTAGAAGGAAAACCAAAAAATTGAGTAGGATAGTTTAGGAAAAAAAGAATAAATAAGAAATAAGTTAAAAAGAGTTTGATCCTAGCTCAGGGTGAACGCTAGCGGTGCGCCTAACACATGCAAGTCGAGCGGGAGTTGCACAGAGGAGACTTCGGTTGAATCGGTGTAATGATAGCGGCGAACGGGTGAGTAACACGTTGGAACCTGCCCCCAAGTCAGGGATAGCCAAGGGAAACCTTGGATAATACCGGATAGTCTCTTAGGAGTAAAAATTTATTGCTTGGGGAGGGGCCTGCGGACTATCAGCTAGTTGGTAAGGTAAGAGCTTACCAAGGCTATGACGGATAACTGGTCTGAGAGGATGATCAGTCACAATGGAACTGAGACACGGTCCATACTCCTACGGGAGGCAGCAGTGAGGAATCTTCCACAATGGACGAAAGTCTGATGGAGCGACACCGCGTGAAGGAAGAAGGCCTAACGGTTGTAAACTTCTTTTCTGAAGGAGCATAATGAGAGTACTTTAGGAATAAGGGACGGCTAAATACGTGCCAGCAGCCGCGGTAATACGTATGTCTCAAGCGTTACCCGGAATAACTGGGTGTAAAGGGTTTGTAGGTTGATGGTTAAGTCAGATATGAAAGACCGAAGCTTAACTTCGAGTTAGTATTTGAAACTGGCTATCTAGAATCAGGGAGAGGTAAGCGGAATTCTAAGTGTAGGGGTGCAATCCGTAGATACTTAGAGGAACACCAAAAGCGAAGGCAGCTTACTGGAACTGAATTGACACTGAAAAACGAAAGCGTGGGGAGCGAAAAGGATTAGATACCCTTGTAGTCCACGCCCTAAACGATGACAACTAAGTGTTGCGACTAGCTCGCAGTGCTGTAGCAAACGCGTTAAGTTGTCCACCTGAGGAGTACGGTCGCAAGATTAAAACTCAAAGGAATAGACGGGGACCCACACAAGCAGTGGATCACGTGGTTTAATTCGATAATAAACGGGGAACCTTACCCAGACTTGACATCCTAGGAATGCACCAGAGATGGAGCAGTGCTCGCAAGAGAACCTAGAGACAGGTGCTGCATGGTTGTCGTCAGCTCGTGCCTTGAGGTGTTCGGTTAAGTCCGTTAACGAGCGCAACCCATGTCCTTAGTTAAATTGTCTAAGGAGACTGCCTTGGTTAACAAGGAGGAAGGTGTGGATGACGTCAAATCAGCATGGCTTTTACGTCTGGGGCTACACACATGATACAATGGTGTAAACAAAGAGTAGTGAATCCGCGAGGAGGAACCAATCTTGAAAATACATCTCAGTCCGGATTGGAGTCTGCAACTCGACTCCATGAAGTTGGAATTGCTAGTAATCGTAAATCAGATATGTTACGGTGAATATGTTCCTGGGTCTTGTACTCACCGCCCGTCAAGGCATGGGAGGTAGTAATATCGGAAGTCCCCCTAGTAATAAGGGGGCCCATGGTAGAACTACTGACTGGGCTTAAGTCGTAACAAGGTATCCGTAGGTGAACCTGCGGATGGACTATCTCCTTAAAAATAAACGAAACCGAAAGATGTAGTTTTTCTTCTAATATATTATTCGTTTTATTTTAAGGTGCTAATAGACTTTATATGCTTTTCTTCAAAAAGCCACGTCATTTTATCAATAATAAAATATTTGTCAAATCTTTTTTTAACTTTTTTATAAAAAA
>MOLU01000005.1 GCA_003260325.1 Candidatus Gracilibacteria bacterium GN02-872 | reverse complement strand
AGAAACAAAGTTTAAGTGAAAAGATCTCTATGTAAAGGGACAACTTCGTTATGAATATGATGGGGGATTCTTTGACAAATTTCTTTGTATTGTTGATGGTAAGGCTTTTTATTTAAAGGAAGATGATTGAATTATTTCAATAGTTTTGGATTGAAAATTTGAGGAAAATTCTCTTCGTTTTACTGATAAAGAAGCTTGAGATAATTTTGAATATGATTGAAAAAAAATGTACATTGAAGAAATTTGAGTTTTCAAACTTGTAAATATTAAATGATTTGTTGACGAAGTTCTTATACCTGGAAAAGAATATGAATACTTAAATGCTGTTTCTGGATGAAAGAAATATTTTTTTGAGAGAGAATCAGAAACTTGAAGAATAAGATTAATAAGGGAAATACAAGATTTTAATGATTAAAAATATTTTATGAATAAAATGAGTCTTGATTTTTGATGAAAAATTCCAAAAATGAAGAGAAAAATTCTTAAAGATGTTATTGTAGACAGAAAAAGTAAATATACAGTGGTTTATAATTATGTTGAAAACAAAGAACAACTTGATGAATTTATAAAAATCTTGAAACAAGATAGATATTTCAAAAAAGCAACTCATAACAGCTTTGCATACAGAATAAAACAGGAAAATGGAAGTTTGCTTGAAGGAAAGAATGATGATTGAGAAATTTGAGCTGGAATGTGTATTTTACGTGAGATTCAAAGAGCTGATTTTGTGAATATAGTTGTTGTTGTGACTAGATTTTTTGGCTGAATTTTACTTCAAAGTGATAGATTTAAACATGTAATAAATGCCGTAAAAATTATTCTAGATGAAAAATAATTTTTTCCCTTTCTAAAAGGGATTTTTTTTGTTCTTGCTTTTCTTTAAAAATAAATATAATTCAACTATGAAAATAATAAGACAAACTAGAAAAACTTTGAGTTTAAGTTTTGATAAAAATGCTGAACTAATTGTAAAAGTTCCGAAAAATATTTCAAACAAAAATATAAATGAATTTTTAGAAAAACACAAAAAATGGATTTTAGAGAAAAAAAATTTACTTGAAAAAAATAATCAAAAGTTTGAAATCTGAGATTTTTTTTTATTTTTTTGAGAATCTTTTGAGTTAAAATTTTATAAAAAGAGAAAGTTTTTCTTTGATGGAAAATATTTTTACACAAATTTAGAAAAATCTGAAGATATCAAAAAAGAACTTATTAAGTTTTATAAAAAAGAAGCTAAAAAATATATTTCAGAGAGAATTCTGGAAATTTGCAAAAAACTAAAAATAGATTTTAATTTTTTGAAAATAACAAGTGCAAGAAGTAGATGGGGAAGCTGTAATTCAAAGAAAAATATAAGTTTTTCTTTTAGATTGATTTTGGCTCCCAAAAACTCAATTGATTATGTTATTGTTCACGAATTAGCTCATTTAAGCGAAATGAATCATAGTAAAGCTTTTTGGTATTTAGTTCAGGATTATAGTGACCAAATCGGAATTTGAAACTACAAAGAAAATAAAAAATGGCTTAGACAAAATCATTTAAAAACTAATTTTTAAAAAATATTTTATAAAATTTTTATTATGAAAAAACTTTTTTTTATTTTTATACTTTTGCTGTTTATTTCATCTTGCTGATCTTCTTTTTGAGCAACTTGAAATATTTATTTATGATTTGCTTGAGATGTTTGATATTATGATTTTGATAAACAAGAATTTATTGAAAAGAAATGGACTTCTGTTTCTGCTTCCTGATTGTATGATGATTTTGATATTTCTTGGGATAATAAAAAGATTCTTTTGACTATGGATGTAAATTGAACTTTCAATTTTGATGAGAGAAGATATGTTCTTCGTAAAATAGAAGATTCTTTCAAGAAAAAAGATTTAGATGAAGATGGAAAAAATTTGATAGATAATACTTATGAATGGTGAGATATAAGTTATCTAACTGCAAGAATATCTCCAGATGAGAAATATTTAGCTTTGGAAGCTCAGTATTTTTCTG
Source organism: Candidatus Gracilibacteria bacterium GN02-872 (assembly GCA_003260325.1). Taxonomy (GTDB): domain Bacteria; phylum Patescibacteriota; class Gracilibacteria; order BD1-5; family UBA6164; genus GN02-872. Next base: position 97,566 of record MOLU01000005.1, on the reverse strand, counting down.
ATTTGCCAATGACTATTATAGATACAAAAACTTGAAAAGAAGTTAGCCAATGGGAAGTTGAATGAGTTAGTTTTTTGAAATATTGAACACCGACTTGGACTTTGGATAATTCGGTTTATTTCAAAATTTGAACTTGACTTTATAAATCTAGTCCTTCAGATTGATATAAATCTGCCCCAAAAGTTTTGGATATTTCAGGGGCTAGTTATGTTTCTGTCAAACCACAAACTGAGTTGGAAATTCGATAAAGTATCATTGTTCTCAAATCTTAGACAACTCTCACTCTCAAAATTCTAAAATAGAATTACAATAAGGACAAGCCACAACTTTTGCATATTTTTCGTCAAAAGAAATAGGTCTTCAACAACTTGGACATTGCATATTTTTAAATTTAAAAAATATTATTTTAACAATTTAATTTCAAGATTTCAGTTTTCCTCCAAAATAAAAACTCTTTTTTTAGTGAATCCTAATGCATATTTATATGCTGGAAACTCTGATAAATTTAATCAAAAAGTATTTTCTCAAAACAAAGTATTTTTACAGTAAATTGCGAAAAATGGTCAATATTCTCAAAAAGTTTTATCACTTGATAAAAAGTAAAGATTATCACTTTTTCTGTTGTAAAACATAAAATCTAATTAATAAATAATTTTGAAATAACTCCATAAAACATTTTTATTTTTTCTTCAAAACCAGAAATAACAGCCTCAAGTTCGACTTTTTTTGTTTTTGAAGTTTCAATAATAAGTGAAGCAGTAGCTTCATATTCAATTTTTCAATCTATATTTTCCAAATCAAAGATATTTTCATTTGTTTCATCAAGTAGACTATAAAGATGAAAATAAACTCAAGAAATCAAAAAAAATACATCTTCTACTTTTTTTCTTAATTCTTCTTTTTTTGTATTTGTTAGCAAATTATTTGACTCCAAAACTTCTTTTACATAAAAAATTTCTTTTTCTATATTTTTTAAATCTGAGAAATAATTATCTTTATGGTAAAAAGATTTTCAAAAAACGCTATATCTGCTCTCTCAATAGTCAAAATCATAAAAATATCTTTTTCAAAAAGCTCAATTCGCAAAAATAAAGATATCCTCATCATTATCAGATATTTTCAGAACTGTTCAAGAAATAATTTCAGTCCTAAATTCTTCATAATTTAGAGAAAAAGCATTTTTAAGCATAATTAAATCTTTTATTTCAAAAGTATTTAAAGACATTTTTCAAAAAATTTTCTGTGGAACAAAAATCTCAAGCATTTTCTAAAAAATTATTTTTAAATTTAGATAATTATAATAGAAAATATAAAAAAGCAAAATAATAAAATATCTTGACTTTAGAAATTATTTTGATAAAATATACTTCCCTTGCAATTCTGCAATGGGTTAACTCAAGAAAGGAGCAAAAATATGTCAGAAATAATGGTAGTACCCCGTGGAATAAGTCCTGAAGCATATAAAATTATGCAAAAACACATTCCAAATTATGATGAGCAGGAACAGAAGCCTACTCATCAAGATAATGAGAAAGATAAGGCTGAAGACTAAGGGAATATTCTAACATATTAAAGCCACACTAAAGTGTGGCTTTTTTTATAAATTATATTTTTTATATCATTCTCAATAATAATCTATCATTCTAGGCTCTGCTAAAGTATTTATTGATAAATTTTGAGTTCATTCTAAATAAACTTTTTCAAAGTGGAAACAATTACTTTCTCAACACAAAGCTTTTTTATCTATTATTCAATTTTTTTTAGCAACAACAAATCACCAATCTCAAAAACTCGGTAAATATCTATGATAAGCTAAGGCTGATCAAAAAACAGAAGAAATAGTTTTTTCAGTTGAAAACAAAACCTTGTTTGAAAAAAATGCATTTGAAGCTTGAGTTACAAAAACTCAATATTCCTTTAAAGTTCATAAAACTCAAGTATAAAATTCTTTACTGTAAAGCTTAGCTATGGAAGTATCTCTAGGATCAGGAAAATCAGCAATTATAAAATCAAATTTTTCTTTTGTATTTATTATAAATTGAAAAGCATCTTGTGTATAAATTTTTACTTTTGGATTAAGCAAAGATCACTCATTTAGAGCTAATAAATTTTTCTCAGTTTTTGCAATTTCTAAAACTTTTGGATCTAAATCAACCAAAGTGATTGATGAAACATTTGGATTTTTAAGTAAATTACGAGCAGCAAGTCAATCTCATCCACCTAAAACTAAAGCTGAAATTTCTCTATTTGGGATATTTCAAAGAGGCCGATCAATCAAAGCTTCATGATAAATCCTTTCATCTAAGCTCAAAAATTGCAAATTTCAATTCAAATACATTCTGAAATCATCTCATCTTTTTGTTAAAACTATTTGTTGATAAGGACTCTCAAAAGTCTGTAAAATTGGCTCTTTATAAAAATGCTGCAAGTAAATATTTTCTATTTTTATGTTTAAAAACAAAAGTGAAACAAAATAACAAATAACTAAAAAAATAAAAGTAAAATATTTTTTAAATGAGATTTCTGTAATTCCCTTCTTTTTTAAATAAAATAGATAACAAATCGCAACAAATAAGTTTATACTTCAAACAAAAATAGAAATATTGTAAAGTCATAAAACAGGAAGCAAAAAAAGTGGAAAAATAAGGCTTGCAATCAATCATCAGATATAGTCAAAAGTGAAAATATCACTTACAATTGATTTAGAGCTTAAATTTAATTTCTTGTAAATAGAAGCAACAAGAGGAATTTCCATTCAAACAAGTGTTCAGATAGACAAAGTTATCAAAAAATAAATTATTTGAAAAGAGAAACTATAGTTAACAAAATAAATATAAGAAAATTTGAGTAAAATCACACTACTAGCTCAAACTATGCTCAAAATCAATTCAATCAAAAAGAAATTTTTTAAATTATTTTTTTCTAAAAAACGTGAGAAATAAGCTCAAATTCACATTCAGCTCATAAAAAAACCGATAACAAAGGAAAACTGTTGAACACTATTTCAAATCAAATAAGAGCTCAAAGTTCAAATCAAAAGCTCATACAAGATACCACAAATAGCAATAATTGCGACGAAAAAAAGCATCATAACTTGAAAAATAAAAATTTATAATTATTATTTTGAAGCAATTTTAATCAATTTTTATTTTTTTTCAAGAAAACATGAAAGGAACTCACATAATCTCAGATTTAAAAGAAATAAATTTCAAAAATTTAAAATTAGATGAAAAAGCTCTAAAAGATTTTTTATCAGAAATAATTTCAAAAAATGGTTTAACAGAGCTTTGAAACTATTATCACACATTCTGAAAAAATAATGAAATAACTGCAGTTGTTGCTCTTGCTGAATCTCACATTTCTATCCATACTTGGCCAGAGTTCTCTTATGTAAGCCTAGATATATTTGTTTGTAATTTAAAAAATGATAACTCACAAAAAGCAAAAAATATTTTTTATGAAATTTTGAAGTTTTTTGGTTGTAAAAAATATGACTATAAAGAATTAAAAAGGATAATTTAAAAAAATACAAAAAAGTCTTGCAAAAATATTTTTTTTTAGTATAATTACTATACTTTTTATAGTAAAATATTTTTTAATTTTTCACTTATGTTTTACGAATATGCAATAAATTTACCTTTAAATAGACTAAATGCATTTTATGATTTACTTGAGAAAATCAAAAAAGAGCAAAAGCAAAAGAATATTTCTGATAAAGAATTGATGGAAATGAAGTTAATAGATGATATGTTTGATTTTTCTACTCAAATCAGATTTTCTATTGACAAAGCTGTTGCTCCAGCAGAATTATTAACAGGAAAAACTTCTCCAAAAACTACAAATAAATATGAAACTATTGATGAATATCAAGCTGAAATAAAAGAAATCATAAAATTTCTAGAAGAATTAAAAGAAGAAGATTTCATAAATAAAAATGCAGAGTACTCAAGTCTATACTTTGAACAATGAAAAAAATTAGTTTGAAAAAATATTTTTTATTTCTTTTTGCCAAATATGTTTTTTCATATGACTACAGCTTACGATATAGTTAGACACTTTGGTTTTGATGTAGGAAAAGCTGACTTTTTATGAAGAGCAACTTTTGATTTATTTGAGTAAAATAAAAATAGAACTTTTTAAAAAGTTCTATTTTTTTAGTTCTTTTAAATATTTTTCTATAAAATATTTTTTTTCTTTTGATTTATACTGTTCAATATATCGAGGATGCTCCAAAACAGTTATTTTTCAAAATAATTTTTGTTCTTTGTTAATGTTATTTATAAAATCTGAATTTTTCTTTCACAAAACAAATACTTCATCAACTTCAAGTCAAAGTGAAATATGTTTTTTTAAACTTTCAATCATAAAATCTTTTACATCCTCAAAAAGTTCTTTTTCATCATAATAATTCGCATTTTTTACTCCTTTCTCAGTATTTTTGACTATTGCCAAAGGAAAAGGAGAATTTATATAAAATTTACTATAAAACTCTTTTGCTCATCAGAAAGCTTCTATCAAGTCATAGATAAAAACAGAAGAAACTTCGTGAGTTTTTGCAGAATTCATTTTGATTCCACAAACTGATTCAAGTCTTTTCGTGTCTGTAAAAGGAACTCCTGTAACTCCAGCTCAATGTCTACTTGGATTTATTCAAATTATAAATTTTCTTTTTTTATTGTCATTGTAATATTTTTCATAAAATTCTTGCATAACAACAAGAGTTTCAGGATTATCTAAATAAGGATTCAAAACTGAAAATTTTTCTGGAAGATTTCATTTATAGTCAAGATTTTTATTAAATTCTATAACTTTGTCTCAAAAAGTCATTTTGTAAAAAATTTAAAAAATTTATTTTTAAAAAGATTATTCTTATGAAGATATCTTTACATTTCGTTTAAAATATCTTTTTTCTTAGCTTCATAATCCTCTTTTGAAATAAGTCATTTATCAAGTAGATTTTTTAATCTCTCAAGTTTAGCCTCAAAATCAGATTCTTCATTTTTTGCTAAGTTTTGCATATTTTCAGTCATTTTCATTCACATTGCCATTCAAATTCCAGCTCACATTGCATCTCATCAAGTTCATGAATTGTTAGCTGCATCTCTCATAATTCAAAGATTTTCTATTTCTTTATAGTTTTTCATTGCATCACTAGAAATATTTGCACTTGCATTTATAGCTCAAACATCAGCTTTTTTATCAGTAATTTTATCAATAAAATTTTGTGTTTTGTCTGTAAAGTTTATGTTTTCAATCCTGAAATCTCTAAGTTCAAGCCCTAAATTCAAGAAATCTTCTTTTGTAGCTTCAATTAATTCTTTTGATATTTCTAAAATATGAGAACTTATTTCATTGTAAGATATTTTTTTAGAAGCAAAAACAGAAGAAATATTTCAAATAATTCTGTCTGTTATCAACATTCTAATATCGTCAACCAAAACAATTTCAGAATTTGCAACATAATTTTTCCAGAAATTTTCAACATCAACTATTTTAAAAGAAAAATTTCAAAAAGCCCTAAGTTCAACAGGAAAATCATAAACAGGATCTAGATAAGTCACACTATTTGGAGTTCACCATTTTTGATTTGTGATTTCATGTATTTTTACAAAAAATACTGATGCTTTATCGTGGCTTTCAAATCAGCTTAAAATATTTTTTAAACTTGTAATAAGAGGAATATTATCAGTTTCTAAACTCCATTTTCAGCTTTCTTTTTCAATTGCCTCAATTTTTCCATTTCTAACAAAAATCGCAGAAAGCCCTGGATCAACAATTAAAGAAGATTTATTTTTTATTTCATCCAAGTGATGATCCCATTTCCAAATCAAAACATCAGGATTTGGATTTTCCCATCTAATAACGTCAACAGTTTGTCATTTAAAAAGATTATCAAAAATTCACATAGTTTTAAAATTTAAATTATAAAATATTTTTTAAATAATAGCAGCAGCTATAATTATAGCAATAGCTATAAATAAGCATCAAAGCATAATTCAAAGAGAAACATTTTCATCTTCAACTATTTCTTTTTTAATTGAAAAACTCACAACTTTATCAAGAATATAAACACAAAGAGCCATCATCAATATTCAAATTATTGAATAAAGAAAAGTTTGAGTTAATCACTTTATAAATAATTGTAAATCCATAAAAATTTTTTAAAAAATAAAATACAAATTTGAGACTATAAATATTTATAATCTCTTTTTAAATTCTATTTTCAGCTAGAACTTCATCATCACCAAGAACTTCATCAATAAGATGAAGAACTATAGTCCTGACAAGTTCATTCACAAATATCTGTTTCTTTTGTCAAATAGCTTGGATTAGACAAACTCATAGTTTTTACATCAATTTGATTTGAAATAGGTTCATATGAACTAGTATATGAAATCATGATTCCAATCAACAGATAAACTAAAAATATAAAAAAAATTCACTTAAACATAACAATTATTTTAATTTTATAATTTTTTCTGAAAATATTTTTTTAAGTTCAGAGTTCTCAAAATTTCATTTTTTTAATTTTTCAATAATTTCTTTATCTTGCTCTGTTTTAACCGAAAATTTTAATCATTCTATAGTTTTGTAATATTTTCTAACTCATCAATAATCATAAGTTTTTGTTTTTGTCAATTCTGTTTTTTTCAAGGATTTATCAGTAAACTGAATTTCATATTTTCTTCATTCAGAAATATCTTTTAATTCAATAAGTTGTTTACCTTCAAAAATATTATTTGAAAAAACAACCACAAAAACACAAAAAATAGGTCAAGAAACAAGTAAATGAAATAACTTAAATTTTAATAAATAAGAAAAAGGTGAAGAAAAACCATTTCAATCATATTTCATTTCTTTTCAAAATATCTTAAAGGCCTGAGATTTACTAACTGACCAAGTTTCATAAATTCAAGCTTCACTTTGTCTTCAAGATTGCTCTTTTTCTAAAACATATTGTTTTCAACTATAGCTAAATTCATAAAGTTTTATAGATTCTCAAACTTGAAAAACCTTTGAATTTTCTCAATAAAGTGAAGATGCATTAACAAAATTTCTTTCATCAAAATCTCTAAGAGACGAATTTATTCGAAATTCTTCATCTGAAACAAATTCTAAGTCAAAATTTGGAGTTATTTTTTTTGAGAATTCAAATTCATAGTTTTCTTCTCAATCATCCAAAAAATATCATTCTGAAAAATAAAGATAGCTATTATCATCTCAAAGTAAAATCCATTCTTGATAATTTAAATGTCAAGAATAATTTTTTTCATACCAAGTTCAAGTATAGTTTACACAACCCGTAACTCTATATTTTTTTCATAAATATTCTATTTTGTCTCAAATTTGAATTCAAATAATTGAAGAAGAAGATTTCTTTTGTAAAGTAAAAGTTGTGTTACAATAAGGACATTTAATAGCTAAATTTTGATAGTCATTTTTTCTAATTTTTTCCTTTTGTTCTGTATTTAAAGCTGATAAAGAGATAGAAGACTCACAATGAGGACATTTTAAGTTTTTTCATTTTACAGTTGCTATTTTTCAAACCTCTGACTTATCATTTAAGTAAGGTTTAATCAAATCTTTATATTTTTTTGCGTAAATATTTGTAGGTTCTTCTTTCAATATTTCTTCACATAAAAGCATAGCTTCTCTGTAGTTTTTGTCTGCAAAAAGTTGATTTAGCTGATTTAGTTTTTGATTTATTGACATAAAAACAAAACTTAAAAATATTTTTAAGTAATTATAATAAAAATATTTTTTTTCGCAAGAAAAAAAGTAAAGACTAATCTTTACTTTTAAAATTTTTTAGTTACTAATTTCCCTTTTTCTACAAGACTTTTAACATTCTTAAATATTTTTTCATAAGGAAGCACTGATTTTTCTCAATTTAATAATTTGAAAGAATGATCAACTCAATCAAACAAAATTCTTGATTTATTTGCTTTTAATGAAGCTTCAAACAATTTATTATAAGCCTCTTTTGTAAAAATATCATCAAATCAAGCCTCATTCATCAGGAAGTTTCATTCAAAATCAGAAACTTTTTCAAGAAAAATTTCTATTTGTGGTAAAGTATCAATTATAGGAATTTGACCTAAGTCAAGCCAAGCTCAGGTTCAAACAGTTGAGATATTTTTAACTTGAGAAAATTCTTCTGCTAAGTAAAAAGAAATCATTCATCAAAGAGAATTTCAATTCAAAGTAATCTCTAAATCTTCTTGTTTTATTCACAAAAAATCAACAGAATTTTTTAAAATATAGTTCAAAACAATCTTCGCATCACCTAACTCATTCTCAAAAGTTTTTCAAAAAAATTTTTTTTGTTTATTTTCAAACTTTCATAAAGAATCATCATTTTCAACATTTAATCTGGAAGAAGAGTAAAACAAAGAAGATGATACTCATTTATCTTGAAATTTTTCTGCAAATTTTATATATTTATCATCTGTTCATTTTCAACTTCAGTAAAGTCAATGAATATTTACAACTATTTTTTTACTTAAAGGAACCAAGTAAAATACTCCTTTTATTTCTTTTTCTCAAAATCTTCATTTTAAATTAAACTCTATTTTTTTCATTTTTGATTAAGTTTATAAAATCAATATTTTTAAACAACAAAAGAAAAATTTATAAAATTTTATGTTAATCAAAATCTTCATCTTCTCAACTTCCTAGCTCTAGAATTTCAGCTCAAGGAAGTGCTTGTCACATCAAACTCTCAAGTTCTCAATACATTCAAGTTATTGCAAAAGTTGCTCTCTCTAAGTCCTTTTCTCTTTTTTTCCAGTTTTTTTCCATTGCTCTTCTTTCAGAATCAATTCAAGCTTTTAAATTAGTAAAAACTTGTATCATCATATTTATTTTGCTAGAGAATTCTTGACTTGTCAAGTATTTATACAAAAGCTCCATTTTTAAATCTTTTCACTCAAGAGATTTCTCAACTTTTGAAATTGACAATATTTTATCTCTCAAAATAGCAGCAACAGAAACAGCAAACTCTGGAGTACAAACCATTATATCATCATAAATTCAAAAATTTTTTATATCCTTTGGCAACACAGCTGTCACCAAAATAGAAACATTTCATCAAACTTTTAAAGTATCTTCTTTTAGCTTCATAACCCAAGATTCACTCCAAGATTTTGTATTTTTACTTTCCCAAACTATTGTTCAAACAACTTGTCAAAAATTATTTTTTACTAAATGAATCAAATCTGCTCATTTTACTCAAGTCGCAACATCCTCAATAGAATCAATAGGAAAAGCATGAATCAAAGCATCTTTTAAATCATTTTCTGAAATATCTCACTGGATTTGCTGACTTCCCTGTTCTGCTTTTCTTTTAGCATCATCAAGCGATTTTTTTAGCTGCTCTTGTTGTTTATGATATTCCAATTCTTTTTTTCTAAATTCTTCCTGAAGAGAAGCCATTTTTTCATCAAGTTCTTTTTTAGAATTCTCTTTTAATTTTTCAGAAATAGAATCTTCTATTTTTTTTCTTTCTTCAAATAATTTTTTTTCCATTTCTAACTCAAAATTCTTTTCTTTTTCTTCAATTTCTCTTTGTTTTTTTAGAAATTCTAATTCTTTTTTCTTTGCTTCCAATTTTTCTTCTTCAGCTTTTTTAAGCTGATTCTGCATATCTTTCATTTCTAATTCTAACTCTTTTCTAGCTTCATCTGCTTTTTTTTGTGCAAACTCTTGAGCTTTTTTCCTCATTTCTTCTGTTTTTTCTTCCATTTCTTTTTCAAATTTTTCTCTCTGAATTTCTTGTTCTTTTTTTAATTTTTCTTCTTGTTCTTTTAGTTTCTGCAAATATTTTTCATCTGCGATTTTATCCAAATCAATCTCAAATTTACAATTTGGACAAATTATATGTTGACTCATAAATTTATTTTTTAACAAATATTTAAATTTATTTTTTAACAAATATTTAAATTTTTTTTAACAAAATTGTGAAAAAGTTATTTTTAAGAAATAACTCTTTTTATGTCTTCATAATTAAATCATTTAGAAAAAAGTTTTTGAAAAATTTTTTGTTTATCAAATCATTTATTTTTTATTTTTTCATATTCTTTTTTCAAGTTTTCAAGTTCTCAATCACAAAAAACTTCACTTAAAATATTTTCAACTAAATCTTTATCTTGACTTCTTTCCAAAAATTTATTTTTTATATAATTTTTAGATTTTCCTTTTTGTTTCAATAAAATTATTTGTTTTTTTAATTTTTCTTCATTTAATAAAGTTTCATTTTCAAAATTATATTCTTCTCTCAAAATTAGTAAAACTAACTCCTTATCAAAATATTTTTGAAACATTTTTGTTTTTATATAAGAAAAATTTTTATTTTTTTCTATATAATTTCTTATCTTAGATTTAGCAACTTCTTCCTCAAAAATAATTGAAGACATTTTTTGATTCAAAATAAAATCAATCTCTTTTTCTCAAATTCATCAATAGACCTTTCATTTTTCAGAATTTGGTCAAAATTTTTCAAAAAGTTTTTTTTCAAGAGCTTTTTTTGAAGGAAAATATTTCAAATAATACCAAATAGCATAATCTACAATTTTTTGACTGATTTCCATAAATTATAATTTTAAAAAAGATGAAATTTTTAAAATAAAATTATTTAATTTTTCAAATATTTTTAAATCTTTTAAAAACTTAAAAACTAAAAAAGCCCAAATTATTCAAACCAAAACTCAAACCAAAATATCAAAAGGCCAATGAACACAAACCATAATTCTAGAAAAATTCATACAAATTACAAATGGTAAAAAAATCCAAAAAGTCCTTTTATATCAAGCAAGATAAAGAGAAAATAAAAATGAAAAAGAAACTGTTGCGTGATCAGAAGGAAAAGATGCATCAGGATAATGATCAATAATAAGTTTTCAATCAATTGGACAAGATCATTCAGGTCTATCAAAGTGAAAAAACCTTTGAAACAATAAGTTTGTAGATAAAGCAAAAACTATTGAATAAAAAATAAAAAGTAAATCTTTTTTCTTTTCAACAGATTCTTCTTTTTTTAGTTTAAAATTCCAGAAAAGCCAAGCTCAAACTAAAAAAACTGGTAAGAAAAAAATAGGTCAATCCGAAAATAAGTAAGAAAAATTTTTCCAAAAATCAAATTGTAAAAAGGAATTTATATATATAAGAATCTCTCTATTCAGCTCAAACATAGATATTTTTAAAAATTAAATCAATATAAATTTTAATCATTTTTTTTAAAATAACAAAAATAAATTTTACTTTTTTAAAATTAAGTTATAATGAAGTATAGATTTATTCTTTTTCCTAAAAAATATGAATTATTTAACAACAGAATGGAGTGAAGATTTACTCCCAAATTATCACAAATACTTAACTTTTTTAAAGAAAGTTTATAGGCACGAATTTAGGAAAAATTGATTTCAAAGAATTTCAACTCCCCTTTTTGAAAAAAAAGACTTTTTAAGTCAATCTAAAGCATTTTGAAAATTTATTATAGACAACATAGACATCGATATTAGACAAGAACCTTATATTTGAATAATGAGAGCTTATCTAAATGGAAATTTATTTGAAAATATAAAGCCTCTTTATTTCTATTTTATGGAAACTTATTTAACAAATTTTAATTGAAAAATAAAAGAGAAATTACTTATCTGAACTGAAATAATTTGAGAAGATGATCCAATTTTAGATGCTATTCAAATATATATAAACTATGAAACTCTAAATAAAATTTGATTAAAAGACAAATTCAAAATAAAAATAAATTCTACTTGAATAGAAAAAGAAAAACTAAAATTCAAAGAAGAATTAATAAATTTTTATGATAATAAAAGAAATATTTTAACTGAAGAATCAAAAAAATTAGTTGATACAAATCCTATTTTGATACTTAGATCAGAAAATGAAGATGAAAAGATTTTAAATGAAAATGCACCAAAACTAGCTCAGAAATTTCTAAAAAAAGAAAGTAAAGCACACTACCAAAAGTTTAAAGAATATTTGGATTTACTAAAAGTTCCTTTTATTGAGGATAATTATCTAGTTTGTGAAGATGAAAACCAAACAAAATCTATTTGGAAATTTGAAAATGAAAAATGAGAAACCATAGCCTTTTGAAATAGACACAATAAAATTGCAAAAAACTTATGAGAACTAAAAGAAATTCCTGCAACATGATTTTGGCTTGATACAAAAAAGATTATAAATTTAATGATTGAAAATAAAATAGAAATTAAAAATAAAGATGAAATTGACTTATTTTTTGTACAACTTTGAGATGAGGCTAAAAAAATAGTATTACCTATATCAATAGAAGCAAGAAGAGCTTGAATAAAAACAGTTATTTCTCTTTGAACAGTCTCTATGAAAGAACAAATGCTAAAAGCACAAAAATCAAATGCAAAATTTGTAGTTATGGTTGGGATAATGGAAGCTAGAAATGGTATTTTTCAAGTTAGAAATCAGATAAGTTGAACTCAATGTGAAGTAAAAAAAGAAAATTTAATAAATTATATAATTGAAAATATTTGACAAGAGAAACTAGATTTTTACTCTCCAATTGAAGAATTTATAATAAAAAAATAAAAAACTCATACTTAAAGTATGAGTTTTTGTATTACTAAAGACCTTTCAATGAACCTGTAGTTGTACTAGATTTTGAATTTTTATCTGTTTTCACAGAAGAATCTGTAGAACCAGTTGAAGCATCTATTTTTATAGTACCTCCATCAGCTTTAACAGAATTACTATCTAAAGTTCAAGTCAAAGTTATAGTTTCAGTTTTTTCAGAAGATTTTGTAGTTTCAACTGAAGAAGTGTTTGTGTTTGTTTGAACTGTTCCAGTGTTTGCAGTTCAAGTGTTTGTGTTATCTTTATTTGTAGATCCACAAGAAGCTAGAAATACAGATAAAACAGCAACTAAAAGTAATTTTGTTTTCATATTTTAATAATTATAAAATTAAATTATAACCTTATTAGGATAACTATTTATTTAAAAAATCAAGTTTTTATAAAAAAATTAACTTTACAATATAGAAAATTTATTTATAAATATTTTTATTATAAAATTATATCTATAACTTTTAACATAATGCTCTTTTTACCATTCCAAAAATCCTCACTCATATCAAAAACAATATTTATAGGAGCTTTATTATTTTTTATTTTTTCATAAAATTCTCACATAAAAAAAGCAAAAATCTTAAATCAATATTTTGTAGTAAATTTTAAGTGATCCCTTCCCTTTCATAAAAATTCTAGTTTTTCATATTCAAAATTTCTCACTAAAAAAATAGGTTTTTCATTTCAAAGTCAAAATGGCTTATATTTATTTATTTTATTTAAAAAAGAAAATCAAATCTCTTCTAAAGCTATAACTTTATCAATATTGACAATTCTTTTATTCTCTGAAAAATCTAAAGAATTTACTTCTTTTAAAATATTTGTTTTAAATTCCCTAAATTTTTCTTTTGTAATAGTAAAACCAGCTGCTTGTTTATGTCATCAAAAAGTAACAAAGTAATCTTTATATTTATCTAAAATGTCTACAATCGAAAAATATTCTGGACTCCTACAGCTAGCAACAAGCTTATCTCATTCATCTTTCAGAACTATTGAAGGTTTATGAAATTGTTCTGTTATCCTTCAAGCAACAATTCAAATGATTCCATGCTCAATTGCAGGAGAAATATAAAAAATAATATTATCTTCCTTATTCACTCTTCATAAAGCATCTTCTACAAACTCCTTTGTGAAATACTTTCTTTTTTCATTTAATTGCTCTATTTCAGAAATAATTTTATCAATATTTTCAGAATTATTTAAAAGTAAATTTACAGCTTTATATGGAGAATCCATTCTTCATGCAGCATTTAATCTTGGTCAAATTTGAAATCAAAAAATATCAGCATCTAAATCCTCATTTATTTTATCTCAAATTAACTTTTTTATTCATAAACTTCTACTATTTCGTATTTGTTTAAGTCATTCTTGAACAATTATCCTATTTTCTCAAGTAAGCCTCATACAATCCGCAACAGTTCAAATAGCAGCTATATCAATCGTAGATTTTAAATATTTCTCTGCTTCCTTTTTATCAAAAAAATCATAAACAAGCGCTTGAACAAGCTTAAAAGCAACTCATGCTCAAGCCAAATGTTTATACATATAATTACAATCGTCTCTTTTTGGATTTATAACAGCAACTGCGTCTTCTGAAATGATATCAGGAACAGCATGATGATCTGTAACAATCACATCAATTCATAAATTTTTTGCATGAGTTATAACATCTAAATCTTTTGTTCAACAGTCAACTGTAACTATAAGATTTACACTTAAAGTAGCCATTTCATCAATAAAATATTTTTTCATTCAGTATCAATCTTTCACTCTGTGAGGAACCCTATAACTCGCATCAAGTCATATTTTTCTAAAAAAGTGCATCAAAATAGATGTTGAAGTAACACCATCAACATCATAATCTCAAAAAATCATGACTCTTTCACCTTTATTTTTAGCTTCTTTTATTCTATCAACAGCTTTTTGCATATCTTTGAGTTCAAAAGGATTATGCAAATCTTCAAATTTTCAATCAATTATAAATTCTCAGTTTTCAAATCTTTTTTGTAAAATATCATTTATATCTTCAAAAATACTATTTTCATCATATCTTATAATATTTTTTTTCAGGCTTAATTGTTCAAACATAACTAATTCTATAAAATAAATTCATCTTTTTGGTTAATATTTATTCACAAGCAGCTTGCACAAGTACAATAAGTTCACAAAGATGGATCATGAACAGTAGAAACAGTGCTTTCATCAACTGTTGAAGAGCTTGTATTTGTTTTATTTTCATCAACCTTTTTATTTTGTCAGCAAGAAGCAAGAACTGATAATAAAAGCAAAAAAACTATCTTTTTCATATTTTTATTTTTTAAATTTAATTAAGATTTTTAAATTATAATCATTTTTTCTTATTTTTCAAAAAAATATTTTTTGATTTTTATTATTTTTTGAGTAAAATGGAAATACTTGCCCCCATAGCTCAGTGGAAGAGCACAAGGCCGCGGACCTTGGCTTGCGTGGGTTCGATTCCTGCTGGGGGTACCATAAAAATATTTTTTCAAATGTAAAAACTAAAAAAGAAGCCTAAGGCTTCTTTTTATCTTTCAAAAAATGAAAGTAATAATTTTTTTTCTTCTTCAGTTTTACATTTCTCAAAAATATAAGACAAATCAGCTTTAATGTCCTTAAATTCGTCTATATAATCTTTTATAAAAAGATATTTTTTTTCTTCAGGGAAATCTGATCTTAAATTATTAAAAATTTTTTCTCTTAAATAAGCTTTTCTAAAATCTAGAAAAAAATCTTTTCAAATCTCTGATTTCAATTTTTTTAGATCATTCTGTTTTATTTCATTATAATATGCCATAAAAAACATATAATCTATAGAATTTGCCATTGATTTTCCTTTAGTTATATTATCATAAAGCCTTTCAATTGTTCACCTAATTCTAGAAAGTATATCTATTTTTTCATTTCTTTCATTTTGTTCTATAGCATCTTGAACAGTCATAACTGAATCTACATTTTGTTTAGTTTCAGATTGTAACTCTAATATTTTTCCCTGAGAATCTATTTTTAATTGAGGTTCTGTTCTTAGCCTCAAGTTTTCAATATGAGAATTTATTCTTAATTGAGGTTCTGTTCTTAGCCTCAAGTTTTCAATATGAGAATTTATTCTTAATTGAGGTTCTGTTCTTAGCCTCAAGTTTTCAGTATTTGTATTTCACATTTTAAATATTTTTTAAAAATTAAATTACTCTAAGTATTTCTTCAATTGTAGTATAACCTCTAATTGTCTTTAAAATTCAGTCTTCTTTCATAGAAATAAAATCTCACTTTCTAGCTTCTCTAATTATTTCCTCAACAGAAGATCATTGCCTAATAAGATTTTTTAGTTCCTCATTTAAAGTTATTATTTCATAAATTCAAATTCTTCATAAATATCAGCTATGATTACAGTACTCGCATCATTCCCCTTCATAAAGTTTTACTCATTTTGCTTGAATTGCACTCATTCAAATATCTTTCATCATTGATTCAATAAGAATTTGTTCTTCTAGCGTTTTTTCTTTTTCTTTTTTACAATGCGGACAAATCCTTCTAACAAGTCTTTGTGCAATTATTGTATCCAAAGCTGAAGCTATTATATAAGGCTTTAATCACATATTTATAATTCTATCCAGAGAATCCGCTGCGGATTTCGTATGCAAAGTTGAAAGAACCAAGTGTCAAGTTAAACTAGCTTGAGTTGCTGTTTCCAAAGTTTCATAATCCCTTATTTCTCAAACCATTACAATATCTGGATCCTGTCTTAAAATAGCCTTTAATCAAGTTTGAAAAGTAAATCATTTTGCTTCATCAACTTCAGATTGAATAACTCAATCCATCTTGTATTCAATAGGATCTTCCAAAGTAATAAGTTTCTTATCTCTCGTGTTTAGCTTTGAAAGAATTGTGTAGAGTGTAGTTGTCTTTCAGCTTCAAGTTGGTCAAGTTATCAAAATCATTCAATTTTTCTTTGAAATGGCTTTCTCCAAAAATCTCTTTGTAGTCCAAATAAATCACAATTTTTCAAAATCTATAACTGTATTTGTGTTGTCTAAAATTCTGGTAACAACATTTTCTGATTTTCAAACTGGTAAAGTAGAAATTCTGACATCAATATCTTTATTATCAAGTTTCATAGAGTATTTTCAGTCTTGAGGAATATTTGTAATATTTAATTTCAAGGATGAAGAATATTTCAATCTTTCCAAAATCAATTTGTACTCTCTTGGCTCTAAATAGAAAATATCAACCAAAATTCAGTCAATTCTAAACCTAACAACTATATAAGTATCAAATACTTCATAGTGAATATCTGAACTTCACAAAACCAAAGCTCAAAGAGTAATATCTCGAAGAGCTTCATCAGTTTTTTGTAATTTTAAGCTTTCCTTAACTCTGTCCTCTATTTTCTTAAATCTTTCAGAATAATATTCTCTTTTCTCTTCTTTTTTCAGAATATCATTTTTTAATTGTTCTTCTTTTTTTTCTTGTATTTTTTTAGACATTACTTATAATTTAAGTAAATAAAATCTATCCAAAATAATTTTATCATAAATATTTTTTTTATGCAAGAAAATAACAAAAATGCGTCAATCCTTATTCTATCAATAATTTTAAGCTTAATTCTCTGAGTTATTTTTATTTCACTAAGTAATAAGATAAGTTTAAATTTGAGACAAAACAGTAATTTTATTGAAAAAATATCAAATGAAGAAAAAATAGAGAAAAATTTAAAATTGATAGAAAATGAATTAAAAAATATTTTAAAAGAGATAAAAAACCAAAATACAAATCAAAAAAATATTACAAAATCCCTAGAAGAAATAGATAATTTGAAAGATATTTCTGATGAAATAAAAATAGTTTTAGATTTAAAAATTGAAAATTTTGCTTTAACAAAAAACAGTGATTTTATTGAATTTTATGCTTTTCCAGAGTCAAATTTGAAAATAAAAAATTTTTGAGAAGATATTCAAATTTCCTCAAAAAATATGACAAATGATAGTAGTAAAATTGATAAAAAAAATGAAGTAGCTTTAGAAAGTGCAATAGTTACAACAAGTGATTATTTTAAAAAAATTAACATAAAAAATATTTGATGATACTCAAAAATAGATATAATATCAAGTAATTATTTTATTCCTCAAAAAAAATATTTCCAAATCGTAGAAAAATTTGGGAAAAAAGAAATTTTAAAAAAAGATTGATTTTTAAATATAAATTAAAAAATTTATGAAAAAAAATATTTTTATAATTGCAATTTTAGTTTTTTGACTTACAAATAATGCTATCTGAGCTAATGAGTCTTGACCAAAAAGTTTCAGCACAAAGTGATGATATAAGCTTTACCAAGAGCAAGTTAAACAATTTTGTTCAGAATACAAAAAAACTGACAAAACAAACGAAATCATTATGGTAATGGATGAGTCAAAATATTTCAAAGACTTAGAAGGAAATAAACCAGCTTGATTAAAACCAGGAATGGATTTAGAACTTGCAAAAAAAGAATATGAAAAAGCTATGGATTCAATTTATTGATGCGCAATTTATTCAACTTATTATAGAGAATTAAAAACGATAAAAGAAGATTTAATAAAAACAAACCCAAAGCTAAATCCAAAACTAAGGCCAAAAATAGAAGCAAAAATGAAAGAAATAGAAGCAAAAATCAAAGCATTAGATTGAAATTGTAGAATAAAAGCAAATAAAAATAATCTTGTAAAAAATGCTGTTTTAAGACAAACAACCTACGAAACTTGTAAATATAATTATTATTTAGAATATTTGAAAGAATATAATCAAAAAGTTTGAAATTTAATTGATACAAAGTGAAAAAAAAGTGTTTGAATTTTAGATATTACAAATGAACTTTCAAATAAATTAAATGCAATTGACAGTGAAATAGAAAGGATTTATAATACCTATCCTATAGTATTTCAAGCTTATAATGATTATGAAAACAACATTACAAGCCACATTCTCCTTGATTTATTGCAACAAGATTTTAAAGTATTTAGGCTTTGATTACATAAAACTCTAAATCCCTTAAACCAAGTAATTTATAAAATAAGCAATGCGATGAGAAGATAATATAAAAAAACTTGAAGATAAACTTCAAGTTTTTTTTAATCAACATAAATATATCAGTCTATATTTGCAGAGTTTATAGGAACTTTTCTAGTAGTGACTTTGTTAAATGAAGCAAAGTTCATATCACTAACAATTATATTGTTTCAATCAATACCTATAACTATTCAAACATGTCAGTAAACAGGATTATAACCTCTTCAACTAAATTGAACTATTGCTCAAAGACTTGGAGTACTTCAAGTTGAATGTCATTTGGCTCTAGCATTTCTTAACCATTGATTAGCGTTACCAGACCAGTTTACATTTTTATATTGAGCTACATACCGAGTACAATTTCAGTAAGCAAAATTCCATTGAGGTTTTCTCCAAACAAGTTGATAAGATCCTCCACTTGAAACATATTCTGATTCTCATCATCAAGCTCTTCTAGTAACAGTTTTTTTTCAATTTTGAGTAGACTTTTTATTTTGTGTTTGTGTATTCTTTGAATTTGTTTTAGAATTTGTTTGAACTATAACTTTTGGTTTTTCAACAACAGGAACTTTTTTTGAAGCTCAAGGTAAAAGTATTTCTTTTCAAGCTATAATATAACCATCCTTTATTCAATTTTGTCTCTCTATAGCTTCTACTGAGACGTTATACTCTTTTGCAATATTTTCAATTACATCTCCTCTTTTGATCTTATACAAATATCATGTAGCAGATGGAACTCTAATTTTTTCTCAAACAACTAAGCTTCTTGATGACTCCATATTGTTTGCCCACAAAATAGTATTTACAGAAACTCAAAATTTTTCTGCAATTGAAGGAATAGAATCTCAAACTTTTACCTCATAAGAAAGAACTTCACTTGTTCAAGACAGGTTTCTCTTGCTATCCAAAATAGTATTAACTGAAATGTAGGAATCAACACTTTCAAAAATAGGAACATTTTCTGCTTCTGGATCATCCAGATCATAAGATTCAATAATACTTGATTCATCAACATCAGATCTGTCAAAATCGATTTCTGTGTTTGTGTAAACTATACTTGAAATAGAAGGATAAATAGGAAAAATAAATATAATAAAAATCAAACAAATAGTCAAACTATATCCAAGTTTTCCTTGTTTAAAAGTCTTACTTTCAAATCAGACATTTCTAAGAATTCTTAAATGTCTTTCTATACGAGCTTTGATATTAACTTTTTGTTTTACCAATCGAAATTGATTAAAAAAATAAATAGAAAAACTTTATAAATATTTTTTAATATTTAAAAATATATTTCTAACCTTTAAAAAAAGGATTTTATTTAGAAGACAAAATCTTCTTTCTGAATTATATAGAAAATATTTCAAAAATCAAATTTTTTTCTATTTTGAAAGACAAAAAACTGAATTTAATCACAAAAAAATACTTGTAAAATACAAGTATTTTCTTTAAAAGTTAAGCAATTGAAATAACTTCTAATTTAGTTAATCTAGCTCTAAATCAATTATTTCTCATATATCTCTTTTTAGATTTCATTTTAAAAACTCTGACTTTTTTTCATTTAAATTGATCCAAAACTTTCAAAACTACTTTTGATCCTTCAACAAAAGGAGTTCAAACTTTTGTTTCTTTTCCTTCTTCATCAGAAACAAGCATAGCAGAAACATCAAAACTTGCATTTATTTCTTTATCTAGTTTTTTAACATCAATTATATCTCATTGTTTAACAGTAAATTGATTTCCTCACAATTCTATTACAGCTAACATTTTTAAAAAATAATTAGTAAATAAATTAAAATATTGCTCTGCAAAGCAATAATTTTTAAGTTTCAAAACTTAAAAATCAAAAACCCTAATTTTTCTTGTTTCTTAAATCTTGAAAAAATTATTTTTTTATTTGTGAGAGATTTTATCAAAAAAATTCAAAAAGTCAAGACAAAATTAAATAAACTAAAAATAATAGATTTAAAAATCTATTATTTTTTTTCATTGTGAACAATTATTGCTCTAGCATCGTTAAGTTCCCATTTTCTCATCCATTCTGATGTTGGATAAACATGCCTTCAAGTTGCAGTATCCCAAATAATTACCTTTTCAGGATTATTTATATCTCAAATATATCACAAAAGTAAGAAATTATGTGATTGCTTAGCCGCATTTATTTCTTCTCAATCTTCAGTATACCAAGTTATTCTTCTTTCTTGATTGAATGAATAACAAAAATTCTTTTGAGCCAAACCTTTATTTGCTTCCTCTGTAGTTATTTTTCTATCCATTGTTCAGTCTTCAAATTTTTGATCTGTACAATAATCTCACCGAATTTGAACAAAATTTCATTTTACTAATTCTTTTAACAAATAACTCAAAGCCTCTTTTGTATCCTTTATTCACAAATTATTGCCAAATCTATTATAAGTATCAAACTTTACTCAATATGAAGTATAAATTTCAGACATAGGTTTTTCATAAATCGCGTATCAAGTCAAATCAAACTGATGTCAATCCATTTCTCAAACAAATCAATTATCAGGATTTCACCAAATAAGTTTTCAATCAGAACGATATGAAGGTTTTCAATAAGTTTTTTCTTTTTTCATTTTATCCAAAATATCTTTTTCCGCGATATCTGTTTTCAAAATAGTTGATAATACATCAGTTGTAGCAGCAGCTTCACAAGAAAGATTTCTTTCCTGAATATGAAGTTTTGCTAAATCTTTTGTAATATCAAATTCTTTTGGAAACATAGCTTCAAGTCTTTTTTTCTCTTCTTCCTCTTGTTTTTTTCTTTCTTCTTCGATTCTTTTATTTTCTTCTTCTTGTTTTTTTTGCGCTTCTTCAAGCTTTTTTTGTTCTTCTTCAAGTTTATGCTCTTCTTGAATAAAATCATCTTTCATAGCTAAAAATCTAGTTTTTAGCCTAGAATCAGTTATTTTAGAATCATCCAAATTTTTCAAGACTTCATTAAGCTGTTTCAATTCAGAAATATTAAACTCTGTCAAAAGCTTATTTTCTGAAGAATTTTCAGAATTTGAAAAATCAGCAAAAGAAAATAAATTATAAAAAGGAATCAAAAGCAATCAAATAATTATTACAACAAACGGCAAAATAAAAAAAATATATTTATGTTTCATATTCAAATTTAAAAAATATTTTTTACGATTAAAAAAAGGACTTTTGCAAAAAATCCTATAAAAAAATTAAAAATACAATAATTCTTTTAAAGTACTTAAAAAATTATAACATATTTTTCTTTTGAGTCAAAACTTTTAGTTAAAAAAGTCAATAATTTTTAGAATTTTCATTTGACAAAATTAAAAAAATAATTAAAGTTTATTTTCTAATATTGATACTCAATATCAATAATATTTCTATAAAAGATAAATTTATGATAAACAATTTCTATAAAAGATTAAAGAATTTAAATGATTTAAAGCCAAATAATGAAACAAATGAACTATTTTCTGAATTATGTAAATATGCAATTGAAAACAACAGGTCTTTAAAAATTGATAAAAAAATCCTAGAAATAAATGAAATTTGTGCGAAAGCAGAATTTGAAATGGAAAAATTTTGGGCAGAAAAAATAATAAATTCAAAAAATTCAAAAATAGAAATAGAAAATTTTATTTATTATAAAAATTATTTAAAGCTAACAGAATTAGAATTTATAAATGCATCTTTTATAAATGAAGAAAAAATAAAAAATGTCTTATTTATAGGATGATGACCTCTTCCCTTAACTGCGATAATTTTATCAAAAAAATTTTGAGTAAATTGCAAAATAATTGATTATAATCAAGAAGCAATAAATTTAGCAATAAAATTAGTTGACAAACTAGGCCTAAAAGAAAAAATATCTTTTGTAAAATCAGATATTTTAGATTATTCTGATACAGAAAAATATGATTTAGTTTACTGAGCAAGCTTAATTTTTTGAAATGATAATCAAGAAAATATTTTAAAAAATATAAAAAATCTAAATTTTTCTCATATTTTACTTAGGACAAGTCATAAAATGAGACAATTAGTTTACAAAAAAATAGATAAAAAAATTCTAAAAAAATTTTTTAAAGAAGAACTTATTGTTCATCCAAAAAACGAAATAGTAAATTCATTTATAATATTAACTAAATAATTATGTCTTATTTAGAAACAGAAAAAAATAACTCAAAAGTGATTTTAGTTTCTTGACCATTAGGTTCAGGAAAAACAACTCTTATCAATAATTTAGCACCAAATTTTCCTAAAAATACGATTGTTATCGTAAACGATATTTGAGATATAAATATAGACTCTACTCGCATAAACTGAACTGACACTATTCCTCTTTCTCAGTGATGCGTTTGTTGTCAAGATTTAAAATCTTTTGAAGAAACCTTACAAAAAATAAAAAAAGAAGACCAAAAAAACTGAATTTCAAGAAATATAATAATTGAACCAACTTGAATAGCAGATTGAAAAACTATAAAAGAAACTTTAAATAAAGCTTGATTTAATGTTTCAATTATAACTATGTGAGATTCTCTGCACTCTGAAAGAAGAACCGGTCTAGAAAAAGAAATAGAAGAAAATCAACTAAAAATAGCAGATATAATCGGAATTACTTGGAAAAATTGAAATTTAGAAAAATACATAAAATATTTAAATTCAATAAATCCAAATGCCGAAATTATAGATATTCCTGAACCACAGAAAAGTGAAGAATATTTTCCAAGAAATGAGAATAGCGAGTTTTTCTGAGAGTTATGGGAAAAAATACAAAATATAAAACATCAAACTAAAAAAAATATTTTTAAAATAATAAACTCTTGAAATAATCTTTCTTTTTCCACTGAAGAAAAAGACCATAATAATCACAATAACAATTTAAATACTGTAAGCATTAAATGAAATATTTCAGAGAATCAACTTAAAAATTTAATAAATATTTTATGAAAAGATTTAATTAGAGCAAAGTGAGTTTTGGCTAATTGAAGAGAGTTTGATTTTGTTCATTGAAACTTAAATTTTTGAGAAAAGACTGAAAAAAGTTGATTTTTCAATTTGATAACTTTGAATAAATTTGATTTAAATATTTTAGAGAATTTAGATGAAAACCAAGTTGAGAATTATTTTATACCTAAAATATGAGATTTTAAAGAATCAGAGAAGAAAATAAAACTTCTTGTTGAGCAATTTTTTGAACGGATGAATCTAGACAAAGAAATAAAACATTTAAATAATGAACTTAAAAAAACTGAAGACAAAGACAAAAAGTCAGAATTACAAGCTAAAATAATAAAAAAAGAATTAAATCAAAAAACTTTGTGAGAATCTATGAAGTATGATAATCCTTATATCTGGATAAAATATAAAATAAAGGCTTACAAATGACTTCCAGATGAAATAATTACAATTTGAGATTTTGAAAAACATTGTCATAAAAGCCCAACTTATATTTGCTGAAAAAGATTTGATTTTTTAAACAAATATTTAAAAGAAAAATATAATATTGATCTTTTAACTAATAATCAATATGAAGAAGTTGAAAATTTTTTAAAAAATAATTTTGTTCAAAACCTTTCTCAAAATGAAGAATTTATGAAAGAATGGCTTTCTTATGAATATTATAATGAAAATGGTAGAGTTGCAAAATGGGAAAATTATAAAAAATAATAAAAATTATGAAATTAGCATTGATATGAAAATGATGAGCAGGAAAAACTATGATTTGCGTAGTTCTAATAAATTTACTGCAAAAATACAAAAAAGTAATTGCAATAGATGCTGACTCAAATAAAAATTTAATAGATTATATTTTTAATGATAAAATAGAAGAAAAATCTGAACTTTGAGAATTAAGAGAAGAAATATTTAAAAAATCTGAAGTTTCTAAAAGTAGTTATGAAAGAAAATACTTCCCAAAAAATTGAATTTGAGTTTTTGAACTAAACCAAAATGATAAAGTTTTTCAAAAAACAGCTTATCAAAAAGAAAATATAAGTTTAATCCAGCTTTGAGAACCAAAAGAAAAAAGAGTTTGAGTAACTTGAATGTGTCCTTATAATGAAACAATGAAAGTATTTTTATCAAACCTAAAAGATAATGATAAAGAAATAGTATTGGTTGATTTTGCAGCTTGAAGTGAAGCTTCAACAAAGTGAATTATAGCTAGTTTTGACAATCTAATCATTCCTTTAGAGCCAAATTTGAAAAATATTGATGTGACAAAAGATATTTTTAAAACTTTAAAACTGATAAATTTCAAAAACGTATTTTTTATCTTAAATAAAGTAAGAAGTGAAAAAGATATAGAATTCATAAAATCTGAATTTTGACAA
Source organism: Candidatus Gracilibacteria bacterium GN02-872 (assembly GCA_003260325.1). Taxonomy (GTDB): domain Bacteria; phylum Patescibacteriota; class Gracilibacteria; order BD1-5; family UBA6164; genus GN02-872. The sequence continues at coordinate 72,565 of MOLU01000005.1, read as the reverse complement.
GATATCCAAATAATTTGAATAATTCCTTTTAGTAAAGAACTGATGAAAATGGATATCAAAAAAGAAATTGATTTAGAAAATAAAATTATAAAAAATAATTTTTCTCCAATTATTGAAAATATTTTAAAAATGTGAATAGATAAAGAAAAATTAGAAAGATTAAAAAATCTTGATGATTTAAAACTTTGAAAAAAATGCCACTAAAATTATAAAAAAAATAAATTTATGAAAATCTGATTTGCCTGAAAATGATGAGCTTGAAAGACAACTCTTAGTTCACTTATCATAAAAAAATTATCTGAAAAATATAAAATCTTGGCTCTAGATCTGGACTCAAATGTAAATCTTGTTTCTTCTCTTTGACTCAAAAATACTAAAAATATGAAATACTTTTGACCTAAAAAAGATGAAATAATGGCTTATACTTGAAGTACTCAAATGGATGATTGGGAAAATAGAATATTTTTACCTAAAGAAACTGATTGATTTTATAATTTAGAAAATAAATTTATAAAAGAAAATAGTTTAACAGAGTGAAAAATAACAGCTATGAGTTTAGGTTTTATAGAAGATGAAAAAAGATGAATTGAGTCAATGTGTGATTATTATGAAATGTCAAAAGTCTTTATGAATCACATAAAACTGAAAAAAGATGAGATTTTAGTTGCAGATTTAGCAGCTGGAATAGAAATGATTTCAAGAGCAACAATTATGAGTTTTGATTTGATTTTTGTCGTAACAGATGCAAATTTTAAAAATATAAAAGTAGCAAGACAAATAATAAATTGACTTGAGATGATTGACTTCAAAAAAGATGAATTTTTCATAATTCCAAATAAATACCTTGATGATGAGGATTTAGAAATAATACAAAATAACTTTTCAAAATATAATATTCTGCCTTGAATTGCTTTTTCTGAGGAAATTTATGATTTAGATTCTGAAAAAAAACTTCATTTATGAGATATAGTCGAACTAGATAAAGCTATCGATAAAATAGCCGAAAAAATAATTGAAATCAAAAATTTTAAAAGAAATGTAGAAAAAAGAATAGAAAACAGAATAAAATTTTTAGATGAAAAAAAGGCTAAGTTTTTAGCTTAAAAAATCCATAAAAAGTGGATTTTTTTTATTTAAAAGAAAATTAAAAAAAACTTTGAAAAATAATAAAATTTCGTTATTATAATGCCAAATATATTTTTAAGAAATTTATTATTTTATAATGAAAAAAAATAAAAAAAGAAGAATAGCTCTAACAGGGTGAGCTACTTGATGACATATCTTCCCTTTATTATCAACTTATAATTTTTTCAAAGATAACAAAAATCTAGAATTTTTTTGGGTTTGAGAGGAAGAGTGACTAGAGTTTGATATTGCTATGGAAAATAATATAAAATTTCTAGATATCCCTGCAGGAAAGCTAAGAAGATATTTTGACTGGAGAAACTTTTTTGAGCCTTTAAAAAACTTAACATGAATATTTTTTGGAATTTATTTTATTTTAAGGTACAGAATAAATATAGTTTTTTCAAAAGGTTGATATGTAGCTGTTCCACTTTGTATTGCTGCATTTTTACTTAGAAGAAAAATATATATTCATGAGTCAGATACTGTTCCTGGATTAGCAAACAGAATGATTTCAAAAATGGCAACAAAAGTATTCTATACTTTTCCAAACGAAAAGACAGAAGATCCAGAGAATAAAAAACATATTTTTACAGGGCAAATTTTGAATCCAGAGATAATTTCAGGTTTAAAAGATTTAAAACTTGATGAAAATATTTATTTAAATGTCATTGTTATTGCATGAAGTCAATGATCAACTCGTATTTTTGAAAGTTTGATAAAAATTTTACCAAAACTAAGTTTTGTTGATTTTACAATAATTCTTTGAGAAAAAAACCAACATTTTAAAAAGGATTTTAGAAGATATGAAAATGTAAGAACTTATGATTTTATTTCTCAAGTTGAACTTTGAAAAATATTAAAACAAACAGATATAGCTATAACTAGAGCTGGAGCAACTACCCTTTGGGAATTAACAGCTTTTGGAATACACTCTATAATTATTCCTTTAAGTGAAAGCGCAGGAAACCATCAAGAGAAAAATGCTCTTTATTTCCATAAAAACTATGGAAGTGATATTTTAAACGAAAAAGACAGCTTAGATGAAAATATTTTTAGAAAGCTAGAAAAATATAAAAACTTAAGAAAAAATTGATTAAATTTAAAAGATTTTTTTAAACCATTAGAAATAATTGAAGATGTGATTTTGTGAAACTGAGAATTAGAGAAAAAACTAGATTTAGAAATAAAAAAAGAAGAAAAATTAAATAAAATTCCTGAAGAAAAAAAAGATATTTTATGAGAAATAAATGAAAAAAACGAATTGAACAAAAAAGTTGAACAAGAAGAAAAAGAAGATATTTCCCAAAAATCAAATTTTCAAACTTTTAAATTAAAATAAAAGCATTATAAAAGGCAAATAGATATTTTTAATAAAAATTCATTGCCTTTTTTTTGACCAAATAAAAAATATATGGTATCATTTTTTTGTAAGAAAAATTTAATTTATAAAACTAAAGGAAAAATATGAGAACAAATGATGCCAATTTGAACAAATGCTTAAAAAAGTTCAAATCTATAAGCTTATCTGAACTAAATGCAAAAGCTAGTTTCTTAAAAAGGATCGACAGAAAATATTTACTTACATATAACCAATTCTTAGAAATTCTTGGAGAATTAAAAAACGATTTTAAAGTACTAGAAATTTCAGGAAAAAAAGTATTTACTTATGATAATGTTTACATGGACACTTCAGATTATATGTTCTACAAACAACATCAAAATAAAGTAAAATCAAGAACAAAAGTAAGAACTAGATATTATGTAGATTCAAATTTGGCTTTTTTTGAATTTAAACAAAAAATAAATTGAGTAACTTCAAAATATAGATATGAGTTCCCTTCTGAAGAGCATGGTTTTATGACAAAAGGTAAAAAAAGATTTTTTGACTGAGTTTGGCAAGCAATGTACAACGGGAGACAAAAAACTCCAACTATTTCTCCTTCAATAAAAACAAATTACAAAAGAATCACTATGGTAAGCAACAAATGAGATGAAAGACTAACTATTGATTTCAATGTAAAAGCTCTTGATTTGAGAAAATCAAAAAGTGAAGTTGTAGATTTAAAAAATTTGATTATTATTGAAAGTAAATCTCTAAAACAAGAATGTCTTGTTACTAAACTAATGCAAAAATTTGGTATTTCTGAAGCAAGTAGTTGTAGTAAATATTCTCTTTGAGTAGTTTATTCAGGACTTGCAGAAAAATATGATACTTTTGCTGAAACAATGGATAAAATCAAAAAAATCAGAATGGAGACAATAAAAAATGTAAAAAGAGAAAATAAACTTGAAAATCTAAAAACTGAGATTTTAGTAGAAGTTCCAGCAACTGAAGCTAAAGAAGAAATTTTAGTAAAATAAAATCTTTGGAAATTCCAAAGATTTTTTTATTGATTTATATACAAATATTTTTTTCAGTAATATTTATAAAGTTTTCTTGATCAAAAAGTCTTTTTTTTGTTTTGCTCAAATCAAAGAATTTTTATAAAATATTTTATTTCTTTCCTTGTTTTAGCTTCTATTTCTAATAAAGTTGGAATTTCATCATATTTATCAAAATCAAATTCGACCTCTCATAGTTTGTAAGAAACTCTATATTTTTTCTTTTCTCTGATTTTTTTCATTCAATATTTTTCCAAAACTCAAGTAAAACTCTCTACATCAGTAATTATTTTTTCAGCTTCGTCAGCTACCTTTAATCATTTTTTTCATCAAATATCATTTTTGCTTCTTTTTCTTTTAATTGTATAAAGATGTAAATCTCACTTTTTTCTAACCCTGAAAAGTCTTTTATTTCAATCAAGTTTTTGTGTTTCTCCATCTAAAAAGTCATAGTAAATATCGTGAATAAATCACTCAAAAGTTTTTATTGCTCAAAGACTTTCAAGTAACTCAGTAGCTTTTTCTTGATCTACATCAAGTATTTTTATTTCTTTTTCTAACATATTTTTTGTTAAGAAATATTAAAACCTATATATTATAAATAAAAAATATAAAAAGTCAAGATTATTATTTTAAAAAAATAAAACTGAAAGTTTAACTTTCAGTTTTTTCTTTATTTTCTGCTTCAACTTTTTTCAAAAGTTCAGCTTCTTTTTGTTTTTTTAATTCTTCAAGTTCTTTTTTCTCAGCTTCAGAAAGCACTCTTTTCAATCAAATTTTTCATTTCACATTATCAATTTCAAGTATTTCAAAATCTACACTATCACCTACTTTTAGCAAATCTTCTACTTTTGCAATTCTTTTATAACTAAGTTTTGAAATATGAATCATTCAGCTTTTTCATTTGAAATCAACTATTGCTCAAACTCAATCAATTATTTTTGAAACTATTCAAGTTCATTTGTATCAAACTTCAGGTTCCCAAATTATTTCTTTTATTTTTGCTATAACTGTATCTCAGTTTTCTTGAGAAGAAGCTGTAATTGTAGTAAGTCAGTCATCTGCAATAGAAATACTTACACTATAATCTTTTTCCATTTTTTGAACATTTTCTCAACCTCTTCAAATAACAGCAGAGATTTTATCAACAGGAATAGATATTTTTAAAATAAGTGGAGCATAAGGAGAAAGACTCTCTGCAACTTTTGGTTGAACTTTTAGCATTTCTTCAAGAATATAATCTATAGCTCACTTTGATTGAGCAAAAGTATTTTCAAAAACTTCTAGCTTTAATCACTTTATTTTTACATCCAATTGCATTGCAGTAATTCAATTTTTTGTTCTTCAAACTTTGAAGTCCATATCTCAAAGGAAATCCTCTTGAGCTTGAATATCTGAAAGAATTTTATAATTTCAAGTTTCTTCATCATAAATCATTCACATAGCAACTCAAGCAACTGGAGCTTTTATTGGAACTCAAGCATTCATCAAACTCATAGTAGAACCACAAATAGAAGCCATAGAACTAGAACCATTACAAGTCATTATCTCTGAAACTACTCTGATTGTATAAGGAAATTCTTCTAAACTAGGCAAAACTGCAACCAATGCCTTTTCAGCTAAAGCTCAGTGTCAAATTTCTCTTCTTCAAACTCACCTAAGCATTCTAACTTCTCAAACTGAGTAAGGGGGAAAATTATAGTGATGCATATAAATTTTTTCAGTTTCTGGCATCATTCCATCTAAAACTTGTGTATCATCAGGTCCTCAAAGAGTTGTCACTGAAAGCGCTTGAGTCAATCCTCTTCTAAACAAAGCCGAACCGTGAGTTCTTGGTAACAAAGAAACTTCTCAACTAACAGTTCTAACTTCGTCAAGTTTTCTTCAATCAAGCCTTCTTTCATTTTGTAAAATATTTTTTCTCATCACTTCCTTCACTCTTTTGTAAACAAATTCTCAAATAGAATTTTCATCTAAATATTTTTCTTGATTTTCGTCTTCAAAATTATATCAAACTCAAAGTAAATATTCTTTTGTCAAATCAGTCAAATTATCAAGTTCTTTCTGAAATTCTTTTTTTCCTTTGTCATACAAAACTTCAAGCTTTTCTTCTGTTAAAAATTCTTTTATTTCTGAGTAAATATCTGCATTTGGAAGGTTATAAACAACCTTTGGCTCAGGAATTCAATATTTATCTTTATATAAAGCCAAGTAATCTTTTTCAGCTTCAATTATTTTTTTAATAATTTCGTGAGATTTTGCAAGAGCATCAAGCATTTGTTTGTCAGAAGCTTCTTTAGCTGCAGCTTCAACCATAGTAATAGCATCTGAAGTACCAGCTGTAAGCAAATTTAAAATTGAAGATTTTTCTTCTTCCACACTAGGATTAAAAATATATTTTCAATCAGCCATCAAAGCCAATCTACAAGCTCAAACTGGTCATTCAAATGGAGTTCAAGCCATCATCAAAGTTAAACTAGCTCAAACTATTCACCAAAAACCTAATTCTCTTTCTCAAGAAGCACTCAAAACAGTAACTATTACTTGAGTATCGTTTACTATTCCTTTTGGAAACATCGGTCTGATTGGCCTATCTATAAGCCTTGCTGACAAAGTAGCATCATCTGTTGGTCTTCATTCTCTCTTTTGAAATTTATTTCCTCAAATTTTTCATGTTGCATAATATTTTTCCTGAAAATCAACAACCAAAGGGAAAAAATCAGCTTTTTCATTTAATCAATCTTGTTTAAATCAAGCAGTTACAAATAAAATATTATCATTTTCATCACTAATTGTCACAGCTCAATCAATCAAAAGTCAAATTTTTCAACTTTCAAAAGTGATTTTTTGTCACTCAATCTCATAAGTTTTTTTAAGAGGCTCAAGCAAAGGAGCATTTTTATCTGATATTCAAATCATAAAAAATATTTATAAAAAAATAAACTTTTGAAATAAACTACAAGTTTTAAGTCACAAAAATATTTGAAACTTATTTACTTATAGCCTATTTCTCAAAAATTTCAAAATAAATTTGAAATCTTTTCTATTATATGTTTTTTACAAATAAAAACAAAAAAAAATAATAAATTTATGATTTATTATTTTTTTTCTTAAATTTCTTTTTTATTTCATCTATAACTTTAGCTCTATTGTCAATAAAACTATCCTCTGGATCTTCATCTAAGTCTCCCTTTTCAGAAAGTAAAATCGCAATCGGTCTAGTTTTCTCAAACTTTGATAAAATAATATTCATTATAACAACTAAAGGTACAGATAAAAGCATTCCTATAATTCCCCAAATATATCACCAAAAACTAAGTGCGATAATTATAACAAGAGGGCTTAAATTAAGTCTATTTCACATCATCTTTGGCTCAACAACATTTCAAACAATAAGTTGAACAATTGTCAAAAGTGAAATCATTATCAAACTTGTGTACATCGTAAAATCAGCTTGCACAAAAGAAAAAATTGAAGGAAAGACAACTGCAATTATAGATCAAATATTTGGAATAAAGTTCAAAACAAATGTAACCAAAGCCCAAAAGGCAGCATATTTTAATCAAAAAGAAAGCATTATTACATAACAAAACAAAGCTGTAAGCAAAGAAATAAATGTTTTTATAAAAAAATATCATTTCACATCTTTTTCTATTTTTGACAAAATATTTGTAAATTTTCTTCTTTTCTCGTCGTCTGAAACCATAAGCTTCAACTTTTTTTCAAAGTATAAAGACTCAAGCAAAATAAATATTGTATAAAACAAAATTGTTCAAATACTTGAAGAAATAGATGTTACTGCACTAAGAATATAATTAAAAACTGATTGAAAATTTATTGATGAAAAAATTGAAGAAAAATCTATTTTTGATCATTCAGGCAAAATTATTTTTTCTACTTTTTGAATAAGTTCAGTGATTCTAGCTTGATAAGTTGGTGCATCCAAAATCAAATCATTTATATTTGAAATAATTATCAACCAAATAAAATAAAAAATCAAAAAATAACTCATTACAGACAAACTAAAAGCAATTCAAGAAGGAATATGAATCTTTTTGTACAAATTTGACAGTCAAAGAATAGCTAAAGAAAACAAAATCGAGATTATAAAAGGAACTATAAGAGATTGTCAAATATAAAGAATATAAACCGAACCTGAAACAAGAAGAACTACAAGAGAAAAATTTAGTAAAAAATTACTATTTTCTTTTACTTCTTTTTTAAGCAACATTTTACAAAAAATTATTTAACTAAAGAGTTTTTTAAAATTTTTTCTAACTCAAAAATTCAAAGTTTATTTTTAACAGAAACAGCTATAATTTCTTCTCAGAAAAAATTCTTTTCAGCAAAATCCAAAGATTTATTTAACTCTGATTTACTTAATTTATCAGATTTTGACAATACAATCAAAACTGGAATCTCAAGTTCAGTAATAAAATTATACATTTCAAAATCAGACTCTTGTGGTCAAAGCTTTGAATCAACAAGCATAACAACATTTTTTATAAAAGACTTTCTTTCTTCTAAATACCAAGAAATAAGTCAATCAAGCTCCTGCCTAAGCTCTTTTCAAAGTTTTGCAAATCAGTATCCTGGCAAATCTGTAAAAATATATTTATTTTCAACTAAAAAAATATTTGCAAGTCTAGTTTTTCAAGGTTTACTTGAAGTTTTTACCAAATCTTTTTTTTGAAATAAAGCATTCATCAAACTAGATTTTCACATATTTGACCTTCAAACAAAAACTATTTCTTTTTTATCATCAAAATAAACTTCTTCGTTTCTCAATCAAACAGATTTATAAAATTTCACATCAGATAAATTCATTTTCTATCAATTTTTTGTTAAATAAGTAAATTTATGTTATAATAAACAAAATTTTTAAAAATACAATAAATTTTGAAAAAATGGAAAATAAAATTATAAAAAATAATGCAATTTCAGCTTACTTGATGTTTATCGTTTCTTGATTGTTTTTGTTTCAGAAAAAAGATCCAAATCTAAATAATGATTTTGTAAAAAAGCACACAAAATCAGCTTTTTTATTACATTTATTGATTTTGATAAGTTTTATAATATTCTGATTTTTCTGATTATTTAAAGAAATAATAATTTGGAATTTTACTTTAAATACGATAATACTCATAAGTATCTCAATAATTTTATTTTGAGCATTATTTTTATGAATGTATAGAGCTTACAGATGAGAATTATTTGGGATTTGAGATATTTTTAGTGTAAAATCAAAGAAAAACTTAGTTGATATAAACAAAAACGAAAACTTCTGAGAAAAAGACAAATTAACTTTAATAATCGCTTATATTCCTTTTGTTTGACCAATTTTTACTTCAAGATATAGCCAAAATGAACTTATAAAAGAAATTTTAAAAACAAGTACTTTTGTAACTTTTATCTTTTGTTTACTATTCATAAACTGAAATAATAATTTAAATCAGATTTTTATTTTAATTTATTTTATTTATGTTGCTTTTGTTTGAGTGAATTTATTAGCAAAAACAGAACTTATAATTATAAATTTACCGAAATATTTTTCATTTTGAGAAATAGTAAAATCTACAAAAATTCTATTAAAATACCTAAAAAACTATATTTCTTGAAATTTTAGAGAATGGAAAACTCTTGAAGAAGAGCAAAATATAGCTTACATTGAAGATCAAAAAAACACTTTTAATAAAATGAAAGATTTACCTGATTTAAAGTGACCAAAAAAAATTATTTATTTCCCTATTTTTAATTTAATTTTCTTATTTTTTAAAAACAATAAATTTAATATTCACATAGCAAATGCATTAACAATCACTTTTTTGCTAATATTGACTTTTTTATTATATTTCTTCTGATTTGTTTCAAAAAATATTTTTATTTTATTTCTATTCCCTATTTGTTTTTGAATTTGAAATATCGAAAAAATTTATTATAAAATTCCGTTTATTTATGATATCTACGATATTTTTAAAAGATTTTTAAGTTTTTTCAAAAGAAGCAAAAAAATAATTTCTGAAAAAAGAAAAGAAGTAAAAGAAGAAACTTTAAAAGTAAACAATAATAGTGAAATAAAAAAAGAAACTGAAGAAAATAAAGAAAAATAATTAAATTTGACTTTTTAGAAAATTCCTTCAGTTACAAGGCCTTCTTAATTCCTGAGTTATTTCCCTTCAAAGCAATTTGAAGGGATTTTTTTTATTTTTTAAACTTTTATTTTGACTTTTAATTAAAAAAGATGAGGCAAACGATCAGTTTATAATAACTGATATTATTTAGCATATTTAAATCCTGACTTGAAAAAGTCAGGATTTTTATTATAATATGAAAAATTAACAAAAAAATTATGCAAAATCTATTTTATTTATTTTTATTTACTTTTTGAGCAATTTTTTGAAGTTTTGCTTCAGTGCTGATCTACAGACTAAAAAGCTGAGAAAAATGAATTTTTTTTTGAAGAAGTCACTGTAAAGATTGCCAAAAAGAGCTACGAGCTTTTGAACTGATTCCAATCGTTTCTTGGTTAAAAAATTTTTGAAAATGTAAATATTGCAAAAAAGATGTTTCTGCAATTTATCCGATTTTAGAAATCTCAACTTGATTAGTTTTCACTTGAGTTTGAGCATTTTTGATAAATTTTGAAAATATTTTTGCTTTTGATTACTTAGAAATAGCAAAATTATTTTTCTGGCTTACGATAAGCTTTGTAACGATTATTTATATATTTTATGATATTCTTTTCACTGAAATTCACGAATGAATAATGATTTTTTGAATTTGAATAGCTTTTTTCTGAATTTTCTTAAATTATTTTTTTGAAATAAATAATATTCTTCCAAGCTGAATTTGAAGCCAAAATATAGAAATTATTTCAAGTCTTATTCTGTGAATCACTATTTTGTGAGGATTATATGTCATAATGCTAAAAGAATTAAAAGAAATATATGATTTACTTATTCTTATACTGATTTGAGTTTCTATATTTGTTTTTAAAAATATTTTTCCTGAAATAAATATTTTAGAAAATCCAGTTTTAAACTGAGTAATTTGAGCTTTATGGATTTTTATATTTTTCTTTCTACAAATAGTTCTGTCTTGATGAAAAGCTTTGTGATGAGGAGATTTAAGAATTTGAATAATGATTTGATTACTTTTATGAGTAAAATTTAGTATTATTTCTATAGTTTTAACTTATTTTATAGGAAGTTTGATTTGAATATTTATCTTGATAAAAAATTATAACTCAGAAAAGCAAAATATAGTTCCCTTTTGACCATTTTTATGAGTATGATTTTTTCTGACTCTTTTCTTTAGTCAAAGCCTACTTTTATTTATAAGAAATTATTTTTCTTTTATGTAAAGGTGAATTAGTTTACATATTTGACATTTTTTGTTAAAATAATAATGATACTTAAAAAATAACTAAAAAAAATGGAAAACAAAAAAACAATTGAAGCAATAGTTGACTTCATAGTAACAGCTGAAAAATCGATAAAAAATGCTAAAAAACTATTAAAAGACTTAGCAAACAACAATGAAATAAAACTTGATGTAGAAGTTGATTTAAGTACAAAATGACTTGAAAGCTACACAGACAAAGAATCAAAAATAATTGAGTGAGTTTTTACAGGTTCAGAAATGCTTTGAAGCGATTGAAACAAATATCCAGTTCCTGCAAACTACGCATCAAAATCAAAAATGGTTCAATGAGACAAATTGAAACTAACAATTGACAATTTATGAAAAATGACTTACAAGCAAATTCAACCAATTGAAAGAGAAATAAAAACTTGACTTGTAGTTAAAGAAAAAGATAAATACCAAGTAGTAGCCGATGGAAAAACTTATGATTTGCTAACTGCTGCAGTTACTCACTTCAAAGCAAATATTTGAGATAAAATAAGCATCATAATACCATCTTGAAAACCTGCAACTTTTGCTGCAATTGAAGCTGTTATTTAATTTTTTTAAAGAAATGATAAAATCATTTCTTTTTATTTTTTCAATTTTTTTAAATTATTTTGTAAAAATAATAAATATAAAATTATATTTTTAAAGCTTAAAATAAAGAAAAATATAGAAATAAAATATTTTTATAAAAATATTTTGACTTTTAAAATTTTCATTTTATAATACCAGCACTTTAGGGATAATACTATCTTTGAAGTATTTTTTTTAAATTAGAAGGGAGTTCAGTAATGAAACACATAACTTTTGCAGTAGTGATATTTTTAGCTTGTATTAGTTCCCAAGCAAAAAAAATATCAACTGCAAAGAATGAGCAAGAACTTGATGTTTATGGCTTATGTCAGGCACCAAGCCAAAGGGATAAAAAGCAAGATGAATTGTTTAAAATATGCAAAGATGCATATGATAAGATGATTGAAGATCATTATAATTGCAAAGAAAATTCATCAACAAAAGATGAGTTTAAAGTCTGCATAAAAGATGCAGACAGAAAGCTAAAAGATCTTTTGATAATCATCGAATAACAACAAAAAACACCACTATTGTGGTGTTTTTATTTATTCTAGATTTACAAATTCTGTATTGTCAGGAGAGTATTCTCATTTAAGTTTAAAACTTGAAACTTCTTCCCTATTTTGACCAAGAGTTTGAAGAAAAATAGATTTTGTTTCTCAATAAGGAACAACAACCCTAGCTTCAATATTTTCAAAAATATTTACAGATTTTTTTGTTCAAACAATAATCAAAACATCAACATCTCAAAAAAATGAAACAATTTCTTCTTTTAGCTCAAAATTATCAGTTAAAACAAAGAAAATATGTTTTGAGTCAACAGCAAAACTATAAAATAACTCTCAAGAATATTCTTTCACTTCAAGCAAAATACCTGATTTTTCATATTCTCAAGGATAAGAAACAATTAAATCTCAAATTTTTACTTCCTTTGTTTCTTCATCAAAATATATAATTCATTTAGAATCAGACTCAATTTCTAAAATATTTTTTTTCTTTCTTATTTCCATAATTTTTTACTTTACTAAATAAAAAAAGTTTTATTTCTTCAGATAATAGTTTGAATATCAAACATAACTTTTATATTTTTTATTTCTTCTAGAGAAAACCATTCATATCAAACAAACCTCTCTTCTTTTTGAACAGTAGGTTCTTTTTGTCAATTGTATTTTACTAAAAATAAATAAACATCCTTATCAATAACAGGATTAGCTTCTAAATATCAGGCTGTAAATGTATAATTTAGTTTTGTTATAAATTTTATGACTTCTAAATCTCTTATATCAAGTCACGTTTCTTCTGAAATTTCTCTAACAGCTGTGTCTTTTGCAACTTCTCAATCTTCTATGTGTCATTTTGGAATAACATAAGTTTCTTGATTTTTAGAATTTAACCACTTCAAAAGTAGCACTTCTACCCTATCTCAAGACTTTCTATAAACTATTCAACCTGAACTCTTTTCGTATTTTTTTACCATAATATGAGTTCTAAACAATCTAAACTTTTATAAATATAAATAAAATTTTAGATTTTTCAAGTCTTTTTGAAAAAAACTATTTTTCAGTTTTTGCATTTTTTAAATATATATGATAAAATTTTTATACAAAAACAAAAATAAAAACTAAAACAAAAACAAAATGCACAACAATGACTTAGATATCCTTTTAGAATTAGAAAAGGAAACTTTAAATGAACAAAAAGAAATTATTGAAGTAAAAGAAATACAAAATAATTATATTTATCAAACAATAATTTCTGAGCCAAAGAAAAAAGAAAGAAAAAAAATTACATTTTTTTCTTCTGCTACTTTCCTTTTTAAATATTTAACTACAAGCCTTATAATTTTTATTGTTCTAATTATTTGAACAAATTATAATGCTTATTTAAATATAGCTAAATGATTCTTCTTCAAAGAAGAAATAGAAAAAGAATCTAAATCTATTCTTCAATCAGTAGAAGCTTCAAATTTGAAAGAAAAAACTATTGAAAAAGTAACTGAAGAAAAAAAAGAAGAGGAAGAAAAAGCTTCACTATCTATAAAAAAATATAAAAAAGAATTAGATAATAAAAATATTTCTTTAAAAATAGAAATAACTCCTTACGAAAACAGAGTTGTTATTCCAAAAATCGGGAAAAATATTCCTTTAGTAGAGATAAAAAATAGAAAAATTGATTCTGAACACGAACTTGAGGATATTTTTATGAAAGAATTAGAAAATGGAGTTGTTAGATATCCAGGAAGTGCTATTCCTTGAGAAGAATGAAATAGCTTTATTTTCGGACACTCTTCAAACTTTCCTTGGATGAATGGTGATTATAATGAAGTTTTCTCAAATCTAAACTTTCTAGAAGAGTGAGACGAAATTATCATTTACTACAACCAAAAGAAATTTAAATATATAGTAAAAGAAAAAAGAGTTATAAAACCTGGTGATGTTTCTGTTTTGAAAAAAAATATTTCAAAAAAAGAATTATCAATTATGACTTGTTGGCCTATTTGAACTACTTTAAATAGACTTGTAGTTACAGGAGAAATGGTAGAAGAAAAATAAAATGTAAAAAATAAATTATGTTTTGATTTGAATACAGATACACAGAATCATTTGAAATTTTTAAAAATATAAAAAAGTTTTTAGATTACTGAATAACAGAATGGATCTTTTTATCAGTTTGAATAATATTTATATTTTCAATGACTTTTTATGTAATTCCAAAAATAAAAATTTACTTGAAACAAAGTTTAAAAGAAAAAGAAAGAAATGAAAAAAAGAAACTTATAAACAAAATAGTTCTTCAAAAAAATTTAGAAGATTTAGTTATGAGAGAGGTAAATGAAAAAAGATAGTTTTTGAAACTATCTTTTATTTTTTATCAAAACAAATAATATATTCTTCATGAGAAGAATCACGACAAGCAAGAGGTTTATAAGTTTTCATACTTTTAAATCTTTTTTTTATTTCCTGAACTAAGTCATTGAAATCTTCTCATTTAAAAACTTTTAAAAGCATATTTCATCATTTTTTCAGAAATCTATCACTAAACTCACAAATAGCTATATTTAGCTCTAAAGAAGCATACTGATCCACATCAAACCTACCAGTTGTATTTGGAGCGATGTCACTTGTAATCAAATCAAAAGTATCTTCTCCATTTATTTCAATAATTTTTTGACTCAAAGTATCGTACTCAAAAATAGAACATTGTATAGTTTTTACGTTTGGATAGGAAAAAGGCTTTACCTCCTTTATATCAACTCATATAATTGGTTTTTCTTTGACTATACTTCTTATAGCCTGTAGAAAACTTCACGGAGCACAACCTATATCAATTACAGAAAATTCAGGTTTTATTAAATCAAACCTTTCTTGAATTTCAAGCAATTTATAAACACTTCTAGCTCTAAATCAAGCCTTTTGTGCTTTTATTGCATATTCATCACGTGCTACAAAAGTTCCTCTTTGAACCTTTTTCTTCCTATGGAATCAGACTTTTATTGGTCAATTTTGTTTTGTGGAATTTCTATTTTTTTTCATTCTTTGTTTTTTCTTTATAAAATTCAGCAAAAGTAAGATTATTTTCTCTTAAATAAGTAGCAAGTTCAACTCATAAATATCTCCAGTGCCAAGGTTCAATTTCATATCAATCAACATCACGTCATTTCTGATAAGTGTTATGGAAACCAAATTTATGAGCATTTTCATTTAACCAAGAAAAATATTTTTTTAATTTTACGTTTGAATACCAATTATCCTTACTTGAAGCTGACCATAAATCTACAACAAGCCCTGTCTGATGCTCAGAAAAACCAGGATTTGCGCAAAGATTATCTGGACATCATCATTTTTTTATTCAAACTTGATAATCATAGCTCCTGTAAGCACTTACAACATTTATTTTCTCTCAAGTTTCTTGTTCAAATTTTTTTCACATTTCTTCAAGAGCATCTTTAGCTTCCTTTCTCAAAACTTGATTTCATCATTTAGAATCATAAATCACATTTGAAGAAATTCTTTCTAAACTTTGAGGAATATATTTCTTATTATTAAAACCATTTTCAGGATTTAAAAATTTTTGTAAAGAATCATCAGTTTCAAAATCCATATTTTCAAAAGAATTATTTCTTTGTAAAATTTGTTCATCTTTTTGCTTTGTTAACAATTGTGTCAAAATAATATTTTTTTCTCTTTCTTTTTTTAAATCTAGCTCCAGTCTTGAAATGAGTGATTCAAACACAGCATTTGTATGAATAATTCATGAATAATATCAAGCTGATGCTGAAAACACTGCAGTTAAAGCTCAAATAGCAGCTGTATAAATTATTTTTTTCTCCATTTTTCTCCATTTTTTAAATTATAAATCTATCTCAAATCTAGTTTCCTTATTTTTTAAAATATTTTCAACAACTTCAAAAACACTTTCTAAACTTGTGATTTTTTCCTTATCTGTAGGAATAAAAACCGAAGAATTTTTATGAAAATCAGTTTCTAAAATTTTTGGATTTATTATAAATATTTTTTTGTCTTTTAATTCGTTTTTTAAAGCTCAAGCAAAACCTCTAAGTCAAAATTTTGAAGCTTGATAGACTGAAGCATTTTTCATAAATTTTTTTCAAATAATGCTTCAAATAAAAACAATTTTTGCTTTTTGCTCCAAAAAAGGTAGAATTTTTTGCAAAAACAAAATCGGTGATAATAAATTTAAATTTATAATATTTTTATAAGTTTGTTCTCCTCAATCTTCAAATCTTCAAAAATATCAAATTCACGAATTAAAAACAATCATTTCAAATTTTTTTTCACCAATTTTTCACAAGATTTTATCAAATTGTTCAAAGTTTGTTAAATCAAAGTTTATTTCTTCAAAAATATTTAAATCAGTTTTTGTTCTAGAAATTCAAAAAATATTATAATTCAAATTTAACTTTTCAGCTAAAAATCGTCAAAGTCAGCAAGAAGTTCACGTTATCAAAATATTTTTTTTCATAAATCAAAACTAGGTTTTAAGTACTTAAATTATATAAATTTTTTAAAATTTTGAAAGAAAAAATTAAAAATTGTTTTAAATATATTAATAAATAATAAAATTATATTATCAAATCAAAATATAAAATTGAACTTGACTTAATAAAATAAATAAATATAACTATATATAGTATATAAAGTATTATAAAAAATAATTTAAACTATATTCATAATCTATTATAAGGACAAATATATTAAATTTGTAATTAAATTATATTTTAAAAAATAACTATAAGATTTTCTTTTATTTCTTAACCCCAAAAAAATATATATATAAATATTTTATAAGTTAATTTATTAAAGTATTCTTTTAATTAATATTATTATCTTTATAATTTTTTAAAACTATGAAACATAATAGAGTTTTAATTAATATTTTAGGAATAGTTATTTTGCTAAGTAGTAATGTAGCTTTGGCTCTGGACTTTCCTTGTAATTCAAATGAAGAATTATATAGAACAAGAGCAAAAATAAATTGAGTTCGAATCTATGAATGCTGATTCAATAACTGAGATAGAAGACTTAGTATAAATAAAGATATAGAGTTTGAAAAAGAATTTGGATTTAATAGTAATGACAGAAACAGAACAAACACTACTTTTTATAATTGTCACTCACTAGCATATAATAGTTCAAGATATTGGATAAATTATCCAAATAATATATTTAAAAAATTTGTTGATAACAATGCAATTACAAGTATTGAAAATGCAAAAAGGTGAGATAGATGAATCACTTTATCTGAAAGCCCAGACTGAAAAATAAAAATATGATCAAGAAAGTATAACATAACTCACAGCTTTATGTTTCTCCATGATTACTATTGAGACACAACAAAAATCAAATCAAAATATTGAAGAATGTGAGAATATGAACATGAACTATATAATATCAAGAAAGTTTATTGAGAAAATTGAAATGCTAAATTTTTAGTGTTAAAATATAATGGTGAGAACTTTTCATACTATAGAATCTGAAATGATATAAAAGCTAATGATGAAAATTTAAGTGAAATAATTAATAATAGTGAATTTAATAAAGAAGTATCTAATGCAGAAAGTATTAATAATTTAGAATTATTAAATAACACAGCAAAATCAGATAAAGAATTGATAAATGACATAGAACTTTCTGACATTATATGAGTATTTGCATCATCAACAAATGATTTAAATGAACAAAAGAAGTTAATCCAAAACAATCCTAAAATAAAGGAATTATTAAATAGAAAAGAAAATAAAAAAGAAATAGTCAATTTAATTAATAATAAGCTAAAATTAGTTAATTATGATGAAAGAGAACCTTGGGAAATATTATTAAATATAGTAAAAATGAATTAGAATAAAAACCATTCTATATTTATTAATTATTATTTAAAAAATTATGAAAAAAATATTTATAAGTTTCTTATTGCTATTTATGTTAACAAATAATATTTTAGCTTATGAATTACCAAAAGATTTAGAAAAATCAAGTATTTGAAAAATAGCAGATAATTTAGAAAAAGCTGAAGAACAAGATATATGAGTTGTTTTAAAAGAAGATAAAAACTGAGATTTAAAAATTTGAAGCAAGAATTACAAATTAGTTTGAAGATTTAGATTTATAGGTGATTTTAGCTGAGATAAAACAAAAATTTGGAATTATATAAATTTTTTGAACAATAAAAGCTATGAAATAAAAACTTTATGAGAATTAAAAAAAATCTTAATTTGAGAAAAAAATTTATATTTTCTTAAAATCAGATATGATTTAAAATGACTTCCTTTTAAAACAATTGTAAATTCAATCTGAAATTTAGATTTTACAAGAATATGGCTATCTTCATCAACAGATTTGAAAAGTTATGAATATTATTTAGTTTGAAACAAAAAAATGAAATATTTAATTGAAAGTGTGACGGAAAATCCTGAAATAATTGATTTAGTCAAGAAAAGAATGAAAAGAAGTGAAGAATGGGAAATATTTTTAAAAATACTTGAAAGCAAAATAAAAAAGAAAGACTTGTGGTAACAAGTCTTTCTTTAAAATATTTATTTATCTAAACAAAAAATACATCTTTTGTCAAATTCTTTAAACATCGTATAAATTTTGCTTCTAAAAACTTTAGATTCCCTGTAAAAATCATCATTCTCAAGCTCTAACATATATAAAATACCTAAATCTGGATATTTTTGAAGCATTTTGTTATAATCTTTTTTTGTATACAAAAGTCACGAAGCAAAGCTAGAATAAATTTTTGAAATATCAATTTTTTCTTTTATATAAGCTATAAATTCACTATAAACTTCTTCCCAATTCTTTACTGGTAAAATTGGCAAAAACCTAAGTCAAACTTTAAATCACTTTTCAAGTAAAATATTTATTGCTTCAATTCTTTTTTCCAAACTAGAAGCTCATTTTTCATATTTTTTAACTAAAATTTCAGGATTTAGAGAAAAAGAAATTTCAGTATTTTTGGGAATAAATCATAAATCCAAAAAAGGCTTTACATTTGATGATTTCGTTCTTATTTCCATCATCACATCATCTCAAAATTTTTCAAAAAAAGGAACAAAATTTTCTATAAAGTTACTCAAATTATCTATTCAAACTATATCTGAATAATCTCAAGAATAAAACCAATGTGCAGAATCTGGAAGCTCTTTTCTTAACTCAGATATTTTCTCTTCTATTTCATTTTTTATATCATCATAATTTACAAATAAAACAATATTATCATTTTTAAAAGCTCATTTCAAGTAACAATAAGAGCAATCAAAAACACAATTTAATCAAGTTT
This sequence comes from Candidatus Gracilibacteria bacterium GN02-872, assembly GCA_003260325.1. Classification (GTDB taxonomy): domain Bacteria; phylum Patescibacteriota; class Gracilibacteria; order BD1-5; family UBA6164; genus GN02-872. Next base: position 53,269 of record MOLU01000005.1, on the reverse strand, counting down.
TGAAAAAGTAAGAAGATTCTGAGTGTCAGTATCAGCACGGTGCCCGGCTTACAGATTTAGAATTTAGTTTTGCTATAATCAAAGCTTTTTTGGTATCCAGATTTTTATAATTTTTATCAAAAATATTTTTATAATTATCAATAAAAATAACTTTTGCATTTTTATATTTTTCTAAAATTTTTTTAGTTTGAGAATAATCTTTTGCTTGTTTTTCTATATAAATCAACATTTTTCTATTTTTTTAAATATTTTTTGAAATTATATGAAAAAATGAAATTTTTCAAAAACTAAATTTGATTTTTTAAAGTTTTGAGTTTAATAAAATTTACTAAATTTTAACAAAAAAATTATGAAAAAATTATTAGTTTTGCCAGTTTTGAGCTTTTTTACATTTAAATCAGTAAATGCAAATTTCAATTTATATGATTGAAATCCAGAAAATTTAAAAAATTTTCAATCAAAATTTGGTTAAACACCAAATAAAGTAGATAACGTAATTTATACTTACAATTTTAATGAAAAAAATTTTAAGATTTTAAATAGTAAGATAACTATAAGTTACTGACCAGGAAGTCCAGAACTAGTCTATAAAAACGAAATTTTTGATAAAATATTTTCGAAGTTATGATTAGAAAAAACTAAAAAATTATTCCAAGACTGAACTATAAAAATCCTTTGAAATTATGAAACAGAGGTTTATAAAAAGAATATTTTTGATGAATTATGAATAAATAGATATATCAAAAAAGAAAAATCATTCACTTATAAGTATAAAAATTCTGAATGAAAAGATGTAGAAAGTAATTTCAAAGAAATAGAAGAAAGACTTTTAACAAAAATATCTTGAGAGAGAAAACAAAAAATGAAAATAGAGTTAATGAACAATTCAACTTCTTGCGATTATCACGCTAATGAACCTGATTCTGTTTATAACTTAAAATCACTAATTTGTCTTTATGATGTGTCTTTGCTTCCTATAAATTTAAATTTAGAATACAAAATCTTTGACAAAAATGATAAAAAACTATCAAAAGAATTAAAAAGCTGAAAAAGAAACTTAGAAATAAAATATGAATTTGTGAAAAAAGAAGGAAAATATTTTTATAGACCTTTTGTAGAGCTAGATTTAGACTTAAGCAAAGAATCAAAAAATGATGATTTTGTTGAATTAAAATTTTTTTATGAAAGATTCAATTATTGAGCTTACTAAAACAAAAAAAAGAATGCTAAAGCATTCTTTTTTATTTTATTTTTTCTTCTATCCTCATCAATTCATTGTATTTAGCTATTCTATCAGTTCTAGAAAGTGAACCAGTTTTTATAAATCCAGTATTTTTGGCTACAACCAAGTGTGCAATAAAAGTATCCTCTGTTTCACCACTCCTATGAGAAATAATTGATTTGAAACCAGCTTTTGTAGCCATATCAATCGCATCAATAGTTTCAGAAACTGTTCAAATTTGATTTAATTTTATCAAAATAGCATTTCAAAGTCATTTTTCTATTCACATCGCAAGTCTTTCAATATTTGTAACAAATAAATCATCTCAAACAAGCATCACTCTGCTACCTAAAGCTTCTGTAAGCATTTTCCATCCATCAAAATCATCTTCAGCCATTCAATCTTCGATAGAAATAATCGGATATTTTTCACAAAGATTTTTATAAAAATCTACAAGTTCAGCTGAACTAAGAATTTTTCATTCTCACTCTAAATTATATTTTCAATCTTTAAAAAACTCAGAAGAAGCTACATCTAAAGCAAGTTTAATTTGCTCAGTTGTATAACCAGCTTTTTGGATAGCCTCAATTATAACAGCTAAAGCTTCCTCATTTGAAGCTAAATTTGGAGCATAACCACCTTCATCACCAACTGAAGTAGCTAATCATCTAGCTTTTAAAATATTTTTCAAATTATGAAATACTTCTGCTCACATTCTAACAGCTTCCTTTAGAGATTTTGCTCAAACTGGAACAATCATAAATTCTTGAATATCAACATTGTTATCTGCATGGCTTCCTCAATTCAAAATATTCATCATAGGAATAGGAAGAACTTTCCCTTCTCATTTACCTAAATATTCAAAAATTTGTTTGTTCTCAGAATTTGAACAAGCAACAACAAATGCCATAGAAACTCATAAAATAGCGTTTGCTCAAAGATTGCTCTTGTTTTTTGTTCAGTCAAGTTTTAATAAAGCCTCATCAAGTTCTCTATAATCAGAAAAATTTTTTCAAACAATTGCATTTTTAATTGTTGTATTTACATTTTCAACAGCTTTTAAAACTCATTTTCATAAATATCTAGATTTATCTCAGTCTCTCAATTCCAAAGCTTCATGAACTCAAGTAGAAGCTCAACTTGGAACTATTGCTCTTCAAAAACCATTTTCCAAAGTTATTTCAACTTCAACTGTAGGATTTCCTCTAGAATCCAAAACTTCTCTAGCATAAACATTTTTTATTGTATACATAATTCAAAAATTTTAAAAAATAAATATTTTAATCTAAAAGTAAACTTTCTTTCATATCTGAAGCTTTTGCAATTCACATAATTTCAAGAATTGTTGGAGCAACATTTGAAAGTCATCAATTTGGTTTAGTTTTTACAACTTCACCATCTTTTATGTACCAAAAAGGCACTTCGTTTGTTGTGTGTGATGTACAAGGATCTTGTGGTGTTCACATAACTTCACAATTCCCATGATCAGCAGTGATAAGCAAATCTATGTTATTTTCTGCACAATAATCAATAGTTTTTCAAATAATTTCATCTAGCTTTTCAATTGAAGTAGAAGTACAAACTAAACATCAAGTATGCCCTACCATATCACCATTTGCGTAATTTACAACTGTAAAATCAAAATCTTTCGCATTTTTTTCATACTCAGCAAAAATCTCATCTGCAGACATTTCAGGATCCATATCATAAGTTGCTACTTTATGAGAAGCAACAAGGATATCTTTTTCTCAAGGATAAACAATTTGAGCTCATCAATTAAAAAATTTTGTTACATGAGCAAACTTCTCTGTTTCAGCTATGTGAAGCTGTGAAAGTCATTTTTTAGAAATGATTTCTCAAAGTGTATTTTCTACCTTTTGCTTTTTTATAAAATATTTTCAAGCAAACTCATTGTAATATTTTGTCATTGTATAGATATTTTCACTTCAGAAATCTTTCTCAATTATTTTTGTAAGTTGAGTTGCTCTATCACTTCTATAATTGTAGTGTAAAAATACGTCTCCACTTTCAAAAGCCTTTCCTGATACAAAATAAATAGGTTCTATAAATTCATCAAAAACTTTGTCAGAATAACTTTGCTTTAAGTAAGTAATTGGATCTTTGTCTGATTTTTCTATTTTTCCCAAAATTGCATCATAAGATTTTTGAATTCTTTCCCAATTATTATCCCTATCCATAGCAAAATATCTACCAGAAATACTTGAAATTTTTACATTTTTTTTATCTGAAATAAAGTCAATCAATTCTTGTAAATAATTTACAGATTCTGTTCTAGGACTATCTCTTCAATCAGTAAAAAGATGTAAATAAACGTTTATTTCAGATGGAATTATTTTTAAAAGTCAGTATAAATGTGGTTGATAAGAATGAACTCAAGGTGTTCCTAAAAGGCCAGCTATATGCAAAGATTTTCAAGATTTTCTCAAGTAATAAACCATTTCTGTAAATTCTGGTAATTTTTCAAATTCATCATTATCTAATAAATCATTTATTTCCAAAATATTTTGTTTAACGATTTTTCAAGCTCAAATAGTCAAATGTCAAACTTCAGAACCTCACATAAAGCCTTCAACTATTCATACATCCCTTCATGATGCCTTTAATCTAGTATATCAAGGAAAAGCAAAAAGTTTTGAAAAGTTTGGTCTATTTTCAGCTTGAGTAATAGAATTCTCCTCTGGTGTAGCTTCATTTATACCAAATCAATCCAAAATTATTAAACTAACTTTTTTCACTATAATATTTTTTAAAAAATAATTTTTGCGGTTAGTATTTTATTTATTTTTTTATCTTTGTAAAGCTAAAATTAGTTCAAAAAAAATTTAAATTTGACTTTTTCCAAAAATCATTATAATTTTCAGAAATTTTTTAACAAAAAAATAGCAAAAATGAATAATAGAATTTATTTTATTTTCTGGTTTCTGTTTATCCTTGAACTGATGCTTCAAAGGCTGTTTTTTGTGTATAAAATTTTTAATGAAAAATTAAAGTAAAAAATTAAAAAAGTTATATGTAGTAAATATTCTTTGAAGTTTTGTCAAAGGATATTTTTTATTTTTTAATTTTTGTAATTATGAACGAAATTGACAGTGAGGATAAATATCCTCTTATAACTTACCCTTGAATAACAGTAGAAAACATACCTTGAACAAAAAGTATTTATGAAATAGTTTTTAATTGTTGAGGATTATCTGTTACTATAAATGCACTTTCTGAAGAAAAAACAAGAAATGATGCAACAAAATATTTGATATACCTTTTTGAAAAAATAAGAGAAAAAAGCGAACAAATAATTATAATAACAGATTGAAATATTATAAATAATACAAAACAATTCATAGAAAATATTTTAAAAAATATTTTTTGAAAAGGAAATTATGCTCTGATTTGAACAAAAGTTATTTTAAGAGAAAAAAATTCTATTTCCTGATTAAATGTAAACAGGACTTGATTTGAAAGTGAAAAACTTCTTTTAGAAACAATTAGGCAAATGCCAAACGCAACTGTTTTATCAAGCGTTCCTATGTCAGACCCAAGAATAACTGATATAAATTTTGAATTGGAAAAAGAAAAATTAAAAAGTACAACAGCTGGAAAAACTCTACAACTTTTGGACTTAAATTCAAAAAAATCAAACCAATTAGAGATAGCCTGAGAAAAAATGTGATATATTTGAATTGCAAATAACAAAGAAGAGTTGGAAAATATTTTTAATCAAAACCCAGGAAAAGTTTTAGTAATAAAAGATGATGATTGAGCAGCTTGATGAACAACAGTAAATTTCGTTCAAAATGATTTGAAAAGAAAAAACTTGCTAAATAGCTCTGAACTTAAATATCCTCAATTAGTTTTTAACTTCATTGAGCCAACAAAAATAATTTGAGCTGACTGAAGGCTTCATGTTACACAATTCAGACCTTGGTTAGACAGAAATGAATTCTTAGGATGAGCTTTTAAATTTGCAAGAGATGCAATTCCAACTTTTACAGAAAACTGAGGTTGAAAACATGATTCAGCAAAAATGAATAAATGATTAAATTCTTCTTCTTGACAAACTCATTCAATTATTTTAAATCAATATTGAGACCCTATTGTTTGATATTTTTCAGATAACAAATGAAAATATGATATTTTAGATTGAGAAAAAACAGCAGAAGTATTGTCAAAGCACTATTTTGAAAACTGAAAAAAAGTAAGTTGAAATGAAATTATAATTTTATGTAGTATTGTTTTTGATGAAGTTAAAAAAATTCAAGAAAAAGTAAATCAAAACCTATGAACTTTAAAAATAAATTATTAACTTTAAATTATGCACAATCTAACAATTTTAGAAAAAATTTGAAATACTCAAAAACAAAATTTTGACTTGCTTATTTACGTTCCACACCACTCTATTGACAAAGATTTTATAAAAAAAGTTAGAGAAACAAGCAAGATTTCTCTTGATTATGTTTCTGATGATTTACTTTACAAATATATGTATCACGAAGCTGATACTTGAGTTGTTGAAGTTTTAGAATCAATGAAAAAATATTTAGAAAAATCTGAATTTTCAATTTGAATTTTAAAAGTAGAAATTCCTAGAGGTTTCTGTGATTTAAACAGACCTTTAGAACTTGCAATTCCTGAAGTTTTTAGAGACAAAAGTTGGGATGAGATTTATTTAAGAGCAGAAAAAGAAATAGAAAATGTTATTCAAAAAAGTGATTTTGTTTTCCATTTTCACTCTATGAATGGTTTTAATCCAGTTGAAAAATCAATTTTTAACGAAAATGCAAACTCAGATTTTTTCAAAAATCACATCGAGAAAGTTTATAGTGGAAGCAAAAGAGAATGTACAATATTGACAGAAAATATAGATTGAGAATATTTAACCGAAAAAAAATTTGATAAAATTTTTAAAGAAAAGTTTGCTGAAAATAATCTAGTTTTAGAAGAAAACACAGCTTACAGGCTTGTTGATCACTTTCCTTGTACAAACATAATCAGAAAACATAAATCAGGATTTTTTGAAATCACAAAAACAGCAATAGCAACTGAAAAAACAAAAAATAATTTTGATACAAATAAAATAATTTTTGATGAAAAAAAAGTAGAAATTTATTGAAAAGTTTTATCAGAAATACTTTTAAAATACTTAAAAAAAAAAAAAATAACTAAACTTTTAAAAATTTAGTTATTTTTTTTTAAATTTGAGTAAATTTATCTAAAAAATTTTCTAGATTTTTTAAAAACTTTTCTTTTTGTAAACTTTTATTTTCCTCAAAATAACTTTCAAAATTATCTGAAACAAGAGCTTTATATTTAAAAAATAATTTCTTAAAAATTTCTTTTTGCGAAAAAGTAAAATTTATTTCAGAAAAATAATTATCAAAATCTTGTTTCTCTGGAATTTTTTCTAAATATTTTAAAATTTCTTCAAAAAGTTTTTTATAATCAATTTTCTCCCTTAAATAGCTTGAAGCAAGAGAAAAATCAAAGTTTTTTGTCTCTGTTCAAATTTTGTCAACAGGAACTTTTAAAATAGCTCTAGAAAGAGAGAAACTATCACAAACTAACTCAAAACCAAAACTTTCCATATCAACGAATTGCTCTTCTCAAAGTATTTCTGAATCAAAAACAACTTTTTCACTACAGAAAATACTTTCAAAATCTCAAAAATTTATTAAGTGCGGAACTAAAAGTTCTTTTTTATTTGAAAAATTAAAAATTCGAATAACTTGAAAAAAGTCTTTATAGTAAGATTTATATCAACAAGTTCAAATATTTAGAACAAAATCAAAATCTCAGTTTTGCTCCAAAAACCTCGTCAAATTCAAAATCATATTATAATTCCCCATTCAAGTTGATAAATATGAAACTTTTAAATTTGGAATTTTCAACTTTTTTATTTCAGATTTTATAACGTTTAATTCTTGACTTAGTGCAGTTACTAGTAGAATCTTTTTTATTCTTGACATTTTTATTATAAGTAGTATAATATAAATATTAAACATTATATTTATATTTTTAAAATTTTCAAAAATTATGAATAATTTAGAAAAAAATAATCTTAATGAAAAAAATAGTGAATTAGACAAGGTTTTTGATGAGAAATTTAATAGATTAGTAGGTTTTGTCTACATTTACAGTGAAAACTGATACAATGAAACTCTTTTCAAAGATTATTTATGACTTGATTTAGAAAATTATAAACTTTGAGAAGATTTAGTTTTTGATGCAAAAGAAAAGCTAAAATTAAAAATCTCTGAACTAGAAAGATTTATAAAAAAAGTAGAAAGTGATGAAATAAAACTATATGAAACAAAAAATTATTATTTGAAAAGTTTTTATGATAATTTAGAACTTATTAGAAATTATAGTTATATAATTGAAATAGAAGCTCAAAAAATAAAAACTTTAAATTATAGAATTCCAAAAGAAAAACTAGAAAATTATTTTAAAAAAATGGATAATTTTGACAAAAAAATATTTTGAGACAAATTATCTGAAAACGCAAACTATTATGAAAAAATTATAAATGATTTAGATGATCTTATAAAAGAAAAACAAGATAGTCTTTCTGAAGAAGAATCAATTTTTATAAAATGAATTTTAAATCAATTAAAACAAAATTATTCTAAAAAAGAGGTTAAAAATTTAGGTATTTTACAAGAAAATGAAGAATTAATTTATGATTCTTTAAAAGATTTTGATAAAAATATTTTAAAAAAAGAAATAGAAAGAGATGACTATATAGAAATTTTTAAACTAGTAGCTGAGATTTTATGAATAAAACTAGAAATTGAGTTAAATGAAAAAATTTGAAATATAAATGCAACTATAAATAAAAAAGATGAAAATAAATTAAGAATACCAACAAAAGAAAATTATAATAAATTGACTGTAGAAAGAATTATAAATCTACTTTCTCACGAGATAGAAACTCATATGATTACAAGAGAAAATAATCAAACCTTAGTTTGAAGTATGAAACCAGCTTGATACACAATAAAAGAAGAATGAATAGCTACAACCTTTTGAAATTTATCAGCTTGAAAAAATATAAAAGAAAAAGTTTGATTAAATACTTACAGTGTACTTATTTGTGAAATTTATGATTGAGAAACATTTAAAAAAGCTTATGAAATTTTAAAAAAACTTACAGATTCAAAAACTGACTCTGAAAGTAAATTTTGGAGATACAAAAGATGAAGAGATTTTAACTTACCATGAGTAAATCCAAAAGAAAAATCTTATTTTATCTGAGAAATTGAAGTAAAAGAAAGAATTAGAAAAAGAGAAAATGTTATAAAATTATTTCTTTGAAAAAATAATTTTAATTTAGAAGATGAAATTAGTAAATTAGCTGGAATAGAAAATAATTTCTCTTTTTCAAATTTAAAAGAAAAAAATATAGTTTTACCAATGATGATATGAGAAATAATCAAATACAAACTTCTGACAAAAAACCAAGAAAATAAATCAATTCTTTGATTTTTTAAATATTTCAACGAGAAATACTGAGAAATCCTAGAAGCTCAGTGAGTAAATTACAGAAATTTCATCAGAGACTATGATTTAAAAGCGACTCAAGAAGAAAACAGAAAAAAAGTAAAAAAAATCTTACAAATTATAGAAAAATAAATTTTGAAATTTTTTTAAAAAAATTATAATAAATATTACTTATTTAGTAATATTTATTTTTTTATGATTGATGTTCCAAGTAATTTTTACAGATATAAACAATTACCTATTTATACAAAAGAAACTATTCCAAAGTGACTTCTACTTGCTCACAATACAAAAGCTTGAGTTTATTGAAAAATAAATGTTTTATCAGGAAAGCTAAAATATAATTATTTAGAAAGTGAAAATGGATGAGTAAAAAAAGAAGTTTTTGTTGAAGCTTGAGATTATATAGTTTCTGCTCCACAAGCTTGGCATAAAGTAGAGTTTATTTGAGATACAAAAATTTATATAGAATTTTTTGCTGAAAAGCCTGAAGAAATTAGAAAAATAGAAAAAGATTTTTTTACTACTTTCCCAAATATGTGACCACACTATGAAGTCAAAATGCTTGTAAATATAATAGAAAATCCAGTTTGAAAAAAAGCTTTGGACTTATGATCAGGTTGAGGAAGAAATAGTTTGCTTTTAGCAAAAAACTGACTCAAAGTTGAATCTTGGGATAAAAATTTAGAATGACTTGAAAATACAAAAGACTTAGCTGACAAATTTTGATTAAATTTAGAAATAAAACAAAAAGATTTAAATTATGATTTAGTTGAAGATAATTTTGACATAATTATAGCCACAGTTTCTTTACAGTTTTTAGAGAAACAATCAGCAACAAATTTATTAAAATCAGCTATAAACCACACAAATATTTGATGATATAATTTAATAATCGTTCCAATTGAAGCAGATGACATAAAATGTATAATTCCCTTCCCAAATATGAGAACTTACCAAGAGTATCTAGATTTGTACAAAAACTGGGAAATAGTTTATAGTGACAATATGATTTGACAATTCCATAGAGTAGATGAAAATGGTCATAGAATTAGAGCTAGATTTGCTACAATTATAGCAAAAAAAGTTTAAAAATATTTTTCAGATATAAAGATTTAGAAGAGATTTCTAAATCTTTTTTTATTTTTTCTTGACAAAAAAAAATTTCAAGTATACTTTTTCATACATTTTAAAAAGTATACTTTTTCATACAAAATAAAAATGAATAAAAATTCACAAAACCTAAAAATTTATTGAGTTACTTTAGTTTGAATAAAGTGACAAATAATTCTCCCTGCTGAATGCAGAAAAGATTTTGAAATAGATGTTTGAGATATATTTTATATATGAACATTTAAAGAAATGGCATTTGTAATGAGTAATGACAAGATTTGCTCTGAAGATAGTATTTGGAAATTTGAAGAATTTATAGAAAATGAAGAGCAAATCAGAGTTTGAACAAAATTTCAATTTGTAATTCCAAAACAAATAAGAGAATTATTAGAAATAGAAACATGAAATTCTATAATTGTTGTTTGAGAAAGCTGACACTGACTTGGTTTTATAAAAAATGACAAAATAGATTTTCTGTTAGAATACATAAAAGAAAGTTTTAAAAATTAAAAAATAAAAATGAAAAAAATACTAAGTTTAATGTTACTTTTAATGATTCTAACTTCTTGTTGAAAAGAAGTTATTGAGGAAATTCCTGAAGTAAAAGCAGAAAAAACAACTTATCAAGTTTGAGTAAAAGAAAATAATTTTGTAAATATTTATTGAAATATAGTTAATTCAACACTAAAAGTAATTGCTCCAAATATTTCCGGAAAAGTTACAACTTTAAATTGTGAACCATGAAAAAAAGTATGAGCTAAAACTTTGATTGCAACTATTTCACCAAACTATGATTGACCAGCTTATCAAAACAGTGCTGTACAAAACCAAGCTTTAATTGAACAAATACAAAAGTTAAATGATATAAAAAGCTTTACAATTGAAAATTTTGAAAGCCAAAAAAAACAAATCTTGCTTAAAAAAGAAGAACTAGCAAATTCAAGAACAAATATTTCTGAAAATATTTGAGATGAAAAAAGCTGAATTAAAAACCAAGAAAAAATTATTGATGATTCTATAGCTCTTTTAAAGCAAAACAATAAAGAAGCTGAGGATGATATAAAAAGTCAAATAGCAAATTTGAGAAAAAATACTTACAATACTTTGACTAAAGCAAGCAAAAAACTCGATGAGGTTTACACTATTTCTGATAAAAATAATCACTCAAATAATGATTTAAAAAACTATATTTGAGCAAAAAATAATATGCTAAAATACGAACTTGTAGAAAAATCAAAAGAATTTATAAATTTCGTAGAAAAAACTGATGAAAATTTATCAAGTATAAAAGATGAAGAATTAGCTAAAAAAATAAATGAATACAGTTTAATTATGAAACAAGCTTGAGATGTAATCAAGGATTCTTTAGCTTCAAACAACGAATTACCTCAACAATTGATTGATGCAAATTTTGCTGAATTTATGTGATACTCTGACTGACTTTTAACTATAAAAAATAATTTAGAAAAGTTATTAAATGCAAAAGAATCAACAAAAACAAACTTTGATTTGAAATTAAAAGAATTAGAATCAAAAAAATCAACTTTAAGCTCAGAACAAACAAATCTAAAAAATAAAGAAAATACGATAGATATTTCTGAAAAAAATATTGATGAACAACTTGATACTTTAGAAGAAACTAAAAAAACAAAATTAAAAGAAATCGATTTACAAATACTTTCAGCTGAACAAAGCTTAAAATCCACAGACATAAATCTGAAATCAGAAAATCTTTACGCAGAAACAAGCTGAACAATCAAAACAAAAGTTGCAAAAGCTGAAGGGACTCAAGTTCAAATTTGAACCCCACTTTGTGAAATCATTCCTGATAATAATTCTTTAAAATTAGAAATTTTTTCTCCTGAAAGATTAAATATTTGAGATAAATTTAATTTCTATAAAAAATGAACTCAAATCTGAACAGGAACAATTATTTCAGAGTACCCAACAAAAACAGAAAAAACACAAAATTTTATTTATGAGTGAAAAATAGACTTCAAGGATCTAAAAGCTTGAGAATATTTAGATATAAAGGTTTTGAGACAAACAAGCGAAAATGAAATTTGGATAGATATAAATTTTGTTTCTCCAAAACTTGATTGATACTATGTTAAAAAACTAGTTGATTGACAAGTTGTAAATCAAAAAGTAGAAATTTGAAATATGAATAATTGAGAAATTCAAATAAATTCTTGATTAAAAAAATGAGATATTTTAGAAAAATAATTTTGTAAAAATGGTAGAATTTTTAAAAAATAAAATTGTTTTCTTTTGGATGATAATTTTTATGTGATTTATCGTTTGAATTTATTCGTTTTTCACGATTCCAAAAGAAAATTCCCCAGCAATGGATATTCCAATGTTTGTTGTAAATACTGTAAATCCTGGAGCTGATCCTAAAAGTATAGAAAATCAAATCACAAATAAATTAGAAGATGAATTTAAAAGTATTTCTTGAATAAAAAGATTAGAATCCGTTTCAAATCCAAATTTTTCAACTATAATCGTAACATTTAATGATTCAAAAAATATAAATGATGCTAAACTAGAACTTGACTCTGCTGTAAATAAAGCTTCTTTACCTCAAAATATTAAAAAACCAGTTATAAAGCAAGTAAGTCCTGATGATATAGCTGTTTATTCATTTTCTATTGCCTGAAATAACTTATCAAAAGATATTTATAAAAAAGCTAAAGATTTGGAAAACGAAATCAAATCAATAGAATGAATTTCTGACGTAATTATAGCTTGAAAACCAGAAAAAAAGATAAATATTTATTTGGATGAGAAAAAAATAAATGAATTTTGAATTGATATAACAAATGTTAAAAATCTTCTTTCAAATATTTTTTTAAAACAACCAATTTGAAAAAAAGATATTTGAGGAAATCTTTACACTTATGAAATAGAAACTTTTGAAAGTAATCTAGAAAATTTACTTGAACAAATCAAACAAACTGATTTGCTGAGTTACAATTCTCAAAGTATAAAAGTAAAAGATGTTGCTTCAGTATTTTTAGAAGAAGATTCAAAAATAGAAAAATCCTTTATAGTTCAGTGAAATGATTCTTTAAACGCAGTTTCTTTTTGAATAAAGATAACTCCATGAAATGACGTAGAATGAATCATAAAAAATATTTTGAAAAAAACAGAAAAGTTTCAAAAACAAAATCCAGATTTAAAAGTTTATGAAACTTATTCTAGACTCGTTGAGATAAACGATATTTTTTGAACTTTTGTTTCAAATTTCCGGCAAAGCTGACTTATAATTCTTGTAATTTTGTTTTTGTTCATCGGTTTCAAAATGTCGCTTTGAGTAACATTTTCTTTTCCTTTAGTTTATTTTCTGACTTTTATAGCTCTATCTTTTATGGGCTATACATTCAATAATATTGTTTCTTTTGCTCTTGTTTTGACTCTTTGAATAATGGTTGATAACTTGATTGTAGTCACAGAGTGACTTACAAATGAGTATAAAAAAGATAAAAATATAGATTTTTGGACAGCTTTGAAATTCACTCTTGAAAAGTATTCTTGAAGTATAGTAGCCTGAACTCTTACAACTATTGCGATGTTTGTACCGATTTTGTTTTTACTTAGCTGAACAATTGGAAAATTTGTAGCTCCAATGAGTACAACGATTATAATCACACTTATCGCTTCTATATTTGTTGCGTTTTTTCTACTTCCAATTTTACTTTTAAAATTTTTACCAAAAGAAACAAAAACACCTTATTTATGAGTAAAACTTGAAAAAGCTTCAGAGCTACTTTGAAAATTTACAGGATTTTTCTTAAGAGGTAAAAAAAGAGCATTTTTGGTTGTTGTAGCTTTTTGGTGAATATTTGCCTTAAGTATAGGCTCAATAGCAGCAGGAATAATAAAAACGGACTTTTTACCTCCAACTGATCAAGACAACATTTGGGTAAATATAAAATACCAAAGCTGATTGTCTAGCGAAAAGACTCAGATTGAAACAAATAAAATTTTAACTGATTTAAAAGTATTTTTAGAAAAAAATTTCAAAAATGATATAGAATATTATTATGTAAATATTTGAAATACTTACTCAACAAATGCTATATGATGAGCATCAAATGTAACTTCTGATAATCAAGCCTACATAAACATAAAACTTATTCCTTGAGAACAAAGAAATTACAAAGCTTATGAAATTTCTGAAAAACTTCAAGATTTCATAAATAAGTCAATAAAAGAAAAATATCCTTTAATAAAAGATATTTTTACAATCTGAAAACTATGAATAGCTTGAGGAAAAGATATAGGTTTTCATATAATTTGAGATAATTTAGAAGAAATTTCAAAATACATAGAAAAAATAAAACCAGAGTTTGAAAAAATAAATTGAGTTTATAACATTTCTTCAAATTTAGAATTTACAAGCTGAAAAATAAAATATTTTATTGATACAAATAAAGTGATGCAAAACTGAATGTCATTAGAATCGTTTGTTACACTTTTTGCTTCAATTAAAAATTCAGATTATTCTCCAAATGGGATTCCTCTTCATACATTTACAGAATTTGGGAAAGATGACATAACTATGAGTTTATTTACAAATTATAAATGAAATGTTGAAGATTTAAAAATATGAGAAAACTTCATTTCAGCTAGCACAAAAGAAAGAAATTTAGAAGCTGAATTAAAAAATATTCAACACATAAACACAAAACTTCAAATAAGTCTTGAAGCAGACAAAAAGTCAGATGTAGCTTTAGGAAGTATAACTTGAGAAATAGAAAAAATAATTGATAAAAATCCACTTCCAGATTGATTAACATTTAAATATAATTCAAATATTTCAGATCAAAATCAATCAACTTCAGATTTAGCTATGGCTCTTTGAGTTTGAATTTTATTGATGTTTTTGGTTTTAGTTTATCAGTTCAATTCTTTTGGTGTTTCTATGATAGTTTTAACTTCAACAATTCTTTCCGTAATTTGAATAGTTATTTTTTTAGGATTTTTCTGATTACCAATGAGTTTCCCTGCTCAATTGTGAATATTTTGAGTAATTTGAGTTTGAGTAAATAATTCGATTTTATTCACAGATTTATTTAACTCAAAAGAAAAATACAATCTTAAAAAGGATTTAGCAAATACCGTGACAGAGAGATTTTGAGCAATATTTTTAACAACATTTACAACTATTGCTTGACTTATAACTCTAGCTCTCAAAGACGAACTTTGGTGAAGTCTGGCAATCGCATTTATTTGATGACTTACAATAAATGTTTTGATAGTTTTGGTTTATCTTCCTTGTTTTTATTTGTTAATTACAAAAGAAAAAAAGCAGAAATAATTTAATTTTTGCTTTTTTTATTCCATTTTTTGACTAAAAAAAAATTTTATAATATAATTTTAAATGAGAAATTATTATATTTTTATAACTTAAAATGATAAAGAAACTTTTTTGAATAAGTATTGTTTTAATACTTTTATGGTGATTTTGACAAAGCGAAAACTTTAGTAAAATATCGGCTTGAATAGCTATTTTTTTATTTTGAATGATTTTTCTTTGACAATGATTCAAAGAATTTACTTGAGGATGATTTGAAAAAATACTTAAAAACTTCACAGATAAAACTTGGAAAAGTATAACTTTAGGTATTTTTTGAGCTACAATTATGCAAAGTAGTTCTCTTGTGACAATAATCGCGATCTCATTTTTGAGTGCAGATTTGATTCCACTTGCACAATGAATAGCTATTTCTCTTGGGTCAAATATCTGAACAACAACTTGAGCTTGGCTTGTGGCAGCATTTTGAATGAAAATCAGCCTTTCAACTTATGCTTATCCAATACTTGTTTTTTGATTTATTTTTTATATTCAAAAATCTAAAAATTTAAAATGAATTTGATATATTTTAGCTTGAATTTGATTTGTATTTTTATGAGTAGATAATATAAAAGACTGATTTGAGACATTTAGGCAAAGCGTAAATCTGATGGATTATACAGTTGATTGATTTAAATGAATTTTAGTTTTTGTTCTTATCTGAACTATTGCAACAATAGTCTTACAATCAAGTTTAGCAACCATAATCCTTGTTTTAGCTGCTCTTTGATTTAATCAAGTTACTTATGAAAATGCAATTGCACTCGTAATTTGAGCAAATATCTGAACAACTTTTACAGGAATACTGGGTTCTCTAAACTCAAATACAAACTGAAAAAGACTTGCTGTTGCAGATGTTATTTCAAAAACATTAACTTGAGCTATTTTTACAGTATTTATTTATCAAGTAATTTCCTTGGTAGATTTAATAGCATCAGGATTAAATCTAACTGATCCTTCTATGAAAATTGCAATTTTCCACACTATTTACAATATTGTTTGAGTTAGTATTTTATTACCATTTTATGGAAAATTTGTAAATTTTATTGAAAATTTGCTTCCAGAAACTGAGGTTATTCAAAAATGATTTGTGAGAAACCTATATTTGAATTGAGCTGCTGAAGAACTTCCAAATACTGCAATAATCTCTTTGGTAAAAGAAACTAGACATATGTATAGTAATTCAATTGATATTCTTTTAAAAATATTATGATTAGAATTAACTGATTTAGATCCAGATAAAGATGGAATTGTTGACTACAAAAGCGTAAAAAGTAAAATAAAGATTTATGAATGAGACAGTGATCAACTTTATTGAGAAAAAATAAAAATATTATTTTGAGAAATAATGGACTTTTCTACTAGAGTTCAAGCTAAAAATCCAGAAAAATATTTTGAAGAATTTTCAACAATCAGAAGAGCAAATATAAATATCGTTGAAGCAGTTAAGATTATTAAACACTTAAAAAGAAATTTAGAAAGATTTTTACATTCATCAAATACTGCAATCAAACTTCAGTATGAAAAAATAATTGAAGATTTACTTTTTGTAATCGCAAATATTGAGAGACTTGATGTAACTGAAGGTGATTATGAAAGAATAGAAATTCTTTGAAGTATGCAAAAGTTTATTTCAGATAATGATATTATAAATAATTGAAAAATAGATGAACTTATCAGAAATAAACTAATTACAAATGAAATGGCTACTTCCCTAATCAAAGATACAAATTATAAAAATGATATTTGTAAAAAGTTGATTTTGGTTTCAGAAATAGTTTACAACAGAGAAATATATAATGAAACTGAATGAAAAATAAATATTTCAAATGTTTTTTGAATTTCAAG
Organism: Candidatus Gracilibacteria bacterium GN02-872; assembly: GCA_003260325.1. GTDB lineage: Bacteria > Patescibacteriota > Gracilibacteria > BD1-5 > UBA6164 > GN02-872. The sequence continues at coordinate 36,212 of MOLU01000005.1, read as the reverse complement.
CAAAAAAGTCGAAAAGCTTGTTGATAAATTTAAAAAGAAAAAATCAAATTTGAAATCAAAATTGAAAAATGAAAAAGATAAAGCTAAAAGAATAGCTTTAGAAAAAGAAATTGATAAAGTTGAATTTATAATTGAAAAGTACCAAGATGACTAATTGGTATTTTTTTTTGACAATAATTTTTATTGACTATAATAAAAATATTATCTATAATTTAAGGAAATGAATATAGAAAAAATCCTAAAAGATCACAAAAAAAGAATCACAAATGAAAGAATTGAAATTTTTGATTTTATTTCTAAAAAACATATTTTTGATGCAAATGATATTATAAATAATTTTAAAAATATCTGAAGAGCAAGTGTTTTCAGAACTATAAATTTATTTCTAGAAATTTGAATTATAAGAAAAATCAAATCAACAAAAAATGGTGATTCTTACGAAATAGTAGACAAAAAACATTCTCACGAGCATATGGAATGTGAGTATTGTTGAAAAGTTTTAAGTTTTGGAAGTGAAGATATTTATAAAAATCTTGAAAAAGAAGCTAAAAAACTCGGTTTTAAAATAGAAGACAAGTCTATAAATATCTCTGGAAAATGTAAGAAATGTAACAAAAAATAGTTTTTTAAATATTAAAAGGCTATTTTTTATTGACTTTTTAAAAAATTATTTTATAATTTTTAAAATTATCTTTAAAAGAATAACGTGCAAAAAACTTTAAAACCAAATATGTTAGATTGGGACTGGATTCCTAAAGATACAAGTCTTAGTTCTAGTAGAGAATCAACAAGAAAAACTGTTGAAAGTATAATTAGTAGAGAAAAAAAACAAGATATAAAACAAGATAGAGAAAATAAAAGTTTTTCTCAAAAACACAAAAAACTATCTCCAAAATCTCCTACAAAAATTATTTTCCAAAAATTTTCCAAAGAAAGTTTTGATTGAAGAAAACTTGATTTAAATGAATTTAATTTTTATATTTTTTTATTTTGTGAAAAAGATGATTTAGATAATTTTTCAGATTATCTAGAGATTTTTTTTAGTGAATTTGAAAAATATTTGCTTGAAAGCAAAGACAAATTTGAAAATTTTGAAATCATAAGCCTTTTTGAAAATCTAGGTAAAGTTCAAAAATACGTTCCAACAAACTTTTACAAAACTCTTTCTAAAATATTTATAGAAAAATCTGAAAATATTTATGGAGCTTGAAGCTTGGATTTAATTTTAAACTTTTTAAATAATTCTCCTGAGGTTGTAGATGAAACTGTTATAAGATTTATTGCAAAAAATTTTTTTCAAATAGAATATTTAGAGTGAATAGGGGTTTTAAATATAATTAATTATTTGCTAAAATCAAGAGATATCTACAAAATAGTATTTTTAAATGAAATAATTGATTTAGATCAAAAGAAAAAATTAAAAGTGAACCAAAAAACTTTTTCTTGAGTAATGTGATTATTAGAAAGATTGGATTCATACAATATTCCAAACAAAACTCTAAATTGATTATTTAAAATAATAGAAAATATAGAACCTGAAATAACTTGAGAAAGTGCTGCAAAAATCTTATTATGATTAAGCAAAGTGGAAAAATACAGAATACCAGAAGAGATTTTTGAAATCATTTTAAAAAAATTAGAAGAAAATATTTTAGATTTTAAAGATGCAGAATTTGTAAAAATGATTTTTTCAGCTAAAAATATGTCTTGATTAAATTCAAACAAAAGATTTATAAAAATATTTTTTAATGCTCTAGAAAACAATTATTCTTCTATAAATATTTTAACAGCAAAAAATATTTTGATTTTTTTCAAATATTTACCAAAAAATCTAATAATTTCTGAAAATATAGAAAATAATTTATTTGAAATCATAGAAAAAACAGATATTGAAGCCTTTATAGAACAAGAAAAAATCAATTATCAAAATATGATTATTAAAGGAAAATCTCATAGTAAAGCAGAATTAGAAAAAGAATTAAAAAATCTGTATTTATTTTACAAAAGAAAAATGCCTGAAAACCTAATTAATCAATTTTCAGGCAAAAATATAAATAATGAAGAAAAAATACTAGCTGTAAGTTAGTATTTTTTTGTTTTCTAAAAAGCATTACACAAGATAATTTCTCAGATTTTCTAAAATTTTTTGGATTTCTGCTTCATTTTCTGCCATTCCAGTAAGAATCTCATCAGGTTCACGAAAAATCTCTTCTTTTATTTTGTTTGGATTTTTGGCGGAAAGGTCAAAATTTTGGATGTCTTTTGCTTTCACTATCCAAGAATTTTCTGAGATTTCCCTTTTTTTCATAAGTTCTGGAATATGCTTGATCTCATCATAATTGATTGGTTTATTTTTTGTGAGTTTTCTTCATAAATCCACTTCATAATACCAAATATCCTGTGTAGCCCCAGTTTTATCAAAAAATATAATATTTGTTTTCACTCAAGAATATGGCAAAAACACTCAGGCTGGCAAACTCACGATAGAATGCAAATTGCACTCTTGAATCAATTTTTTCTTGATTTCTACAAAAGCATTTGAATTATTAAAAAGTACTCATTCTGGCACAATAATCGCAGATTTTCCACCATTTTTGAGAATTTTTATGATGTACTGCAAAAAAAGCATTTCTGTAGCATTTGTTTTGATAGGAAAATTTTGTTGAATTTCTTCTTTTTCCTTCCCACCAAATGGAGGATTTGCCAAAATAATATCAAATTTATCTTTTCCTTCTATATCACGAATATTGGTTGTCAGAGTGTTTTTCTTGTTGAGATTTGGATTTGAAATCCCATGCAAAATCATATTCATCATCCCCATTGTGTAGGCAAGTGGAGTTTTTTCATTTGCAAAAAATGTTTCATTTTTAAGTATTTCTAGCTCTTTATCAGAAGAAATTTTTGGTTTCATAAAATTGAAAGACTCTATCAAAAATCCACAACTTCCTGCTGCTGGGTCACAAATTTTCTCTCAGATTCTTGGAGAAATAGCCTCAACCATGATTTTAATCACACTTCTTGGAGTATAAAATTCTCCCGAATTTCAACCGTCATTTCCCATTCCTTGAAGCAAGTCTTCATAAACTCATGAAAGTTCAAACAAATCTTCCTGTTTTTGAAAGCTCAGTTTGTTGATTTCATCAGTAATATCTTTGATTGTGTGCCCTGACTCAATACGATTATTTATAAATTTGAATATTTCTCCAATCTTGTATTTCATAGAGTGATAATCATTTTCAGAATCACGAAAAGTGGCAAGATATGGAAAAAGTTCATTGTTTACAAAATCCTTGATATCATCACCACTTGGAAGCTGAGTCCAATTTTTCCAACGATATTTTTTCTCAAGAATAAAATCATATGTTGTGCCATTGAGTACAGCATTGTAGGATTCCCTGTCTTCATAATCGTCCAAAAATTTCAAGAACAATAACCAAGAGATTTGCTCTGTGTAGTGCATAGCACCAGAGATTCCATCATCCTTGCGGAGATAGTCAGTGATAAGGTTTATTGATTGTTTCATAAAATAATTTTAATAGCTAAACAAGCTCACCAGCAAAAGCTTTTTTCAGAAAACTTTGTTTCATTTCATCCAGATTTTTGATTTGTGCATGATAGAGATTTTTGAGTTTTTGATTTTCAGCAAAAATATTGTCCAGATAGCTCACAATATTTTTTTGAGTTTCAAGTGGTGGGAGAGGGATTTCTAGATTAATCAGAATATCTTTTCGCAAATGTGGAATAGCGGCACCAGAAGTGTTTTTGTTCAAATAATCAAAATTTCCTTGCAAAAATTTTCCAATAAATTCTGATGAAAACATTTTTGTATCAATTGTAATTTTCGCAAGTGTTGAACCAATAACTCATTCAAGTCAAAATCCAACTGTTCCACTTTTTGAACCATCCCACGCAATGAGAATATCGTTTTTGTTGCAAAATATTCATTCATCGTTTGTGTATTGCTCAATAATATTTGTTCGTAAAATTCCAATGTCAATATAATTATATTTTCATTGTTCAGAATAATTTACTTTTTTTCATTTTTTAATCTCACACACTTCCCTAAGCTTTTTCCTTTCCCACTCTTCATTTGCAAAAATTTTTTCTAAAACAGATTTATTCATCTCATCCACATTTTTGAGATTTTTCTCAAGAAGATTTTTTGATTTTTCTATTTCAGAAAAAATGGCATCCAACTTTTCTACAATGAGTTTTTGGGTTGAGAGTGGTGGGAGAGGTATGGGAATATTTTTCATTGCAGATTGATTCAATTTTAATCTTGTTGTTCCTGATACAATTCAGAAATAATCAAAAATATTTAAAAAATGTAATAAAAAAGTATTATTTAAAATTCCATCCAATCATTTTAAAACATGTGCATGATTATTTACCCAAGTTTTTCCAGAAATTAAATATGCTTTTGTTTTTTTTGGATTTAAAAAATCTACACCATCTTCTCATAATAACACTAATTCTTCATCAAAAATATAATCATCAATAAATCAATTTTGTTGTGTTGCTCAATAGTATGGATAAAGTATTCCTTTGTTTGCAATTCTTTTTTCTCTTTCCTTTGATGAAATAGGAATTCTTTTATTATCTAAAATCTCACAAACCTCTCAAAGTTTCTTTGTTGGGTACATAAATTATAAAGCATTTATTCTTAAAATAATGTCATTATAGACTTGAAATACAATATTTAGATCATCTTCTAGATTCTCATTCCATTTATAAATAACAATTCAACAATCAGCTGTTATAGCTATAAAAATGGGATTTCATTGATATTCAATATTTATTAATAGCTGTGACAATCTTGCATTTGGATTATCAATAGCTTCCCTTATTTTTTCATCCAATTGTACATCTTGTCACCATCAAAATAAGTATCACAATTTGGTGTTCATGGTTTTACAATAACTCATTTTATGTTATTTTCATTTTCTGAAATTTTCTTTAAATCTACTGTTGGTGTGATTGGTTCAAATCAATAAATATCTTTAAATCATTTCATAAAATGTTTTGAAGTATTTTTATTTCCTTGTAAAAAAAACATATTATCTTGAGGAAAAACAAAAAAATTTACATTGTTAGGAATAAAATATTCATTATAAAAATTTTCATCAACAATAATTTCTCATTGTTTATGTATATTATGATTTCATCAATATATAAACATTCATTTTCATTTATAATCATCCTGTGTAATCAATAGATCTTGATTATTTTTTTTAGTAAGAGTAGTTTTATGTTGCTTATATTCTAAAGTAAAGGTATTTTGTGAAAACCTTGATGATAGAAAAACTTCATCAAAATTATTTATTTGATTAGGTGTATATAAGCGTATTCTATATGTTCTTACTGTTGATTGTGACATATTTTATAGGTTTTTAAGAGATAAATTTATATAACTATTCAAGCTTTCAGCAAATTTTTCATAATCATCATGCATTAGTATGTATAATTGCTCATTTTGAAAAAAATTCTGAGTATAATTTAATTCATTTGTAGGTATATTCTTAGTAACACTTATTTCACAACGCCTTTGAATATTATCAGTTGTAGAAAAAATAGACAATTTTGTTTTATATTTCTCTGATAACAACCTCCATAAATTCATATTTATGTGGTAAGAATCAGAAGATCAATTAAATTCATACTGTATATTACTTGGATAATATTCATCTTTTATTATTTTTAAAAATCTATTACTTCTATTCAATTTATTGTAAATATTTATTAATGTTTGTTTTTCAAAATTAATAATAAAATGTAATGATTGTGAATCTTGTTTTAGTCATATCTTAAATGATTCAATGGCTGATGGTTCAGATATTTGCAAATCCATTGAATTACTTGGTTTTCTGACTTCAAAAATTGATTGTTGATTAATAAAAGATATCATTTGATCTACATTTGGTATATCTTCTTCATCAAATAGAAATCGTATTGTAATATTTCAAGTAAACAAAGTAGGACAAAATTTATTATACAAATAACTAATTCATTGTTGAAATTTATAAATATTTTCTTTAATATAAAGAAATAAACTACTAATTATTGGCATAATTCACATAAACATATCAAACCATTTTTGTTCATTCCAATTTGAATATATAACAAACACTATAAATCCTATATGTACAAATACCAAAATGACTACTTTCATATTTTTACTTTAAAAACTAAACCTCACTTCCAACCTCATACAAAGCCTTTTGAATACCATAATAAGCCTTCACAAGCTCATTTGGTCATCCAAACTGCTCAGCTATTTCCATAGTTGTCCCGTGTCAAAAAAGCTCCACTTTGGCAGCCAGCTTTTCTTTGGCAAAATCCAAAATCCCATTGTTTTCATACAAATCTGTCAAAAATTCCAAAAACTCTTTTGCTTCAGGATTTTCATAATTGCTAGCAAAATGCTTTCAAAAAACACTTCTTTGCTTGCGATTTTTTATTTCTGTTTCATATGATATGTATGACAAAATATCAAAAATATCTGATTTTTCAGCATAAAACATCTTTTTTAAAGCCACAAATTGTTCTTCATCAAATCACAAAGAAGCCAGTTTTCTGAGCAATTCTTCTCTTTTATCAGGATCAGCCCAAGTCATACGAAGTTGATGCTCATTTTCATAAAGTTTTGGCAACTCGGAAAAAAGTTTTTTCAAAAAATCTTCTGTAGAAAGAAGTTTTCAAGAAGCAGGATCCATATAATAAGTTTCAACATCTATCACCTTAACTTCCCTATTTTTTCACAAAATTACTACTAGTTTTTCCTTTGGTTTATCATTTAAAATATCTCTAATTGTTGTTTTTTCATTAGAATTTTGATTTTTTTCTTTTCTTGTTTTTGCATCTTTTTCTTCTATTTCTTCAATATTATCAGCTGGTCATTCCCAAATTTCATCTATAAAATGAACAGAAGAACCAACAAAATCATAAATTGTAAAAAAATCTTTTCCATCAAAAACTCTAGTTCAGCGACCAACTATCTGCTTATATTCTACAATACTTCAGATATTTCTCACCAAAACAATGTTTCTCACATTCCTTGCGTCAACCCCTGTTGTCAGCATTTGTGAGCTTGTTAAAATAACTGGAATATTTGAATCATTATCCTGAAATCTTTCCAAAAAATTTCTTCCAATCTCTCATTCATCACTTGTTACTCTAACACAGTAATCTGGATCTTTAACTGTTTTATACTTATTAATAGTATCTCTCATACGAAGTGCATGAACTTGATCCACACAAAAAATAATTGTTTTATCAAATGTATTTATTTGTGATAAAATCATTTCAGCAATAAGTTCTGAACGTTCCTCCAAAATAATATTTTTATCCATATCTTTGACATCATATATACTTTTCTTTGCTTCTCAAGAAACAATAATATCAGAAGATTGTAAAATAAATTCATCAATATTTAGTTTAATTCTCTTGATTTTAAAAGGAGTTAAAAAACCATCATTGATTCAATCTTTAAGGCTATATTCATAGACTGGATTTCAAAAATATTTGTATGTATCCCTATTTTCTTCCCTTTTTGGTGTAGCTGTCATACCAATTTGTACTGCACTATCAAAATATTTCAAAATTTCAGCCCAATTTCAATCCTCCTTAGCTCAACCACGATGACATTCATCAATAATAATAGCATCAAAAAAGTCTTTTTCATACTTTTCAAAATATTTTTCTTCCAAAATTTCCTCTTGTCAATCATCTTCAGAAATATTTCACCCTGTCAAAGCTTGATAAATCGCAAAGAAAAAATTGGCATTTTTTGGAACTTCACCTCATCTTTTTTTGATTTCTTTTCAATTGATTTTTTTATAATCTTTTTCAAAATAATTAAATGTGTTCATAGCCTGATCTACAAGCACATTTCTATCAGCCAAAAAAAGTATTTTTGGCCTTCTTTTCCCAACTCCATCAAGCGACCATTTTGCCTCAAAAAGTTTGTAACAAATCTGAAAAGCAATCACCGTTTTTCCAGTTCCTGTAGCCAAATTGAGCAAAATTCTATTTTTTAATTCAGCAATAGCCTCCATTGTTTTTTGAATCGCTATTTCTTGGTAATATCTAGGTTTTTTGTCTGAAACAAGATAGTTTTGTTGAAGCAAAATATTTTTTGTAATATTTTCTGATCAAAATACCATTTCATAGAGTTTTTCAGGCTCTGGATAATTTTCTATAAAACCTCAAAAACCAGTTTGCATATCAAACTGGTAAATTTTTTGTCAATTTGTAGAAAAAACAAAACGAATATTGAGAATTTTTGCATATTGTTTTGCTTGTTCAAGTCACTCTGTAGGCTCTTTGCTATATTTTTTTGCTTCAATAATAGCCAGTTTTACTCATTTATAAGAAAGAATATAATCTGCTTTTTTCCTTTCTCATCTTTTGTTTCCAGGAAGTTTTCTCCCATCTGTAAAATCAAATTCACAAATTATTTGTTTTTTTTGCCATCAATCTCTCTCCAATTGAGAATCTATAAATTTATGTCTCGTGTCAGCTTCGGAAAAGTGCATTTAATAAAGTTAAAAAAATATTTTCTATAATTTTACATAAAAAATATTTTTTAGCAAGAGTGATTAAAAGTTTTTATTCTTTATAAATACATCCATGAAACTCGAAAAATCATTGAATTTTTGTTCAGGTTTCTAATGTAATATCAGAAAATTTTTCTGAATTCAGATATACAGGAAAAGTAATAATATTTGAATCATCATCATTTTCTCGTCAAAGGTCGGCAGAAACAATCAGTTTTTTAATTTTTATAGTGTCAATAGTCAGTTCTTCAAGAGTTTTAATGTCAAACATACATTCATAAACAATATCTGATTTCTCCGTTGGAACAATATAAGTTAGAGAATGATTATAAAATTTTACTGGTTCTAGATTCCCATTTTCATCATATTTTGCTTCTATACCTAGAGCTTCCAACATTTCCTCATCATAATTTACTTCAAAGTACTCTGGTGCTATTTTAAAAGTAACAGGAGTGGCAACGAGCAAAATATCAATTGTATTTCAAATCTTATAAAATTCTTTATTAAGTACATAGTCTGTAGCAAGAAATAAAATATCCCTTTTAATCTCGTGAGTAGTAACAATTTCTCAAACAATATATGCTTCAAGTTCATTTTCATCCTCCCTTACTTCAGAAATTTTTATTTGAACATGAAGTCAAGTTGAAAAAGTTGGATAAAATGATTCAACTTGATATGATTCAATTTGTTTTGACAGAATACCCCTCAAAGCAACTTCCTGAAAATTATTTTGCAAAATAATTCATTGTTGATTTTTTAGATAAAATTCTCACACAAGTTCAAAATTTGATAAATGGGATAATATTTGAGAATGTCAGTTATCATCTCAAAAAATATTTTCTAAAGCATCTCAGTGAATAACTCACATAATTTTTATAGTTAAAATTTAAAATTAATTCTAAAAAATAATTATAATAATTTTTATTTTTTTACTTTAACATAATGAAGATATTCAGTAACACTATGTTTCTTATGATTTCTATTTTCTGTTTTATCTGCCTTAAATCGTCTATATTCTTGTTTAAAAAGATCAATTTTCAAAAATATCAAACTTTTTTGCTTCCATTTTATTTAAATACCATTTTTCTATTATTTCATAATTTCTGAACTCACACCTTTGAGCAATATTTACAAAGACAGATTTGGCTTTCTCTTTATCAAATTTTCCTCTTCTTTCATCAAGAGCAATAAACAAAAATTTTGTTTTAAAATCCTGTAATTCATTCATTTTCACAAATCAATCTCGAAAATCAGTTAAGTTTTCTACTTCTATTAATACTTCTGGGAATCATCTTTTATTAAACCAAATAACATCAACAAATTTGATAGAATTTTTTATAATTCTTTCATATGTAAAAGGGGGAATTTCCTTTAATGTAGTTAATTTACCAATTTCTTTATTATCAAAAATACCATTTACATCAGGAGTATATGTATCAAACCCTTCCATATTTCCAATTTCAATAAGCATTCACTGAATTCTTGAATGCATTCTTTCAGTTTTTTGCTTTTTTGTTTTTACTTCCTTTTCTTGAGGCAATAAATGCAAATACTCTGTTAAAGCATACACTCAATATCAAATTTTTGTAAATCTTTTATCTCTCTGAACTCTTTCCTGAATAGTTTTGTCTGGTGTTTTTCATGTTTTTAGTCTGTACTTTTCAAATTCTTTATAAATTATAGAAAGAGGAGCATAATATCCATTATGTAGCAATACTTGCTCTATAGCATCAGAAAATGTTAATCAATTTTCCTTCATATTCTAGATATTAATTATTAAATTGAATTTTTGCTTATTAAAAATAACACATTATTTTAAAAAGGAATATCAAATTCTTTACTGCTATCATCTAAATAATATTCAACAAATTTATTTCATTTTTCAGTAAAAACATAGTAATATTCTAAATTACCATAATTATCATAATTTTCCTCTAATTCTATAATTCATCTTGTTTCAAAAAATTTTTTCTGAATAACTGAATATTTTGATAAATATCTTCACAAAGAATCACCTAAATCATTAATTAAGTCTTCAAATTCTTTAAAATATTTTGTAGCTTTAAAATTATCATAATCTTTTTTAAAATCATCATTTAATAGTGAAAAATTATTTTTACCCTTATTCTTCAAAAGTTCGATTTCTCCATTTTTTTCATTTATAATTGATTCTAAATTATAATTTTTTTCTGATAAATCATCTTGAATTTTTAATAATTGCTCTTTTTCCTTAAGTAATTGTTCATATCTTTTATCTCTATTATCAATATCCTTTTGTAATGTTTTTATTTCATTATTCTTCTTTTCTATATCTTTTTTTGCTATATTGCTTGCTTCTTCTTTTATGCTATCTTTCATATTATCTAAAGATTCTGTTAATTTTAAATTTTCTTCTATGTATCTTGAATTTTCTTCCCTTCTTGTTTTATTTGTTTCTACAATTTTCTCCTTTATCTTTTGATATTCATTGAGTGTTACAGTTTCAAGTTTTAAGATTTTATTTTTAACCCATTCAACTCAAATATTAATTAAAGTAGTTCCCCACTCAATTCCTATATATACTAACAAACCTGACCAAAGTGGATTCCAAACAAAATCATTAATATTATACAAATCATTTGCTTTTAGATATTCAACTTTTGTAAAAAATGTTGAACCTAATTCATATTTCAGAGAAACATATTGTTGATCTAAAAAGAAAAATACATAGATAAAATCCCAATTCCAAAAAATCCAAGCAATAATAAAAGATCATATAAATGGATTTGCAATTCTCTTTTCAGCTTCTCATAAAAATGATTCTTGTAACTTTTTTAACATATTTCTTAAAAATTAAAATAAACTACACTCCTCTCATCCCCAAACTAATTCTTCAAGTTTTTTCGTCAATTCAAAGAATTTTTACTCTCACATCTTGTCCAACTTCAAAAACTTCTTTTGCATCTTTCACGTATTTATCTCAAATCTGAGAAATATGCACCAACCCATCTTGTTTCAAACCTACATCAACAAAAGCCCCAAAAGGAACAACATTTTTTACGATTCCTTCAACGATATCTCACTCTTTTGCATCCACATATCCTCCAGCAATAGCTTTCTTATGTGTAGAAATTGTCCTTTTTTCAATTCCAGCATTTTTATAAGAATCCAGAATAAACTCTAATGTTCAAATATTTACATCATCATACAATTTTTTTAATTTTTCAAAATTTTCATCAAAAAATTCTTGCAAATTTTCCCCATCAAATTCAGCAATTACAAATTTTGCCAAATCATATTGTTCAGGGTGAATATCAGTATTATCCAGTTTTTCCTCACTTTCAGGAATTCTCAAAAATCAAATTGCTTGCTCATAAGTTTTTTCTGTCATTTGTTTCTTCAAATCTTCCCTCGATTTGTATGGACGATTATTATAAATCTTTTTTGCAAGCCTTTTATCAATTCCAGAGATATAATTTAAAACATAACTTGAAGCATTGTTAACATTTACTCAGACTTCATTTACAACATCTTCTACAACATTTCCAAGTTCCTCTTCTAGTTTTTTAGCTTGCACATCGTGCTGATAAAGCCCAACTCAAATCGAACCAACTGGCACTTTTACAAGTTCAGAAAGTGGATCAATAAATCTTCTTCAAAGAGAAATTGTTCCTCTATCAAGCGAATCTAGCTCTGGAAACTCTTCCTGTGCGATTTTGCTGGCACTGTACACTGAAGCCCCACTTTCATTCACTATAAAAATATCTTTTGTTGTCAATCATCACAAAAGAGCAATAGTTTCCTTACTTCCAGTTCCATTTCCGACAATAATTACATCAACATCGTATTTTTTTAAAAGATTTGACAATTCGTTTTTTGCTAACTCTTCTTTATGTAAAAATATTTTTGAAAAAACAAGAGGATTCCCCAAATTATCTAAAATACAAATTTTACACCCTGCTGCATATCCTGGATCAATAGCTAAAATAGATTTTCCATACTCTGGCTTTGTTAAAAGCAATTTTGATAAATTTACTTTAAATGTCGAAATAGCATCATCCTCTCAAGCTTCAGATAAATTGCTTCTCAATTCATTTTCAACTGAAGAAAAAAGTGCATCATATCATTTTTTAAATCACTCTTCAAGTTGGCTTAAAAAAGGCAATTTTACTCTTAAAATTCTTGCATAATGGAAAACTATTCATTCAAAAGTCTTTTCTGTTTTTTCTATTTTTACATTTAAAATTCAAAGATTTTCTCCACGATTCAAAGCTAAAATTTGGTATGGCTTTATATAACGAATTTTCAGATTATAGTCATTATAAAGGTCAAACTTCGGAATTTGATTTTTATCTTTTTCATTCAATTTTTCCAAAGATTTTTCAGTTTTGTATTTAGAATTTATTTCTCAATACTTTTTTAAAGTTTCGATTAAATCTGCTCTCAAATCAGCATTTGCAGAGATTTCAGCTCAAATAATTTCTATACTTCATTCAATAATTTCTTCGTAAGAAAAACTTTGCAACAAATCTTTCAAAATAACATCATCTGGCAAAATATCAATATTTTTCTTGATTTTATCAGCAACAATTTGAAAGCCATTTTCGATTGCAATCATTGCTTTTGTTTTTTTCTTTGATTTATAAGGTTTATAAATATCTTCAACTTCCTTTAAACTCTGTGCTTTTAAAATATTTTCAAATAAATCATCTGTCATCTTTCCTTGCTCAACGATTCAATTTATTGCAGTTTTTTTAGCTTCATAAAGATTTTCTATTCTAGTTTTTGATGTAATTATTTTTCTAATTTGTTCTTCATCTAAATTTTTTGTTTTTTCTTTTCTATAACGAGCAATAAAAGGAACAGTTGCTCACTCTGCAATAAGTTCCAAAACAACTTCTACTTGTCCCGAAGTTAATCCTAGTTCTGAAGCTATTTCTTCAAAATATTTTGGTTCTTGTATTACAAATTCAGTCATTTAAAAATATTTAAAAAATAATTAAGTCTATTTTAATAAAAAAGCCAAAGTTTGCAAATCTTTAAAAGCAAAAAAAATAATATTTCCTTTTTTGGGAAATATTATTTTTTATAAATCTTGCTTAAATTTTCATAAATAGAATAAGCAATAAATCAAATATTTTTTTTATTTTACCTTGACACATTTAAAAAATATTTTTCAAAATTTTCAAAAACAAAAAAGGTTGATTTATACAAATAAAATGATAAAATATAAACACTTTTAAAATTTAACTATTTAAAATATGTCTACACAAGTAAAAACAGAAGAAAAAGATTTAACAACACCACAAATTCAAACAGAAAATTTAACTGAAGCTGAACAAGCTGAAGTTGAAAAAGTATTTGCTGAAGCAAAAGATTTTAGAACAGTTTGAGAAAGAATCACTGCTCCAATTGATAATATTATTTCAGAAACTACAAAAATAATCGAAAAAGATCCGATTATGGACGTAAGTAATGAGCTAGCAAAAATGAATTGAGAAGTTCAAAGCGTTTATAAAGACATAATTGACAATGATTGAGTTTTGATGAAAACTATGAAAGCTATTCCTCTGATTGGAAGCATCGCAAAATCTATCGATGAAAAGCTAGATGAAGCTAGATTTAATATGAAAGACATAAATTGAAAAATAGAAGTAATTTTTTCTGGTTTTGATCAATCTTACAATTCTATAAATACTTCAATTGATATGCAAAAAAAATTTCTTGATGGAATAGAGAAAAACCTATGAAAAATAGTTACTTACAAAGAATTTATTGACTGAAAAATAGTAGAATTTAATGAAAGATTAGCCAATTCTACAGATGAAAATGAAAAAGAAAAATTGACTTTATTTATTAGAAATGTTGAGTATTTCAGAAGCAATTTGGTTGTTTTGATTTGAAATTTAGATATGGCTAGAAAAAGACTTCTTATCAGACTTGATTCAGCAAATAAGCTTTCTCTTGCGATGAACAGCAGTAGACCTATTTTCAAAACTTTACTTTCAACTGCAATAATAGAAACTTCAAGCCAAAAAGCAATTGATGCGTCTATGAGAGCAATGCAAACTATGTGAGAAACTATTGACAAAATGAGTACAACTTTGACTGACAAAGCTATCGAATCAAGTAAAAAATCAGAAGAAATGTCAAGCAAACCAGTTCTTTCAACTTCAGTATTTATAGAAAATGTTACAAAACTAAAAAATCACTTTGATGAAATAGAAACTTACAGAGAACAAGTTAAGTTGGAAGCTCAGAAAGAACAACAATTATTTGAAGAAGCAAAACAAAACCTTGAAAATATAAAAACTCTAAACAAAGAAGATTATAGCGAACTAGAAAACGAAATTAACCAAAAATAATTTTTAAAAATGAAAACAAAAACTAGAGAATTTGAAGAGATAAAACAATCAGAAAAAACCGAAGCTATAGCTATTCCTAAAAGTATTTTAGATGAAGTTTGAGAAAAATGATTTTATGTTTACGAACGGATAAGCAACCAAGAAGTCAAAACAAGCATCCAAATTGATTTTATGAGGATGATGCGAATATTTTGACCAATTTGAATAATCTTAGCTTTTCTTTCATTTGTAATTTGAAATATCTTTTGAGTTATATTGTTTATCGGATTTATTTCGATTTTGATGGTAATTTATGTAACAATTTTGTCAATTTATAAATCAATACAAGCTTCAAAAATAAGCAATGTAATAATTACAAATAAATATTTTTCTGTAAATAAAAAAATCTGAAAAATAAAAGACAAATACTTAATTGAATTAGATAAACAAAGCGCAATTTTGGGAAAATCTTTTTGAGAAGAATTATTTTTGAAATCAAATCTCTGAGAAAAAAAGAAGTCTTTAAGTTCTGAACTTGTTAGTCAATTCTCTGCTGGTGCAAGCTGGATTTTTAGAGATTCTTGATTTGGAAACAATGGGAAAGAAGGCTCTTTCAAAATAATGCTTTTTCTAGTTTACATCGCTTTTGTTATTGCGATGGGAATAATTTATTTCTTTGGAATTTTTATAACTGCGATTTTTTGAATTTTTATAAATTTTTTGATAAAAAGTTATTTGATTTGGAAATGAAACCTAGTTTTACTTATAAATGAATATTTCAAAGATATAGAAAAAATATTCTTCAAATTTAAAGGAAAGCAAACAAATTCTTTCTAAAGAACTAGAACAAGCCAAAGAAAATGATTGGTCAGAGTGACGTTTAACAAAGATAAATAAATGACTTTGAACTACAAATAAAATCGCAAACAAAGCTTTTGATGAAAGTCAGAAATTGGTTGAAGAAATCAGAAACTCTGAATATAATCAGATTTTTGATTACAATTTATACAATTATTGGCTAAATAAACAGCTTAGTAAACCTATGCAAGGAATTTATGATATTTTAGAAGAAAATGCAAATTTGATAAAAAATGAAATTCTAAAAAATAATGAAACTTTACAAAATTCAAATGATGAAAAACTAAAATGACATCTAGAACTTGCAAACAAAAGACTAGAAATGAAAAAAGAGCAAATAGATTCTCAAAAAAATAATATTTTTCTTTATTTACAAAAAATTAAAATAAATAAAGATTTAAAAGTTTAATTTTACAAAAATGACAGCATTTGACGATTTTTTTAATAATATTTCAAACAAAAATCAAACTCCAAAATTATTTGATTTAGAAAATTTTGAAAGCGAATTGAAAAAAATAGATGAAAACATAAAACAAGCTTCTGATTTAAATGATTTTTTAAATAAAAATTTTGATACAGCAGAAGCAAGACAAGTTTGAGAAAGCCTAAAATCAAAAGATTTCAAAAATCAAGATTCTGAAACTGAAGAGAAAAAAACAAAAAATTCTTGAGAAGAAAATTCTACAAAAATCGAGATAAAGTATCCAGTCAAAAAAGATGAAGCAACTTGGTGATTTGCTGGAGTTGCTGGGATGAGTGAGTTAAAAGAAGAATTGAGAGAACATTTTATAAAACCTTTAAAATTTAAATTTTTAGTTCAAAATCTTGAAAAAGATAAAGAAAAAGATGAAAAAAAATTTGAACTTTATAAAATGCTTCACGATGCTTTTGAAAAATTTAAAGTTTGAATTCCAACAGGTTTACTTTTTTATTGACCTCCAGGAACAGGAAAAAGTTTCATTACAAAAAAACTTGCTGAAGAACTAGAAGCTTGAATTATAGAAAAATCAGTTTGAGAATTTGGTTCAAGTTATATTCATGAAACTTCAAAAAATATAAAAATATTTTTTAATGAAGCAAAAAAGGCAAGCAAAATCTGACCAATTATTTTATTTTTAGATGAAATAGATTCCCTACTTTCAAAAAGAACAAGTCAAATCGACAATAACAAAGCTGAAGAAATTTCTCAATTCTTACAAGAGTTTAATTCTCTTGAAGAAGAAGCTCCAAATTTGATAGTAATTGCAGCTACAAATAGACCAGATCATTTGGACAGCGCGATTTTGAGATCATGAAGACTAGATAAAAAAATTTATATTTGACCTCCAGATTTTATCGCAAGAAAAGAATTGTTTGAAATTTATTTGAAAAAAAAGCAAAGACCGACAACTAAGCTAGATTTTGATAAATTAGCAGAATTGACTGATTGATACGTTTCTGCTGATATAGAGCATATTTGTGATGAAGTTGCAAGAAAAGCTAGCCAAAATATTTTAGAACTTGTAAACAAAATCGATTCTGATTTAAAAATAAACGAAGTTAAAAAAACTATAAAAAATAGTGTCATCACGATGGAATTGATAGAACAAGAAATACAAGAAACAACTCCTTCTCTGAAATTTACAGATATGAGTTTGTATGAAAATTGGCAAAAAAAAGTTAGCTCAGACAGCTAACTTTTTTATTTTTTAAAAATCTCTTTCCAATTTTTTTGTTGATTCTTCAAAAACTCAAGTATTATTTTCCCAAAAAATATCTTGTTTAAGAGTTTCCTTAATTGACTCAAGTTCATCATTTGAAACAACTTTTATTGAGTTTCAAAGATATTTTGGCTTTGGTTTTGTAAGTTCTATTTCAATAAAAGCCTTTACTCTAGCAAATACTTCTCTGAATTGGTTATAATAAGGACGAGAATATTTTCTCAAATTTGTTTCAACTCAATAAGCTTTTATTCAAAGTCTTTCTGCTATATATATAGCTCTTTTTAAATGAAAATCTTGTGTAAACAAAACTAATTCTTCAACTTTAAATATTTCTTTTGCCCTATACAAAGAATCATAAGTATCAAATCCTGCAAAATCCTCATAAATATCTTCTTGCTTCACTCAAAGACTAAGTAAATATTTTTTCATAATTGTAGGTTCGTTATAATTTGATTTTCAATTATCTCATGAAACAATTATTTTTTCGATTTTTCATCTTTTATAAGCTTCAAAAGCAACATCAAGTCTATCTTTCAAAATAAGTGAAGGTTTTCCTTCCTTTACTGAAGCTCAAAAAACAATTCAAATATATTTTTTTTCTAATTCTTCAACTGAATGAAAACGATTATTTTTTTCAAAACTCAAAACATAACAATTTATCAAAAAAATAGCTATAGCAAGAATAAAAGCTAGAAAAAAAATATATAAAAATATTTTTTTTAAAATTTGTTTCATTTAAGAATCTTTAGGATTTATTTTGTAACATTTTATATATTTTATTAAAAATTTCAAATTTTTAATTTTTTATGAGAAAATAATTAAAAAACTAGAAAATTTCTAGTTTTTTTCATATTTACGAAACCAAGTTAATTGTCTTTTTGCATAATTTCGATTATGTTTTTGAACAAGTGCAACACAATCATCAAAATTTAACTTTCACTCAAAAAAATCAATTATTTCTTTGTATCAAATTGTTTGCATTCAGAAATCAGTTTTTTTGTATTTTGTCAGTAAATTTCTAACTTCTTCTAAAAGTCAGTTTTCAAACATAGATTTTATTCTCAAATCTATTTTTTCATAAAGTTTTTCTCGATTTCAGTCATAAGGAGTGATAAAAAAAGTATCGTATTTTAAATTTTTTTCTTCACGAAATTCTTTTTTACTTTTTCAAGTCAAGATTTTTACTTCCAAAGCACGAATAACATAACGATAATTATTCGGATGCAGTTCTGAAGCATAGTCTGGATCTATTTCTTGTAATTTTTTCCAAATAAATTCATTTCAAAATTTAATTCTTTCTTCTTCAAGTTTTTCTCTCAAAATAGGATCAGCTGGAACCTTTGGAATTTTGAAATCATAAATCAAACTATCAATGTAAAGTCAAGTTCCTCAGCATAAAATCGGTATTTCTCCCTTTCTAAAAATATTTTTAATAATTTTTTCAGCTTCCTTTTTAAATTCTCAAACAGAATATTCCTGATTTGGTTCAATTATATCAATCATATGATGAATAATTCCCTCTTTTTCTTCTTCTGTTACTTTTCCTGTTCAGATGTCAAGTCATTTAAAAATCTGTCTACTATCAGTAGAAATAATTTCTGAATTTAAAAATTTTGCGATTTTGATTGCTAAATCTGTTTTTCCACAAGCAGTAGGTCAATAAATAACAATTATTTTATTTTTTTCAGATTTTTTTTCTAAAAATTTTTTCAAGTCTTTCATTTTTTGCTATTCAAAAATATTTATTTTTATTTTAAAAAATAATTTTTATTTTTCAAGTTTTAGTTTGATAAAAGCAAAAAAATAGAGAGTAACAAATATTTTTTCAAAAAAGTTTTGACAAATCAAAGTTTTTTAATAATATGTGTCACACAAAAGCAAAACAATTTTTTATGCCACTATAGCTCAGCTGGTAGAGCGCTCGCCTTGTAAGCGAATGGTCATCGGTTCGAATCCGATTAGTGGCTCCATTTTTTTAAAAATTTAGAGAAAGGTTTTGACTTTTCTATTTTTTTTAAATATTTGGGCAGATTCCAGAGCGGTCAAATGGGGAGGACTGTAAATCCTTTGTCTACGACTTCGGGGGTTCGAATCCCTCTCTGCCCACCATTTTTTTTGATTTTACTTTCTTTTCTTAGCTAAAAAATTTCTAATAATTTTTCGTTAGGATTCGAAAGGAGGTTTTTGCAAAGCAAAATTCAAATGTGATGAATAAGAGCATTTGAAATGGAGGGCCTACCTGCAAGGGAGCCGAATCCCTCTCTGCCCACCATTTTTTTGATTTTGTAAATCAAAATTAAAATAAACTGCCCAGGTGATGGAATTGGTAGACATGCTGGTCTTAGAAACCAGTGCTTCATCGCGTGCGGGTTCGAGTCCCGCCTTGGGCACCATTTTTAAAAAAATTTAATAAAGTTAAAGAGCTTCCAAAAAAAGCTCTTTTTTATAATTATTTCCTTTTAATAAACTATGAAAATAAGAAATATAGAAATTTCTGATTTGGAAATATGTTCAAAAATTTTAGAAAAAGAATATTCTATCCCAAAAAGTATATTTTTTACATATTTTAATTTACACATTCCCCAGTTAGAACTTTCTGATATCTATAAATGAATTAATAGAAATACTAGTATAACAGAACTAAAGAACTTAAAGTTACAATATTCTAATGTAGAAAATATTATTCAACTTGTCAAAAAAAGAGTAGAAATTTTACTTAGTAATTATAATAGTTTTTATGGAAATATAATAGATTATAAAGATTCTAAATTGAAATTTAAAAATTGAAAAAATCTTATTATTAAAGATGAAAAAGTAATAGATGAGGTAGTTTTCTGAAAAGTTGATTCCTCAAAGTGAGATTTTATTCAAAATCATTTACATTATATTTGAGCAAAAAGAGAAGATACTTTATATCATTTTTGATTTACTAATTCTAATTGAGAGATTATTGCTTACAATAGTGTAAGCATATTAGATAGGAATTATCCTTTAATAGCTTTTCCAAATAATGTAAGTAATGATATGATTATTAACATGACTCGAGCTTTTTGAGTCAATAATGCTCCTGCTAATCTAATGTGATGATTATATTATAAAACTATGATGTTTTTAAAAAATGAAACAGATTTTGAATATATTATGACATATATAAATCAGAATTTATGATTTAGCTGAGCATCTTTTCTATGAGCAAGTTATATTCCTATTGCGTATAGCCCTATGAACTATACTTATGTGAATTGATTATATAAAAATAGAAAAAGCTTGAAAGAAAATGAAGATTGAAATACTAATAAACTCAATATGTTACCAATAATTTTACTTGCTAGATGATTAAATAAAGAAAATCAAAATATATTAGAATCACGTAACTGATTTATAAATATTTCAAAAAATAGTTATTATAATTGATAATATTTAAAAATATATGAAAAATATTTTTATATGATGAATTCAGTGAGTATGAAAAAGCACTGTTGTTAACCAAATTATAAAAAATAATACCAATTATGCAAGGTTCTCATTTTGAGAAGAAATTAAATATATTTGAGAAAAAGAAATAGAAGATTATAAATGAATACAGTATTTAACAAATAATGAAAGGAATTATATAATTGGCTGTGTTTATAAAAAATTGTATTGCATTTTGGAGAATAAAGATTATGATTTTTTATTATTTGATAATCATTTTACTATTTTACAATGAAATGAGATAAAAAATGCTTTTTTAGATGAAAAAATCCAGTTATATCATCATTTAATTGTTTTAACGGCTCAAATAAGTGATATTGTTCAAAGAATTATAAGTGACTGATGAAAAGAAAGAGTTAGTAGCGCTATTCAGAAAGATTTTATAGTGTCTCATCAATATCAAGAAATAGAAAGAGCTAAATTTTTAAGTAAAAAGTATCACAAGCCTCTTAAAATAATAGAAAATCAAAACCTAAATAATACATCTGAAAAAATAGAACAAATTATTACAAAATAAATATTTTATATGAATCAGAATTTTTTACAACATTTACTTTGGTCATCATGGTCAAAGGAAACTGCTTATAAATGAGTGTGAGACAGCTGGAATTATAATAATAGAGCAACAGGTCAATGTGCAATTACATCTATTTTGGTACAAGAAATATTATGATGATATATAAAAAAAGCCGATGTGGAAAATTATAAATTTTCTCATTACTGGAATTATATAGATTGAGAAGATGTAGATTTTACAATATCTCAATTTTCTAAGAATACCCCATCATATATAAATATAAAGCTTGTTGACAAAGACAGAATTCTTTTAAATGAAGAAACTAAGAAACAATATGAGATTTTAAGAAAAAAGGTTTATGAAAATATGGATATTTATAAAAATATAGAAAAAAATATACAACAATTATGCCAATGTAATGAAAATATTCATCAACTATGAAGTTCAATACATTTTTGAAAAAATTGTAACCTTCTATTTATTTGAGAGGTTCCAGCCAAAGATGGATGGAGAACTACCTGAAAGGCTTGGATAAATGAAAAATGAAATATTATCCCTTCTGGAAAAATTTTACAACAATTATTGGAATATCTCAATATTAATTTAATGGATATTACTTTTACAGAAGCTGTAAAATGTTTCCCAAAAGACAGAAAAGAATTATTATCCATGGGAAAATTATGGCAAAAAATTTTATATGAACAAATAGATTTCCTTTCCCCAAACATAATTATTACGTTATGAGATTTTCCGACAAAAGCTTTATTATGAAATACATATAAAAAATTTACTGATGTGGTATGAAAAGAATTTTTTATAGAAATAAAAAATCAAAAATATATAATTATTCCTACTTATCATCCTTCACCAATATCCCCGCAATCACTTAAAGGAAATATAGATATTTATAAAAAAATAAACAAACTTTTAAATACTTAGTAAATACTATGAAAACAATTTATTTTTGTACTACAAATAAATGAAAAAAGCAGAAGATACAAAGAGAATTTTCACATTACAAAAATGATATTTTAATAGAAATTATAAGTTTTGAGGTAAACGAAATTCAAAATATTGATAATTCATTAGTATCAGAATATAAAGTAAAAGAGGTTTATAGAAAAATTCAAAAACCATGTTTTGCTATTGATTCTTGAATTTTTATAAAAAATTTAAATGGTTTTCCTGGAAGTTATGTAAAAATGATATTAGAAACTATTGGCACAGAATGAATTTTAAAATTATTGACAAATTTTTCAGACAGAACTTGTTACATAAAAAATAGTCTTGCATTTTTTGATGGCAAAAATCTAAAAATATTTGAAGAAAAAATCGAATGAACTATTTCTGAAAAAAAGGCAAATGAAATTATTAATAACAGAGCTTGGTCAGAATTACACAAAATATTTATTCCTAAAAATTATACAAAGCCACTTGCAGAAATGACCAATGAGGAGTATGTTTTATGGCAAGATGATGTAAGCAAAAAAGGTATTACTAAAGAATTTATGAATTGGATAAATTCAAAAAAATTTAAAAAATAAAATAGAAAATGATATTTATAAATACATTTTAACAAAACATTAAACTTTTTTCAAAATTGACTTGATTTTTATCAAGTTTTTTTTATAATAAAACAGCTTCTAAAAAAGTTTATAGGAAAAAATATTTTATTTATCCCGAAAATAAAACAAAAAATATTTTTTAAAATAAACAAAATCACAAATTTTTAAATTTTAATTTTATATAAAATGGCTCCTAAAAAAGCAATCAAAGGATACATAAAACTTCAAATCAATTGAGGACAAGCAAACCCAGCTCCTCCAGTTTGACCTGCACTTTCACAACATTGAGTACCTATTCAAGAATTTACTTCTAGATTTAATGAACAAACAAAAGATAGAATGGGAGTAAGACTTCCTGTTGTTATCACTGTTTATGAAGATAGAAGTTTTGACTTTATAGTAAAACAACCACCTATGGCTGTTTTAGTAAAAAATAAAATAAACTTAGCTTCAGGTTCAAAGGTTCCAAACAAAGAAAAAGTTGGACACTTGACTTTTGAACAAGTAAAAGAAATAGCTCTTGAAAAAATGCCTGACCTAAATGCTGTAGATGTTGCTTGAGCAATGATGACAGTTAGAGGTACAGCTAGAGCTGCTTGAATAACAACTGACATAGATAATATGAAAGTTGATGAAGTTAGAGCTAAATTAGCTTAATTAAAAGTGCAAAGATAGATCAATTTCTATCTTTTTGTTCCTATCGTCTAGTGGCCTAGGATGCCACCCTCTCACGGTGGAGACAGGGGTTCAACTCCCCTTAGGAATACCATAAGTGATTTTATAAAATACATAAAAAGGCTTAAAATAAAGCCTTTTTTTAGTGTTTGTTTTTAGTTTGATAATTATTAAATAAATTATCAATAATTTTTATCTATAATCAACTTTTCCCCACATTGCAGTAAGGTTCATAAAAAGTTCAACAAAATTGATAGCCTCTGAGAAAATCAAACTATCTGCACAAACCATTCATTTTAATTCATATTCTAAATCTCACATCATATCTTCAGATTTTTCTTATTTTTTAAGAATGAAATTGCCAAAATTAAAAAAAAATTTATACTAAAGATAATTTAAAAAATAACTTTAAAAGCTCTTATGAAAATACCTAAAAATGCTATAAAAGTTTTTTCTTGAAAGACTTTTGATGTTTACCAATGGGAACAAAAAATGTTTGACTGAAGTAAAAAAATATTTGAAAAACTGAAAAGAAATGACAGTGTAGATATTATTGCAATAAATAAAAACAAAGAAATATATATACTTGAAGAGCAACAGCCTTGAAGAGAAACTTTTTTATGACTTATTTGATGAACTTGTGAAGATTGAGAAGAAACTATAGAAACAGCAAAAAGAGAACTTTTTGAAGAAACTTGATTAAAAAGCAATTTTTGGGAAGTATTTTGAGTTTATAGTAGATCTTCTAGAATAGAACAAAACAGTAATATTTTTATTGCTAGAGATTGTGAAAGAGTTTGAGAACAAAATCTAGACTCTTGAGAAAAAATTAAATTTAAAGCTGTAGTTTGGGAAGAGTTTTTAAAAATATTAGCAAATCCAAAATTTAGAGTTCAAGAATTTGCTTTGGAGGTTTTTAGAGAAATATTTTTATGAAGAGAAAAAGAGCTTAAAAACAAAATTTTTTGAAATTAAAAGAAATATTTTAAAATATTTCTTTTTTCTTGAAAATTAATATTTTTTATTAAAATAGAACAGATTTATTTAATAAAAGCAAAAATTATGCAAAGAAAAAATAGAGATAGAATTTTATTTCAAGTTTCAAATAATATTCATACTCAACAATATCAATTAGAAAAAATAGAAGGTATATTAAATAATTTAAATATTTGAAAAAAAATTAACATTATTGATATAATAGAGTTTTATAATATAAAGCTATTTTTTGATAAGAATATTTTTTTAAGTAGTTGGAATAGTAAAAAAATAAAAGCTTTCAGTGAAAAAATAAAGATATTAGATAAAAAAATAATTGATTTTTTTAAAAATATTAATTCTTGAAATATATTAAAAATAATAAAAGAACTTGATACACTAGGTATTAGAGTAGAGTATAAACTATATTTCTGGGAATTGATAGATAAATATAAAACTTATAAAAACATAGAAGAAAAAGATATTCAAAAAATTCTTAAGTATAAAAGTTTTTATGTAGAATACATCATGTTACATAAAGAAATAGTTGAATACTTTAAAAAATATATAAGAAAATTTTTATTAGATTATGAAAATTTTGCTAATATGTTATTAGATCATCATTATAAAAAAGAATGTTATAAATTTGATATTCTTGAGTTTACTGATGAAGAAAAAAACAATGCTATAGGAAAGTATATAAAAGAAGATAATTATAATCTTAACTTAAGAAAAATATATGATATAAAAGATTGATTCTTAAAAATAAGTGATGATATAAAATTATTAGCTAAAAAAACAGAAAATTGTAGAATAGAAAATTATTTTGATAAAAATAATTGACAAAATATAAAGTTTATTATATCTATTAAAAATCAAGAAAAATATATTATTACAAATACTAAAAAAGAATGAAATAAACTAATTATGGAAATAAAGTACTCTAAAGAACTATTTAACAAAGAAAATCTAATAAATGCCTTTCCAAAAATGTTTATAGGAATATTTAATTTCATTGATAATAATTTACTAATCGATCTAGTTAATAAAAAAGTTGAAAACTCAGAACTAGAATTAATTTTTAAAAATAATATAGATGGAGATTATTTAAAAAACTCACACTTTGATTATAAAGATATAATATCATTATTAAACTTAAATGTTTTCCTTTGTGAATTAAAAGAAAATTGATTAACAATTGAATACTTAATAAATGAATATATAAAAAAAATATCAAAATTTAAATGACTAGAAAAATTAGAGTTTAACTTAAAAGAATCTGATATTGAATACAATGAGAAAATAAATATATTAATGTCTAAACTTGATTATCTTATCAAGCAATATAAATGTTTTGTAGAAAAAGGAAGTATAGATTTTGAACTAATAAAAATAAGCTCAAAACCAATAAAGTTTGAGGAAATACCTAGCATTCTTGAAAATAAGTATTTTTATGAAAAAGATTGAAAATTAGAAAAACTTAAAAATATTTTTTTTAAAACAAATTTTTTTATAAAGACATGAAGTAAAACAGATAACCTTTTTAATTTATTGAGTTCAAAAAATCTAAGAATAAATAATTTTGGTAATTATGAAAAAGATATCATAAATCAATTAATAAGTGAAAAAGATTTATATATAGATAAAGATAATTTTATTAGAATAAAAGATTATATATACATATGAATTATATGAGAATTTTTAAAATGAGACTGAATTATAAGCTATCACTTATATAATGAGTTAGGAAAAAATAAAATAATAGATATGAGTAATAATGATCTAGTGTACCCTGAAACAAAGTTATTATCAAAATCTGAGGTAGAATACTTTAATTACTATTTAAATAAAAAATTTGTAAATTGACTAGATATAAGAAATAAAAACATACATTGAAATTTATATGAGAGTAAAAAAGAAGGGTATTATGATTATATAAAAGTTATAAGAATATTAATTTTATTCTTAATAAAAATTGATATTGAATTAAGAATAAATGAAGAACTAAATTTAACAACTAATTAAAATTTATGCAAACTTTGAAACTGCTCTATAAAGAGTTTATAACAACATTTTCTAGAGGAAAATTTTTTTATGCCATTTTTTGTAGTTTGCTAGTATCTTTGCTAGCTATAGTTCAACCTATATTTCTTTCACAAATTATAAAACAAGTTGAAGATTTTTTAAAAAATTGAGTTTTTGATAAAGATTATTTTTTATTTATAATCATAGTCTGGCTTGTTTTCAGTATTTTTTACATACTTTTTTCATTTTACCAAAGATTTTATGTAGCTGATGTCTATGCTCTAAAAAATTATAAAAGAGTATTTTCTGATAAAATATGAGATTTACTAAAAATGGATTATTGAGTTTATTTATGAAAGAAACCTTGAAGTATTTATAAAAATTTTGATAGATGAACTTGATCTCAGTTCCAATCAGTATTTTTCTTTTTAAAAGATTTTTCAGGAAATGTTTTACAATTGATTTTAATTCTAATTTTACTTTTGTTTATAGATGTGAGAATGACTTTAATTTCATTATCACTCTTGCCTGTTATAACAATTATTTGAATATATTTTAATTCAAGAACTATAAACAGACAGCAAGAACTAAACAAAACTTATGATAAAATATTTTGAAATATATGAGATTTTTTTAGTAATTTTTTGTTAAGTAAAACTCTTGGATTAGAGAAAACTTTTGAAAAATCATGAAAAGATTTAACTGAAGAAGCATACCAAACACAATATGGTATTTCTAAATCTTGGGCTATTTTAAGCATTTATACTACTATAATTGTAGATATATCAAACTTGCTTGTGATTTGATTTGGATCATATTTTGTTATAAATTGAAGTTTAGAATTTTACAAATTATTCTTGTTTTATGCTTATTTAAACTATGTTTATTTTCCTTTATCATTTATTTTTTCTTCTTTTGAAAGGATTCAGAGAATTATTTCTGAAGCTAAAACTTATTATAAAGAGTTTTGAGATATGAAAGTAGAAGATTTAGAAAGTTGAGAATTTATTGAAAAAATAGAGTGAAACATAGAATTTAAAAATGTAGTTTTCTGATATACTGAAGAAAAAAATATTTTAAATAATTTAAATTTATCTATAAAAAAATGAGAAACTGTAGCTTTTGTTTGAAATACTTGAGCTGGAAAATCAACAATTATAAGCCTTATTTTGAAGCTTTGGGATAATAAATCTTGAGAAATTTTGATTGATTCTAAAAATATTTTAAAAATATCAAAAAACAGCATAAGAAAGCACATATGAGTTGTAAACCAAGATGTTAGTTTATTTAATGACACTTTGAGGCAAAATATGCTTTATGCTAAAAAAGATGCAAGTGAAAAAGAGATTTTTGAGGCATTAGAAAAAGCTGAAGCTCACTTTGTAAAAAAGATGAAAGACTGACTTGATACAGTTATTTGAGAAAGATGAATGAAGCTTAGTTGATGAGAAAAACAAAGAATTGCAATAGCTAGATTATTTTTAAAAAATCCAAAAATATTGATTTTAGATGAAGCAACTTCAGCCTTGGACAACAAAACTGAAAAATTAGTACAAAAAGCATTAGAAAAGCTTATGAAAGGCAAAACCAGCATAGTAATAGCTCATAGACTCTCTACAATTCAAAATGCTGACAAAATATTTTTCTTAGAAAACTGAGAAATAAAAGAATCAGGTACTTATGAGGAACTTATAGTAAAAAATGGTAAATTTGCTGAACTTGCAAATCCAAAAAATTTAATTATAAATTAAGTTTAAAAATAGTTTGAATTTTAAAAATTTTTTATATAATTTTATAAATATTTTTTAACAAAATTTTTATGTGAATGTACATAACAAACCCAAAATGAATAAAACTTGATGGATTAAGAAAAATTCATTGAAGCAAAAATGAGGAATTAAAAAATAAAATTTTAAAAAGTAAAGATTTCAAAAGCCTAGAAGAAGAATGATTTGAAGTAAAAGACTGACTTGAAAAAATATTTTCTTGAGAGGAAATTTCATCTTGAAGTAGTTATAATGAAGTTTATGCACTACAACTGATTATAAACGAAACTTGAGTTTCTCTTCCTTATGAAAATGATATAAAAGTTTGAATAGAAACTGATTACATAGAACAATTTTTAAAAAAAGATTTTGAGATAAAAGAAGAAATAATTGATGTTCTCTTCTGAAATCCTGCTGATTTTTTTATAAAAGAACAGGATGATATGCCTATTTTTGGAATTGTTGAACTAGAATTACTAAAAAAATATCAAAATATTTTCAGTAAGCTTGACAGTATAACTGAGCAAAAATTAAATCAATTAGAAGAGGAAATGGATGATGAAGAAAGCGAAGAAAAATTTTATGCTTATGAACATTTGAAGTGAATAAAAGAAAATATTGACTTTTGTGTAAAAAATGAACTAGATTTAATTGTTTTTATGTATTAAAAATTTTTAAAATGAAAATATTTTCTATTGAAATTACAAATTTAAAATATAAAGATTTATTAAACCAAATCACAAAATTTGAAAAACAAAATATAGTTTTCACTCCAAATCCTGAAATTTTGTTAAAAATAAAAACAGACAAAGAATTTGAAAATATTTTAAAACAAGCAAATTTTTTAACTTCTGACTGAATTGGACTTTATATAGCCTATCAAATCCTTGACAATAAATATTGAAAATTTATAAATTTTTTGCTTCTTCCCTATTTTTTTTTCAATTTATTTTTTAGAAGAAAATATTTATACGAAAAATATTGAGATAGAATTTGCTGAAGTGATTTAACGAAAGATTTGCTTGTCTATGCTGAAAATAATTGAACACAAATAGTAATTCTGGATTTGTACAATCCAACTGACGAAAAAAAAGTTGCTTCACAAAAATTGTTTGAGGAAAAACTAAAAAATAAGTTTCCAAAGCTAAAATTTGATTATATTATTTTTAATCCTGAAAAAAAAGAAGAGATTTTTGAAAAAATAAAAAATTCTGAAAGCAAAATAGTTTTTTCAACTCTTTGAATGAAAAAACAAGAAGAAAATGTTGTTGAAACGATGAAAAACTGTGAAAATATAAAACTTTGACTTTGAGTTGGTTCAAGCTTTGATTACTTTATTGGTTTTCAAAAAAGAGCTCCAAAAGCTTGGAGAGCTATATGACTAGAATGGCTTTACAGACTGATAACTTGACCAAGAAAACTAGAAAGAATCAAAAGACTTTGGAGAGCAATTTTTGTTTTTATTTTTGAAGTTTTCAAAGAAAAATAGAGATAATTATTTTAAAATTATCTCTATTTCTTTTTCGTATTCTTTTACTTTTAAGAATAAGTTTTCCTTTATTTCCTCATCAACATCGTGAACAAGTTTATTTCTAAGTTTATGAAGTTCCCAAACTTTATTTAGATTTCAAATTTCATTTGGCTTAGTTTTCAAAATTTCTCAAAAAGTTCAATTATATCAAAACTTCTGAAGAATTTTATGATAAAGCTTATCATAATCAATCAGTTTTTCTTTATCACTTTTATTTACCTTCATATTTTTAAAAATATTTTTCAATTCCTTTTTATCAGCTTCTGAAAGCTTTTTCTTTTTTGAAAATTTTAAAATAATTGAAATTCAAAAAACAAGTGTTGAAATAAAAAAAAGAGTAAAAAATATAATCAAAAAATTTGTATTTTTGAGTAATTCTATCATTTTTTTATAATTTATTTTTTAATTTAAAATTTCTACAATTTTATCTTTTAACTCTTCTAAATTTATTTTTTTAAAAGCAGAAACAAAAATTGGATTATATTCAGCAAATTTTTCTTTCAAATATTCTAAATACGAAATATTTTCAACTTCTCAATTCTCTAAAGTTTTTTCATAAATTTTTCATTCAATTCAATCAATCTTATTGAAAACATAAATTTTTTCTCAAGTTGCTCAAATATTTTTTAAAATATCATCAACAACCTTGATTTTTTCCTCTATTTTCGGATCTCAAGCATCAATAACGTGTAAAAGCAAATCTGCTTCAATAGAATCTTCCAAAGTCGAAGTAAAAGCATCAATTAGTTCTGGAGGCAAATCACGAATAAATCAAATTGTATCATTTATCAAATACTCTCTTCACCTGAAATTATTTTTTTCAGTCGCTTCAACCCACATTTTTCAAACTGAAGTTCAAAGTGTCGCAAATAGCTTGTCCTCAGCTAAAACTCATTTTTTTGTAAGAGAATTTGTCAAAGTTGATTTTCAAGCATTTGTATATCAACAACTCAAACTGTATTTAATCCTTTCCTGACTCTATTTTTCCTATGCTCAGCCCTAACTTTTATATAATGTTCAAGTTCGTCTTTTATCGCGATTTTTCTCCTTTGTAAATGCCTTTTCATTATTTCAGTATTTGTTTCTCACTTTCATTTTCAGCCTTGTTTTCCCAGCTCCATTCACATATCATAAATTCTCGGTCACATATGAGAAATCGCAGCCAACTCAATTTGAAGCTTTGCTTCTCTACTTTTAGCATTTTTTTCAAATATTTTCAAAATCAAATCTATTCTATCCCAAGCTTTTGCTCAAATCTTTCTAAGCTTTTCATTTATTTTAAAAATTTGGCTCGGTTTCAAAATATTTCAAATAATCAGGAGATTTGCTCATTTCAACTGCATTTCTGAAATAATTTCGTCAAGTTTTCATCAACCAATATAAGTATCATAATCTGGATGCGCTTTCTTTTGAATATGTTCTAAAATAACAATTCATCAATAAGTATTTACAAGATTTTCAAGCTCTATCATCCTATCTTCTAAGTTTTCATTTTTAGAAATATCTACACTAACAACATCAGCCAAAAATACTTTTAATTCTCAAGTTTGGTATTCTAAGTTTTGTTGAATTTGTTGCAGTTCTCTTTCTGATTTCTTTCTAGACATAATTTTTTAGTTAAATATTTATTCAATTATATCTATTTTAAGAAATAATTCAAGAAATTAAAAAAAGTATGGATTCCTGAAATTCATACTTTTAAAATTATCTCATTTTATCTTCGTGAACGCTATTTGCAGCTAAGCATCACTCTGCAGCTGACATAATTGTTTGTTTAAATTTATTACTGTTTGTCGTCACATCTCACGCAGCATATAGTCACTTTACTGAAGTTTCTTGTCTTTTGTCTACAATCAAACATCATTCTTCATCTTTTTGTGGATTCAATCCATCAACTAAAGAAGTATTTGGTGAAGTTCAAACTGCTACAAATATTCAATCAGATTTGACTTCTTTTCAAGATTTTAGCTTAACTCAAGTCATTCAAAGCTTATCTCAAACTATTTCTTCAACTTCATCATTTAAAATAAATTCTATATTTTCTCTTTTTTTTGCTTGTTCAATCCAAGTATTTTCAGCTCTAAATTCGTTTCTTCTGTGAATTAAATAAACTTTTTTACATATTTCAGATAAATAAATACTTTCTGTCAATGCTGTATTTCCTCATCAAACAACGATAACTTCTCTATTTTTAAAAAACATTCCATCACAAGTAGCACAATAACTCACTCATTTTCATAAAAATTCTTTTTCTCAAACACATCAAAGTTTTTTGTGATTATTTCCTGTTGCTAAAATTACATATTTTGCTGAAAAATGCTTCCCTGATGAAGTTTTTACATCAAAAATATTATTTTGCTTCGTGATTTCAGTAACCATTTCATTTAATATTTCACTTCAAGAAGCTACTGCATGTTCTCTAAAATTATCCATAATTTGTTTTCAAGAAGCTGAAATAGTTCCAGGATAATTCTCTACTTTATGAGAAGTAGCTAGTGCTCCTCCAGGTTGAGCTCAAATTATCAAATTTTTCATTTCATATCTAGAAGCATACATTCCAGCCGGATATCAAGCACTTCCTGCTCATATAATTATTACATCAAAATTATTTTCCATAAAATTTTTTAAAAAATAAACTAATTACTATACATTATATAGTTAACCTTTTATTTTGCAAATTAAAAAAATATTTTTTTAAAGAAAAAAAGTCCCTACTTAAAAGTAAGAAAGGACTTTTAAAAAATTAATCTTCTTTTTTATTTTCTTGAAGGTTTTCTGAAATAAACTTTATAAAATCTTCTGGATTTTCAAAATTTAAATGAACTGAAGCAAATCTAATATAAGCTACTTTATCAAGTCTTTTAAGCTCTTCCAAAACATCTTTTCATATTTGTTTTGAAGTTATTTTATCATGAACAGACCAAATATTTTCAAGTCTGTCAATAATACTTCCAATTTGCTCTAAAGAGATATTTCTTTTATTTGTAGCTTTTATAATACTATCTTCAAGTTTTTCTCTATCATACCTTTCTCTTCTATTTCCTGATTTTTCGACAACTATATTGAAAACATCAAGTTTTTCATAAGTTGTGAATCTATTTCCACATTTTTCACAATACCTTCTTCTTCTGATCATTCTACCATTATCAGAAGTCCTAGAATCTGAAACTCTAGTATTTTCGTATCAACAATTATTGCAATGCATAGTTATTTTTTATAAAATATAGTTCCATTTTAACTATTTTATAAAATTTATCAAATTTTAATTTCTTATTCAAACTGAACTTATATATTTCTTGGCTTCAGATTGCAATTCTTCAAGTTCCCTTTTAGTAAAGGGTTCTCACTTAAATTCTGGATTTAAAGTGTTTCAGGTTCTGAAATTTTGTAAAAAATATTTTTTTGTTCTAGACAAATATTTTGCAATATTTCAAATATTTTGTTTTGTATGAACTCATTTTATAACTGTTGTACGAAATTCGTAATCAATATTTGAATTTAAAATAACTTCAATTGACTCTAAATATTTACTTTCATCAAGTTCAATTCAAGCTACTTCACTAAATTTTCAAACTTCTTGTTTTACATCCATAGCAATGTAGTCAAGCAAATTAGCTTTTAAGAGTTTTTTTAGGATTTCAGGATCCTGGCCATTTGTGTCTAGTTTGACAAGATATCATATAGATTTTACTTTTTCACAAAACTCAAATAAATCTTTTTGCATTGTAGGTTCTCCTCAACAGATAGATACTCCTGAGAGTTGTCATTTTCTATTTTTTAAAAATTGAAAAATAGCGGCTTGCGGAATAATATTCTTCATATTTTTTTTAACTTTTTCAGGCAA
This sequence comes from Candidatus Gracilibacteria bacterium GN02-872, assembly GCA_003260325.1. Taxonomy (GTDB): domain Bacteria; phylum Patescibacteriota; class Gracilibacteria; order BD1-5; family UBA6164; genus GN02-872. The sequence goes on along the minus strand of MOLU01000005.1, from coordinate 2,401 downwards.
AACAAACTCACTATTGTGACAATAATCACAACGAAAATTACATCAAAGTGTGAAAACAACACAACTTACTTCTCACGGGAATTCTATCAAGGAAAATGTATTTATTCAGGAAATTAACATTCTTCAACAAGATATTTTTCTATAAAATTTTTATTTGAAATATTTTCTTTAAAATATTTTCTTGAGTAGAATTCACTCTTTTTTCAAATATTGAAACTTGAAACTGGTCTATGGTATCCCATAACTCTAGTATAAATTTCACATTTTGTTCTTGCTTTCTTTTCCATAATTAAAAATATTAAAAATTAAATTATAAATTTTTTGCTTAGACTAAAACTTCCTCTAACTCTTTCATTTTTTCTAAATCATCTGTGTGTCTTTTTCTTATTTCAAGATCAAATTTTTCTCATTTGTATCAAATTTCTTCATCACAAAGAGGACAATAATCGTGTTCTCAAACGATATATCAATGTTTAGGACAAATAGAAAATGTCGGAGAAATCGTAATATAAGGAAGTTGGTAGTTTTCTAAAACATTTTTTACAAATTTCTTACAGCTTTTTCCATTTTCAAGCCTTTCTCACATATACAAATGTAAAACTGTTCATCAAGTATACTTACATTGTAAGTCATTTTGCTCATCCAAAGCTTCAAATGCATCATCAGTAAATCAAACAGGAAGTTGAGTTGAATTTGTATAATATGGGGCTTCTTCTGTTCCAGCTTGAATTATTCAATCAATTTGCTTTTTGTCTTCTTTTGCAAACCTGTAAGTTGTTCATTCTGCTGGAGTTGCCTCCAAATTGTAGAGATTTCAAGTTTCTTCCTGATAGTCTTTCAACTTTTCTCTCATAAAATCAAGAATCTCTAAAGCAAAAATTTTTCAGAAATCAGTTGACATATTCTCTTTTCAATCTGTAAAATTAAGAATTGCCTCATTCATTCCATTTAATCAGATAGTTGAAAAATGATTCCTATAAGATCTCAAATATCTCAAAGTATAAGGATAAAGTCAAGCATTTAGCCATTTTGTAATAACTTGCCTTTTTATTTCCAAAGATTCTTTTGCTTTGTTCATCAAATATGCAACTCTATCTTTAAATCCTTCTTTGTCTCATTTGAAATTATATCAGATACGAGCCATATTTAAAGTAACAACTCAGATGCTTCAAGTCATTTCTGCACTTCCAAAAAGACCATTTCATCTTTTTGTTAATTGAGTTAGATCTAGTTGAAGCCTACAACACATAGATCTAACAGCTCACGGAGTATAAGCATCAGGATTTTTTACTTTAGAATAAGTTCCATCTTCATTTTTCACTTTTTTAAACTGACTTCAAACAAAATTTTGAAAATAAGGAAGTCAATATTTTGCTGTCATTTCAAAAAGCAAATCTATATCTGGATCTTCCCAAGGAAAATCTGGAGTAACATTGTAAGTTGGAATAGGAAAAGTAAAAACTCTTCATTTTCTATCTCACTTTATATAAACTTCAATCAAAGCTCTGTTTATGATTTTCATTTGTGCTTCAAGTTCTCAAAATTTCTTTTCATAGTATCAATTTTCTATTCATCAAAGAAAAAGGGCTTTATCTTTCAAATCTTCAGGACAAGTCCAGTCCAAAGTAATATTTGTAAAAGGAGTTTGAGTTCCCCATCTACTAGGAACATTTAACCCAAAAATAAAATTTTGCATTTGTTGATAAACATATTCATAAGTTTTATTATAAATATATTCTGCTTTTTTTTCTCCAGATTCAAATTTAACTCAAAGGTTTTCAAGTTCAGTTTCTGTTTGTTTTTGAAATTTATGTACAAACGGAGCCAAATAAGTATCAAAACTCGAAAAAGCTTGCGCTCAAGCCCATTCATTTTGCAAAGTTCATAAAAAATTTATCATTTGGTTTACTGCTGATTGTAAATTTTTAGCTGGAGCTGAATCTACTCTGTTATCGCTTCAGTTAAATCATTCCTCAAGCAAAGCTCTCAAACTCCAACCTGCACAGTATCCACAAAACATATCCAAATCGTGAATATGATAATCTCAGTTTCTATGCAAAGTTCCTATTTTTTCTGGATAAATATGCGAAAGCCAATAGTTTGCTGTAACTTTTCAAGAAATATTTAAAATCATTCCTCAAAGCGAATATCCGGAATTTGCATTTGCATTTATTCTCCAATCAAGCTTGTTTAAGTACTCATTCATTGATTCTCAAACATCAACAACGACTTTTTTATTTTCCTTATTTTTTAAATATTTTGAAAATGTTTTTGCAACAGCTTGCAAATCATTTTCTTTTAATGTTTTCAAGACTATATTTAAAACATCAATTACGTTTGGTATAGCTCAAACAAAGTCATTTTCTAAATTTGCAATAACTTTTTTTGCTATTTTTTCAAC
>MOLU01000004.1 GCA_003260325.1 Candidatus Gracilibacteria bacterium GN02-872 | reverse complement strand
GTTAAAATAAGTTTATGTACAAAAGCAGATTTGAACAGATTTATAAGCAAAAAATTAACAGAGATGTTGTTCTAGATTTGATACCAATTATGAATTCAAATATTTTAAATGAATACTGAGAAAAAACTTTGGAATTTGCAATAAAACAGTTTATTCTAAGTAATGATTTTTCATTAGATAGAATAAATTGATTAGTTGAAAAAATTAGAATTCTTTGATGAGTTGAGCTTGATAAAAGTATTCCTTTAAATCAGATGTTTACAAAGTTTTTAGTAGAAAATGTTTTATTACCAAACCATACTGAAAAGTGAGATTTTCAAGGATTTTATAATGAATTGAGAAGAATTTTAAAAAGAGCTGAATTAAGGGTTGAAAATATTTTAAAAAGAGAAAAATGATTTTTCTCTATTTTTTGCCCACAACTTGAGTGAATTTATGATAACTTTGTTTTGAAAGGAAGACTTGAAAAAATAGAATTAGATATTTGATGAATTTTTTGAAAATGTTTTATAGAAAATGATCCAAATTGAGAATTTAAATTTATCATTTCTGTGAGACAAAAATCAGAAGATTCAAAGCAAAAAATTATAAAACCAGATGTTTTAAAAGAAACTATAAAAAAGATTTTTTCATCAGATGATTCTTGAAACTATATTTTTAAGGAAACAAAAATTTCTATTTCTCATTTGCAAGATTTAAAAAATGAGTACTGAAAAAATAAAAAAGATTTTTATAAAGTTTTTGAAATATTTATTGATTGAAAAAATCTAGATGATTATGAAGACTTTTGAAATAAAGAAATAATTGATTCTATTTTTTCTACATGACAAAAATTAATAAATAGCTTAGCAAAAGTTTCAGGAATAGAACATAAACAAAGAATTTTTAGTTTCTCTTCTAAAAATTTCGTTGAGTATTTAGGAGAAAGTAATTTTGATTGAGATTTAAACTTAAATTTAAACAAAATTGGAAATAATATTAAAAATTCTAAAAACTCTAAAAAAGAAGAAAAGGAGTTTGCAAGGTTTGAATCACTAAGAGTAGAAATGAAAGAACCAATAACTTTAAATGATGTTTGAGGTCAAAGTACTGCAAAAAAAGAAATGAAAAATATTATTAAATCAATTAAGTCTAAAGAAATAATGGATTCTTGGTGAGCAAAAACAACTTCAGGAATTATTCTTGAAGGAGAGCCTGGAACTGGAAAAACTCTCTTGGCAAAGGCTTTGGCTTATGAAGTAGAAGCAGATGTTTACCAAATAAAACTTACAGATATAGCCCCAGATGCTTATATAAACACTTGATCAAATAATATAACTATGCTTTTTAAATTTATCAGAAAAAAGGCTGAGCTTTGATAAGAGTGAATATAAAAATAACAAGTATTTTGATGAATCTTGATTTGATGAATCTTTAAATTACTGTAAAAAGTTTTTTGATTTAGAAAGTCTTACTCTTGATTCTTGTCCAGAAATTCTTAGTCGCTCAAGTGAATATTTTTCAAAAAATTATGTTTTTACCGAAACTTTAGAGAAAAAAAGAGAAATTTGTGCAAAAAATAACTTTTCTCCGAGTCTTTCTGTAGATTCCTATTTCAATATTTATAATAATTTCAAAACTAGAATTGTTTTATCAAATATTTGGAACATTTTTATTGAAGCTAGATCTACACCAAAAGAAAATCAAAAATATCCAATTTATCAAGCAGAAGCCAAAAATTTTCTAAAAAAACTTTTAGTTTTTTCTCCAGAAGTCGAATTAAAAGATGAAAATATTATGTTTGGTGATAGCCAAATTTATCTAGATGTTGATTTAAAGCCTGAAACAAAATATAAACTAAGTTATGTTTCAAATATTGATTGAAAAAAAGAAGAATTAAAAAATTTAGAGTTTACAACTCCAGCAAAAAAACATTTCTGATTTAGAGTTACAAATCCAGTAACACTTTATACAAGCAAAAATTTACCAAAATTTGAAATAATAGATTTTGCTTCTGAAAAACAAAATACAAAAGTAAAAATTTGTAGAATTTCAGAAGAGAATTATGCAAAAGTTGAAGTTTTTAGAGCAACAAAAGACAAAGATTCTGCAAAAAAATATTTTTTAGAAAATTTAGAAAAGTTTAAAAATGATTGTCAAGAAAAGGAAGTAAACTTATCAGAAAAAAAAGAATGAATTTTAAACAAATTTGCTTTTGATTTCAATGATTATTTAAAAGATAAAAATTGATTATTTTTCGTTTCTTTTCAAAACAAAGATGATTATGAATACAATTGAAAATATAATTATCCAATATTTTTTGGAAAATCAAATGCAAATATTTTGATGAAAATGGCAAAAAATGGTGACACAACATTCTTTGTAAATGATTTAGAAACTTGAAAATGACTTGAAAACCAGGAAATTTTTGCTTACCTAAACGATTTTATAGAATGAAGTAGTCAATACCACGAAGGGAAAGAAGTAGTGACTTACAATTTTCCTATAAATTGAGAAGTTCTAAAAAATGTGACTTCTCTTTGAAAAACTGATAAAGATTGATTTTTAAAAGTAAATTTAGATGAAAAGTTAAAAATAGATGATTCTTTTCAAAGAACTGATCAAGACAATTACGATTATTTAGAAGATTTAAAATCATTTTTTATAAAGTCTACTTGAGAAAACCATATTTCTTATATGTCTTCAACTTGGAATTGATGAATAGAACCCTGGAACTTTGGTTATAATTGAGAAGAAGAATATAGTTTATCAACTTGGTCCAATAACAAATTAAATTGACATTTATTTACAGATAGAGTTTTATACTTACCTTGAGAAGAAGTGAATATAAAATGAATAATTAGGAACTCCAATGATTTATCTGCTCCAAATAAAGAAAAACTACAATTATCTATCTATTGACCAGGATTAGAAGAAAGGACAGAAGAAGTAACAACAAATGAATTTTGAAGCTTTTTTTCTAAATTTGAAATTCCTAAAACAGCTGGAAATTGAGTTTATCATTTAAGTATAAAAAGTAAAAATGATGAATATATTTCAAATACTGATTTTACAGTTGAAGTATTTAAAAAACCAATTATAAAAGCAAATGTTTCTTTGGAAACTTCTTGATTAAACTGAGAATACGTAAAAATAACTGAAACAAAAGATTCTGAGAAATACTTCTGAGCAAAAGATTATTTGTCAAATTTTAAAATAAAAGCTTCTATTGATGCAAAATACTATAATTGAGCATCTGTTGCGAATAAAACTTTTTCTTACAATGTCTATAAACAACAATATTTTGAAAAAGACTATTGGGATGATTGTTATTATTGATGTTTTTGGGAAGCTCAAAAAGAGTTTTACACTTCTTGAACTGCTTCAACGGATGCAAATTGAAAAGCAACTTTTGATATAAATATAGATTATTCTTCTAGATTTGATGATTATAAATACATAGTTGAGGTAAATATTCCAAATGATTCTTGAGATGAAGATACTTTTTCAAACTCTGTTTTAGCTAAACTTCCTGATTCTCTGAAAAGCTACAATCCAAATAATAATTTAACTTTCTCAACCTCATCTAGATTTGTAAAAGCTTGAGAAAGATTTAAAATAACTTGATGATTACAAAAGTGAAAATGGCTTCCAGAATACAATAATAATTATATTTTTATTGTAAAAAGGAAAGAGTATAAAAACCAAAAAGTTGTTGATGCAAACTGATTTGAAAGAAATATTTATAATTCAAAAGAAATTTTAGAAAATATTTTCTTTGTAAATGATAAAAACTTTTCTGTAAACGAGAAGTGACAACTTGAACTTGATTATAAAGTAGTAAAAACTTGAGAATATTTATTTGAATATGGACCACTTGATAAGTCTTTAATCGCAAAATATTTAAAAATAGAAGATCCAAATAAATTATCAAATCAAGACATTCAGTCAGTTTTGGATAAATTTGAGCAAAAACAAGATATTTCTTTGAATTATGATGACAGTAATGAAATTTGTGTAGAATCATCAGAAGTTTCATCAGCTATACGTGCAGTACAAAACATAGTAAAAATAAAAGATGCCTATTGTTTAGCACAAAAGTTAAATATAGAAAACGAACACTTTGGCTTAAATAAATTATTTTCTTGGAGTAGAAAATATTTCTGAATTATTTCTTATTCTGAAAATGCAAATGCTTCAAATCCTGTAAAAGATGACAATAAACTTGCTGTTTTAACTGATAAAGTTTCTTATAAAATTTGAGAAAAAGCAAAAATACTTGTAAGACTTCCAGTTTCAAAATCAAGAATTTTATTAACTACAGAAAGAGATAGTGTAAAAAATTATGAATTTGTAGATGTTGAATGAAATATTTTCTTTAAAGAAATAGAAGTAAATGATAGCTTTGCTCCAAATTCATATATTTGAGTATTTATGGAAGATTTAGAATCAGAAGTCCCACAATATAAAGTATGATACACAGAAATAGTTATTGATAAAACTGATAAAAAAGCTGAAATTGACTTAAAAACAGATAAAAATATCTATTCTCCAAGAGAGGATGTAAACATAGATTTAGAAGTAAAAAATACCAATTGAAAAGCTATAAAATCAGAAATAACAGTTATGGTTGTAGATGATTCGCTTATTAGCTTGATGGGAAATATAAATCCAAATACTTTAGAATTCATTTACCAAAAATATCCATTTTCTATCCAAACAAGTATGACAAACATTGCTATGCTAAGAAATTATTATTTTTCTAGAAAATGAATAGTATGAGGAAGTTGATTTGGAGATTTAAAATGATGAGATTCAGCTATAAGTACTAGAAATATTTTTAAAAATACGGCATTCTATTGAACTGTTATAACTGATGAAAATGGAAAAGCTAAACTAAAATTTAAGCTTCCAGATAATCTGACAAGCTTCAGAATAATGGCAATTTCAAATTCAAAAGACAATTATTTCTGATACAATGAAAAATTTATTGAAGTTAAAAAAGCTCTAGTTTTAGAAGATAGAACTCCATTTATTTTGAGAGATTGAGATATTTCTGAAATTTGAGCAACTCTTTCAAATAATTCTTGAAAAGATTTAACTCTAAAAGTTTCAGTTTCAAATGACAAGAATCTAGAAATAAAGAATAATAATCAAACTGTAATTCTAAAATCTTGAGAGACAAAGTATGTTCCTTTTGAAATAGTTGTAAAATCAAACTCTGAAGAAACTTTAAAATACATAATTTCCGCAATTTGAGATAATGCTGAGCATAGTGATAAAATTGAAAAAACTATTCAAATAAAAGAAAATCCACTTTTGATAACAAATCATCAAAAATTTGCTATTTTAGATGAAAATCATCCTTTGGATTTAGATTTCAAAATTCCTGAAAATACTGATCCAGACAAAACAATTGTGGAATTGACTTTTGCAAATAATAAAATTATTTGAGTTGAAAATATTTTAAAAAATAAGTCTAAAGATCCTTATTTTTATGATGCTGATGATTATACTTCAATAATCAGCAAAAACTTAATTGCAAAAAAATTCTCTAAATTTTTTAAAGAAATTTATGATGAGAAAAAGGGAAATGAAGAAATAAAAGATTCTCTAAAAAAACTATCTGAATTCCAAAACTCTGACTGAGGATTTGCTTATTTTAATGGTTGGTCTTCAAGTAAGTATTTAACAATCTTAACTGTAAATTCTTTATTTGATTTGGATAAAAAAGAAGTTTCAGAGTGAATAATTGAAAAAGCTATAAATTATCTAGAAAATGTTTATAAAAATAGCTTATGAGATTCAGAATGGGATGAAAGTATTAGAGCAAATATTTATACAGTCTTGAAAAAAGCGTGAAAAAATCCAGAAAAAAGATTTGATGAAAATGCTATAAATAGATATTCTTTGATAAATTACACTTCTGCTTTATTAAAAGAAAAAGATAAAAATATTTCTGAAATCACAAAAAACATAGATCTTATAAATAAATCTTTCTTTGAAAAAATTGAAAGAAAAGACTTTTATTCTTGGGATAAATATTTAGAAAAAGCGAATTTTACTTCTCTTTTACTTGATTTATGAGATGAGAAATATTTCAAAAATGCTGAAATGTATGTATCAGAATTATATGAACAAGACTGGACAAACTGGTACTTTTCAAATGAAACAAAAAATTCTGTTCTGATAGCATTCAACAAATATTTAGAAAAAACTTATAAAGATAACAATTCTAGATTTGGTTTCTCTATCTGAAGCCACTGAGAAAGGTGATACAAAAGTATTTCAAAAGAAAGCCCTATTTTAAAATATACTTATAAACTTTCAGATATTTTAAAATGAGAGAGCCTACATATAAAAGCTGTTTCTCAAAGCTCAGCTCCTACTTTTGTCGGATTAAACTTTAAACAATTTCCAAAAGACAAAACAAAAGTAAAAGCATTTGCAAACAAAGCTTCAATTATAAAAGATATTTTTGAAGTTGTTGATGAAAATAAACTTCTAAAATGTCAAAATTCTGAAGTTTATGATGATTGTGCTTGAGTTTTGAAAAGAGTTGATTGAGTAAATTTTGAAAAAGGAAAAACTTATAAAGTAAAAATTTCTGTAAATACTGATAATTCAGATATCAGAAATCAGATAACTTTGATTGATTATTTACCTGCAACTGCGCAAGTTATCAATTCTAAATTTTTAAATGTTTCTTCAAATTTTGCAAATGATAATAATTGGAATTGGTTTAATGTTCAGAAAAACTGAAATTTAATTCAAGCTGTAACTTACACATCTTCTACACAACTTGAGTTTGAATATTATTTCAAAGCAGGATTTACTTGAAGTTTTTTAGCTCCACCTACAATTGTAAAAGAACTTTATAATCCTGATAGAAATGCAAATACTTCATTCAAAGAAGTGAAAGTAAAATAAAAAAATAGAGATTTCTCTATTTTTTTGTTGTTTTAATTCTAAAAATATTTATAATAAAAATAGTTTTTAAGCTAAAAGAAAATGAAAAAAGATTTGTTTAAAAAAATATTTTTAGGAATTTTTATACTTTTTATAGTTTTTCAAATTTGGTGTTTTTACAGCATTTTATTTTTTGATGACTCAAAATCTCCATGAATAATTTTTTTAATTGACAGAAATTGAACAATTATTACTGATAAGGCAAATTCTTATTGATATCAAAAACCTTGAAAAATAGATTTGAATTCAAAATTTGTAAAAAGCTTGCTTTTGATAGAAGATAAAAATTTTTATTCACACTTTTGAATAAATGTTTTAGCTAAATTAAGAGCTTTAACTGGAAATATTTCTTCAGGAGCAATTACTTCTTGAGGAAGCACCATAACAGAACAGTTTCTAAAAAATAAATATTTTTTAAAGAAAAAAAGAACTTACTTGCAAAAACTAAAAGAAGCAAATTTAGCATTTTTTTTCTCAATTTTTAAATCAAAAGATGAAATACTAAAAAATTATTTAGAAAGTATTTATTTTTGAAATAATTTATATTGAATAAACTCAGCAATAGAAGTGTATTTTTGAAAATATGATTTAAATGATCTAACAGACGAAGAAATAACTTTACTTTTAGCTTTACTTAGAAATCCTTGAACTAAATCAATCAATGAAAAAAACTTTTCTGAAGTGTTTGAAAGAATAAAAACAAAACTAAATTTTGACTTTGAAAAAAAGATTACAAATCTAAACAAAAAGGAAAATATAGATAAATTTCCTTTTGTAACTTCCAAATTTTGTAATTGAAATACAAAAAAATGTATTTGAAAAACTTCAATAGATTCAGAACTTCAGACTTTTGCTCAAAAAACTCTAAATAAAACTATTTCTAAACTAAATTCAAAAAATGTTACAAATTGAGTAGTTTTGGCTATAAACCCAGAAACAATGGAAGTTTTAGTTTACTTATGAAGTAAAGACTTTTATAGTAAAAATATTGACTGACAAGTAGATATTTTACAAACTGCTCTTAGACAACCAGGAAGCACTATGAAGCCTTTTTTATATTTATTAGCTTTAGAAAAGTGAGCTTCTTTAAATAAATTTTTAGTTGATTTGAGTTCAAGCTACGATTCCTTTAGTGAAGGGAAGACTTATTTTTCTGAAAATTATAATTTAAAAGAGTATTGATTAGTTAGATTTTGAAAAGCTTTATGAAATAGTTTAAATAATGCAACTGTAAGATTGTCAAAGCAAATTTGACTAAAAGAAGTTTTTGAATTTTATAAAAAATATTGATTTAAATTTTTAGAAAATGAATATCAGTTTTTTGGATATAGCTTGGTTTTATGAAATGCAAGCTTAACTTTAAATAATCTTGCTTTGAGTTATGTAAACTTAATTCCTGATTTTGAAACAAATCCAAATAGAAAATTAAATTTTTCTTTTGTAGAAAACAAAATCTCAGAAAAACCTAAAAAAGTAGATGAAAATAAATATTTACTTTATAAAATTTTACAAAATCCAAACAATAGAGATCTAAGTTTTTGAGTAAATTCAATTTTAAATACTTCTATTTATCAAGCTGTAAAAACCTGAACTTCTTCAAATTTTAGAGATAATGTTGTTATTTCTTACAGTAAAAATTTCTTACTTTTAGTTTGGGTTTGAAACAACGATAATTCTCCAATGAAATGAGTAAGTTGAATAACTTGAGCTGGTTATATTTGGCATCAAGTAGTAGAGAAAGCTATTTCAAAATGATTTATAAAAAAAGATAATTATTGAGAAACTGAAACTATTAGAAAAAGAGATTATTGTTTAGATGAAAAATGCTTCAGAAAAGAGATAAACTTTGATAAAAATGAAAAATATTTTTCTAGATTATTTGATAAAAAATACTCTAAAAAAGATTTATTTATAGAGATAAATTGAGAAGAAAGGCAGAAACTTAAAGATTTATGATTTGAGTTAACTGAATAATTTGTATTTTTTCAAAAATAAATATAATTTAAAAATATTATAATTTTAGTAATGTTTTATGAATTTCAAAAAAGATTTTCCGATTTTTAAAAATAATCCTTGATTGATTTATTTTGACTCAACAGCTAGTAGCCAAAAGCCAAGTTACGTGATAAACTGAATAAAAGATTTTTTAGAAAATGATTATTCAAATATTCATAGATGAATGTATGATATCTCTATAAGAAGCGAAAAACTCTATATTGATTCAAAAAAAATAGTTGCAAAACATATCTGATCTGATGATTATAAAGAAATAATTTATACTTTTAACACAACTTATGCTGCAAATTTAGTAACTTTGACTTTGAAAAAAAATAATATTTTAAAAAAATGAGATAAAGTTTTGCTTAGTATTGTTGATCATCACGCGAATGTTGTTCCTTGGCTTATTCTAAAAGATGAAATCTGAATAGAGGTAGAATTTGTTTGAGTAACAGAAAACTTTGATTTAGATTTTGATGATTTTGAAAAAAAATATGATGAAAAAGTAAAAGTTATATCATTTACACAAGTTTCAAATGTAACTTGAGAAATATTTGACTTAGAAAAAGTTTGAAAACTAAAAAGGCCAGATACAATTTTTGTAGTTGATGCTAGCCAATCTGTTCCTCATTTTGAAGTTGATGTTAAAAAATTAAATTGTGATTTTTTGTTTTTTACTTGACACAAAGTTTTAGCTGATAGCTGAATAGGTGTTCTATGGGGAAAAAGACAACTCCTAGAATCACTTCATCCAGCAATCTCTTGATGATGAGCAATATGAGATGTAACTTGCTTTGGCTATACTGACGGAAAAATTCCTGATAAGTTTGAGCCAGGAACTCCAAATGTAACTTGAGCTGTTTCACTTTTGCGTGCTTTTGAATACATTGAAAATATTTGATGATTTGCTAAAATAGACAAAATTGAGAAAGAATTGATAGAATATTTTTTAGAAAAAATTAAAAATATAAAAAATATTGAAATAATCTGAAGCCAAAATCCAAAAAATAGAATTTGAGTTTTTTCTTTAGTTTTTGAGAATAATCATTCTCACGATATTGCCGAAATTTTAGCTGAAAACAATATTGCTGTTAGGTCAGGGAAGCATTGTGTTCATCCTTTTTACGATTTAATTAAAGAGTGATGAGCAGTGAGAGTGAGTCTGTATTTTTACAATACAAAAGATGAAATTGATAAATTTTTTGAAGTAATTTCAAAAATCGCAAAATAAAAGCTTAGAGTTTTCCTAAGCTTTTTCTTTATTTTTTTCATTTTGAAAATATTGTTTTTGCTTTATAAAACCGGCTAAAAGGACTCAAATTGAGTTTATAGATTTTTTCTGACTTTCTGAAAATTCTACTTTTTCATCTTCTCAAATAATAAAAAATCAGATTATTTTATTTCCATTTTTTAGCTCAAGAATCATATTTTTTTCTCAAACTTCAAATTCTTTTAAATTTTCTAAATCAATTTTTGAACTTTTTAACTCTACTACTTTATCCAAAAGTTTTCACTGAATCCTACTGTCATAACTAACTGTTGCATAGTTTTCTAAAACTTGATTTATTTCTACATAAATTATATATTTTGCTTTTATTATAGAACAAAATTCATCAATTATGTCAAATAAATTTTTATTTGAAAACTCTATTTCCTCTGAAATCATTTTACTAATTTTATAATTTGAAGTCAAAAGAAAATTTGCTTCAAGAAGTCTTTTGTTTGAAAGATTTATGATTTGACTAAGAAAATCAACTGCAATTTCAGTATTTTCTTTTACAAAATTTCTAAAATCTTTAGATTTTATAAAATAAAGTTTTGTTTCTCAAATAGCCGAAATCACGACTTCTTTTGGATGATTATTAAAAATCGAACCTTCTCAAAAAATACTATTTTTTCATAAAACAGCTAAAAGTTTCTTTTCTTTTTTTTCTGAAGAAAAATATTTCTCAACTTTTACTTTTCCTTTTTCCACAACATAAATATTTTTATCTATTTCTCACTCATCAAAAAGAATTTCTCAAGTTTTTAAACTTTTAGATTTAAAATATTTATTTCATAAAATATTCTTTATATCAAACATTTTTTTACTTTTTTTAAAAAATAATTTTTAAGATATCATCAATTCTACACTATCCTTATCTCTTGCATAAGCTAAAACTACTTCTTTTGTAATCAATCATTTTGCATAAAGCGCAAGTAAATATTTATCCATCAGAATCATTCAATTATCTTTTCCAACTTCCAAAATACTATAAAGCTGATGAGTTTTTCAGGAAAGAATTAGATTTCTCACAGCTTCATTAGCCACAAGTATCTCTCTTACAGCTATTCTTCATTTATTATCACTTCTTGGAACAAGTCTTTGAGAAATAATTCAAATCAAACTTTGACTCAACTGCATCCTGATTTGAGCTTGCTGTGAAGAAGGGAAAACATCAACAATTCTATCAACAGTTTGAACAGAATCATTTGTATGCAAAGTAGAAAATACTATATGTCCAGTTTCAGCCAAAGTTATAGCAGATTTTATAGTTTCAGAATCTCTCATTTCACCAACCATAATTACATCAGGATCTTCTCTGAGAGCTGATTTTATAGCTCTCTCAAAGCTTTTGGTATGTGCTCAAACTTCTCTTTGATGAATCAAACTTTTATCTGATTCAAAAGCAAATTCTATTGGATCCTCTATTGTAATAATATGTTTCTTATAATTTTTATTTATGAAATCTATCATAGAGGCTAAATTTGTAGATTTTCAACTTCCTGTCGGTCAAGTAACTAAAATAAGTCATTTTTGCTTTTTACACATTTCTTTTATTCATTCTCAAAGCCCTAATTCTTCCATAGTTGGTATATCCGCAGTAATAAGCCTAAAAGCTATAGAATAACCAGAAGAATCAAAAAAACAATTTACTCTAAACCTATCTTTATCAGGAATTTTATAAGAAAAATCTATTTCTTTTTCTTTCAGAAAATATTCTAAGTCTTCCTCTGTTAACATGACTTTTATAATCTCAAAAACATTTTCCTTTGTAAAATCAACCAATTTTTTTTCTCAAATTTTTTCTATTTCTTCCAAATCTCCAATTCTATTCCTTATCCTAGCCTTTCTTCCAGAAGTTAAATGCAAGTCTGAAAAATTATTTTCCGAAATATAGGTTAAAATCTCTTCTAAAAATTTCTTAGCTCAAAACATAAATATTTTTTAAAATGTATATTTTTCAAATACTATCATAAAATATCTTTTTTTGCAAAAAGATTATATTTCTATTGACAAATAGTTTTTTAACTATATAATGCAGACTCAATTTTTTTAAAGGAGAGTTTTATGCGTCAAGCAACACTTGAAATATACCATATTTTGAATACGTCCAAGGATCTCAAGGATCTTGAGGAGGCTACAAATAAGGAAATAAAAAAAATAATCGAAGATGGCTACTATATTTTAAATGTAATACCTTTCCTTGAGGGAAAAAAGCTTACATTAAATATAATATATAGTGAAGAATTAGTGGAGGAAAATATCTCTTATAAAGAGATAATTCTTGAAAGTAAAATAATAGAACCTTCTTCAAAACTATGCCTCTGGGATGAAAATTTGGATGAAAAAGATCCAAAACTTTCAGTGATTAAGTTTCAAAGAGTTGAATTAGATTTTCCTAGACAATAGAAATTATCTAATCCAGTTTCTGCTAAATCAGAAGACGATGTGGCTATATAGATTATTAACTAAAAAGCACTAAAAGCTAGGGGAAAACCTAGCTTTTTTCTTTTATTAAACTTACAACAGTTTCTATATGATGAGTATGAGGAAACATATCAATTGCTTTTATTTTTTCTATTTTATAATCAGAATTCTCTAAAATAAAATCCAAATCTCTAGCCAAAGTCGCAGGGTTACAACTAACATAAATTATTTGTTTTGCATCAAATTTTAAAATATCACTCAAAGCTTTGGGATGCATACCAGCTCTTGGAGGATCAATAACA
Organism: Candidatus Gracilibacteria bacterium GN02-872; assembly: GCA_003260325.1. Taxonomy (GTDB): domain Bacteria; phylum Patescibacteriota; class Gracilibacteria; order BD1-5; family UBA6164; genus GN02-872. The sequence continues at coordinate 90,637 of MOLU01000004.1, read as the reverse complement.
AGCAAATCAGATTTCTCTCACTTTTCCAAATATTTTCATAAAAAATCTTCAACTTTTGTATTTATAAAGCTTATATTTTCTAAATTGTTTAATTTTGCATTTTTTTCTCAGTCTTTACTTGCCGAAGAAACAAGTTCAACAGAAATAACATTTTTAGCTCAAGTTTTTGCAAAAATCATTCAAATTGTTCAAGTTCATCAATACAAATCTAAAACATTTTGAAAATCTGGCTTTGCAAAATCTAAAACAATAGAATAAAGTTTCTCAGCTCAAGCAGAATTTGTCTGAAAAAATGAAGTTGGACTTATTTCAAAAGTCAATCATAAAATTTTCTCTTTTATAGTTTTTTCTCCATAAATAAGCTCTAAATCTCAAATTGAAGTATCAGATTTATTTGGATTATGAGAAAAATAAATAGATTTTATATTTGGATATTTTAAAGATAAGTTTACAAAAAAATCCTTTAAAATAGACAATTTTTCAGCTTTGTTAAGCTTTTTATTTTTTTCAAAATATTCAGGATTAAAAGAAAGCAAAACCATAATTTCTTTTGTAAAATAAGCTTTTCTTAGCAAAATATGTCTAAAAAATCATTCTTGTTTTTTTTGATCATAAACAGGCAATCACACAGTTTTACAAAATTTTTTTATTTCTCTGTAAATTTCGTTTTGCTCTTCATCAATAAGTGGACTTCCATCATAATCAATTACTTTTGAGAATTCTCATTGTTTATGAAAACCAACATTGAAGTGTTCATCTTTTTGCTCTAAATTTGATAAATATTTTCAAAAAGAAAATTCTACTTTATTTCTATAAGCTTCTTGAAATGGAGAAGCTTCTATTTCTAAAAAATTTTGTTTAGAATATTTTTTTTCTATCAAGTTAAAAGCTTCCTTAACTTGTTCTGATTTTATTTCAAGTTGTTTAAAATAGGGAATATCAATCCATTTCCATCAGCCAGATTCTCAATATAAATTGTTTTTATTTTTTATCTCAAACTCTGATTTTTCTATTGTTTCAACAATTTGAGTTTCTATAAATCTTTTTTTCTTTCTCAAAACTCGTAAATTTGCAACACTTCCAGGAATAGCTCAGCCAGTTATAAAAATAGTTTTTCAGTCATGTTCAGGATTTGGATGCTGTAATCTAGCAAATCATTGTCAACCAAAAACCAATTTTTCTATTTTCACATTTTCTAAAATATCTCATTTATTTAATCAAGGAAAGTTCATCTTTTTTGCTTAAAATATAAATTCTTTAAAAGATTATAAATATTTTCAAAAAAAAATCAAAGAAATAAAATTTTGAAAAATCAAAAAAATTGATAAAATATAAAAGTTAAATTTTAAAAAACTAAATAATGAAAAAAATCTTATTAACAATTTTGTTCCTAGCTTCAACTTTCTCTGTAGCTTCAGCAAACAATTATATAGAAAATACTTTTGAATGAAAAAAAATGAAAGTTTTTGAGTACAACATCGGTTCAAGTGAGTACAAATTAAAGGTTGGAGTAAATCCTGATTATGAAGCAACAAGTTTACGTGAATTGATGGAAAAATACAATTGAGTTTCAGCTATAAATTGAGTATTTTTTTGTCCAAAAGATTATAGAGAGTGCTGATGAAAAGATTTTACAAGAAATGAAAGATACGTAGAAGGTTTAAAATACAGCTGAGACACAGAAACTGGAAACAGAGTCGTTTTTGCTTGGGATAAAAACACTTCACCTTTTTTATTTCAATCAGGAAAAATAAATCCAAATGATGAGAAAAAAATATTTTACTGATTAGCAAATCATCCTTTGATTTTACAGAACTGAGAAAGTAAAATAAAAGAATATGACGAAAAATGACTAGTTGATTCTAAAATGAAAAGAAACTGAACTAGAAATTTTATCTGTTCAAATAAGCAAAAAACAAAAATTTATACAGGTTTTGTTTTTGATATAAGTTTAATAGATTTACCAGAATATCTATTAAAATTTGGTTGTTATGATGCTTTAAACCTAGACGCTTGAGCTACAACTTCGATGATTTATAACGGAAGACAAATAGTTTGACCAGGAAGAAATTTACTTGATTGAGTAATTATAGAGAGAAATGGTCTAAATACAGCCAAAATTATAGAAGCATCAAAAGTAATTATTTGAAATCTTGAAAAAAGAATTGAAGATAAAACTTGGGATGAAAAAATAGAATTTATGAATAATTTAGTGAAAAAATTAAATGAATATAGAAGTCATATCTACGAAAAAAATAGTTCTTATTTTTACAAAGACTGAGCTCAAACTTGATACACTATAAAAATTTCAGATTTGAAAACTACTGAAGATATGTATTTAGTAAATTATTTAACTAGAGAACTAAACTTAATAATAGCAAAATATAAGAAAGAAAAATGAGAAGAAGAAAATTCTTATGAATTATTGTTTTAAAAAGATAAAAAAAGAAGCTAGATTGTTAGCTTCTTTTTTCTGCTAAAATAAAAACTTCTTCATTTCAATTTTCTCAAAAAATTTTAGATTTTTCAACTTTCAAAACTTTTAATCAGCTTTCTCTAGCAAAAACTAAAAAATCATTTAACTTGTTTTCTATAATTTTTTTATCTTTTACAACTCATTTTTTATTTATAAACTCTTTTCAAACTTGAAATTGTGGCTTAAATAAAAGTAAAACTTTTGTTTTTTCTTCCATTTGAAAAATAATTGAATCCAAAATTTTCTCCAAATTTATAAAACTTACATCACAAGTTATAAAATCTAAATTTTTTAACTTTTCTAGATTTCTAATATCTGTATTTTCAAGAGAAATAATTTTTTTATTTTCTCTTAAAATAGGATGAAGTTGAGAAGTTCAAACATCAACAGCAAAGATTTTTAAAACTCATTTTTCAAGTAAAATCTGACAAAATCATCAAGTAGAACTTCAGACATCAAGACAAATCTTATCTTCCAAATCAATAAAGTTTTCTTCAAAAAATCACTTTAACTTCAAAGCACTTCTAGCAACATAATTTAATTCTTCACTTTCAGAAATATCTATTTTATCAGAAGAACTCACTTCAAATCAAGATTTTTTAATTATTTTATTATTTACTGAAACTTTTAAAGATTTGATTAAATTTTGTGCTTTATTTTTTGAAATTTTGAGTTTTTCCGTTATAAACTGGTCTAAACGCATAGTTTTTTATTTGAAATATTTTTATGATTTTAATAAGTTTTTTAGTAAATGCAAAAAAATATTTGAACAATAGTCTATAAAGATGAATTTATAGCCTTTTAAACTTCCAAAAAATTGGAAGTTTTAGTTTTTAACAAGAAAAAACAAATTTTTTTTATTTTCAGAAAAATATTTGTATAATTAAAAAAATATTTTTTAAATCAGGGAAATGCAAGCAAATCCAAAACAACAAGAAGCAATAGAAAAAATAAACTGACCTTTACTTATAATTGCGTGAGCTGGAAGCTGAAAAACAGCAACTTTAACAAAAAGAGTTGAAAATATGATAAAAAATCACGATATAGATCCAGCTTCGATTTTAATGGTTACTTTCACAAACAAAGCAGCAAATGAAATGAGAGAAAGAGTAGCGCAAAACCTGTGAGTCCAAACTCCCAAAAACATTTATCAAAATAGAAATTTCCCTTTGATTTGAACTTTTCACTCAATTTGAATATTTTTTCTGAAAGAAATGCTGAAATCGAACTACTGAGATGAAATTGCTGAAAAAATAAATTTAAAAAAAGATTTCGTAATTATTGATGAACAAGATAAAATCTCTATTTTAAAAAGTATTCTCAAAACAAAACTAAATCTAGACGAAAAAGAATTTCCTCCAAAACAAATTTCTTTTTATATTTCAAATGCAAAAAATGCTTTAATTACAGCAAAATCTTACGAAAAAGAAGTTGATAATCAATTCAAAGAAGTAGTTTTTCGTGTTTATACAGAATATGAAAAAGAGCTAAAAGAAAATAATTCTTTAGACTTTGATGATATTTTAATAAAAACTTATAGCTTGCTTAGGTTAGAAAAAGTTTTGGATTATTATCAAGAAAAATACAAATACTTGATGATTGACGAATATCAAGATACAAATGCACCTCAATACGAAATCGTCAAGCTTTTGGCTTCAAAATACAGAAATTTAGCTGTTGTTTGAGATGATGCTCAGTCGATTTATAGTTGGAGATGAGCTGATATGAGAAACATTATAAATTTCAAAAAAGACTATACTGATGCGCTTATTGTAAAACTTGAACAAAACTACAGAAGTACAAAAAACATTATTGCAGGGGCAAATTCTGTGATAAAAAATAATGTAAACTGAATAAAAAAAGAACTTTGGACAGAAAATGAAGAAGGAAATTTTATAAACTATATTGAAGCTGCAGATGATAGAACGGAAGCCAAAATCATCGCAAGTATCATAAAAGAAAAAGGTTGAAACTTAAAAGATAATTTGATTTTATACAGAACAAATGCACAATCAAGACAAATAGAGGAAGCTTTAATTGCAAAAAATATTGCTTACAAAGTAATTTGAGGGTTTAAATTTTATGAGAGAAAAGAGATAAAAGACTTGATTTCTTACTTAAAAATGCTTCATAATCAAAGTGATTCAATCAGCATAAAAAGAATTATAAATGTTCCTCCAAGAAAAATCTGAAGCAAGTCAATAGAAACAATCGAAAATTATAAAAATAATTTTTGATTAAATTATTTTCACATTATTGAAAATATTGATGAAGTTGAAGAATTGAATTCTTGAGCAAAATCTGCTATAAAAAACTTTTTAGAAATTTATAAATATTTATATGAAAAATCTCTAAATCTTTCTCTAAACGAGCTACTTAGAGAAATTATAAAAATCACAAAATATAAAGAATATTTAACAGAGTGATTATCTCAAGAAGAAAAAGACTCAAAATTACAAAACATCAATGAACTAGAAAATTTAACTTCAGAATACAGCTGATTAGAGCCAAGAGAAGCTTTATCAAACTTTTTAGAAGATATTTCGCTTTTGACTGATACTGAAAAAGATGAGAAAAATAATGATTTTGTAACTTTGATGACAATACATACAAGTAAATGACTTGAAGAAAAAAGAGTTTTTTTGATTTGAGTTGAAGAGGGAATCTTCCCAAGTTTTAGAAGTATTTGAAATAGTTCAGAACTGGAGGAAGAAAGAAGACTTATGTACGTAGCTATGACAAGGGCAAAAGAAGAATTATTTATAAGTAGAGCAACAGAAAGATTTTATTTTTGAGATTATGTTAGAAATCCAGAAAGCAGATTTATAAAGGAAATTGATGAGAAATTTTTAGAATCTTTAGACTTAGAAAAATATTTAGAAAAAAGTTTAGGATTTTTTGACAGCATTTCAAAATCAAATTTTGATTTTACTGAAACTTCTGTATGAAATGTAAGAGCAAAATTAGTAAGAAAAATATCTGAAAATGATTTATCTCAATTTTCTGTTTGAGATAAAGTAACACATCACAAATTTTGAAATTGAGTTATCACGGAGTTAAACTGAGAAATAGCTTCAATAGCTTTTCCTTGACAGTGAATAAAAAAGATGAACATAAAAATAGCTCCGATAAAAAAGTATAAATAAAAAAGCCTTGAAATTGATTCAAGGCTAAAATTTCATTTCACTTAGCTTTTTAAAACAATGTTTCTTGCAGTCAATACAAACTCAAGAAACGAAATGGCTGCCATCGCAATTAATAGAACTGATATTGTATTACTTTCCTGAGCATCCATGATAGGAAGCTTAATATACTTCCAAGAGAACACTCCTATTATATGAAGATTCAGGCTTATACAATCAAAAACCAAGTCCCAAAAAGCTGTGGAGCTTTTTTTGTGGTTTAGAGCCATTCTGGAAGTTAGAATGGCAAGAATTAGTCCGATCCCAACTCCAATAAAGGAAATCAGAAGATCAGTATTTTGTGGACCTAAAGGATTTCCAAACCACGAGTTTGAATGAAGAACGCAAGTAATCGTTACTACTGTGATAAAAAAAGTGAAATTAAAAAACGCTTTCATTTTTTGCCTCCTTTTAAATAATCAAGAAACAAAAGCATATATATTATAAATAATATATCGGAATTGTCAATATATTTTTAAGATAAAAAAAGAGATTAAAAAAATCTCTTTTAATTCATTATTTCACTTCCTGACATAAGTTTAGAAGCTCTTCATTCTAAGTCTTCATTTAGATAAATAAGCTTAGCTCAATCTCTTTCTCAAATATTTCCAAGAGTTTCTATTCTACTTGAATCAAGCAAAAATTGTAAAACTTTTTCAGCATTTAGAGAGTCATCTGTAGCTTTTATCAAATCAACAGATTCTTTAAATCATTCTGCTATTTTCATTCTTTGTCCTGCCATACCTTCTCAAAGCAATATTTTACTTTCTTTTTCAGCTTCAGCTTCCTTAACTTGAAGTATTTTCTTAGCTTCAGCTTGATTTATAGCTGCTTCTTTAAGTTTTTCTGTTTCAACTACTTTATTCATAGCTTCCATAACTTTTTTATCAAGTTCTATATCACGAACTTGGATTGAGTCAAGTTTAAATCAAAAAGTTGCCAATTTTATTCTAAGTCTTTCTTCTATTCATTCTCAAATTTCTTCTCTTTTATTAAATATTTCTTTATGAGTAAAATCTGCAATCATAGCTCTAAGTTGCTCATCAATTGTAGATTTTATCATAGTTTTATGATCATCAATAGAATAAATTGATCTATAAATAGAACCTTTTTGAGAATCATCTCAATCATCTTCTACATAATAAATCACATTTAATCCTATATAAGCAGTTACATTATCATCAGTAACACCTTGAACTTCAACAGAGAAATTTCTTCTAAATAAACTTTGAAGTCTTGTTTGTTCTAAAACAGGAACTATCAAATGAAAACCTTGTCTTAGAATTCTATTATATTTTCATAAAAATTCAACTGTTCTAACTGTATTTGGTTGAACAATTCTAACTGAAAGAGCAATCAAAAAAATAGAAAGAAATAAAAATACTATACTAATTGCTGCTTGTCAATTAAGAAGTCAAAGAACAGCTATTCAAAAGAATATAAGCAAAAGAATGGGTGTAAGAAACTTCATAATCCAAAAGTTAAAAATTAAAACATTTTTATTTTAGCATATAAGCTCAGCTTTTCAACTATTTTTAGAAAAAATAGTTGACAGTCTTTAAAATTATGTTTTGATTTTTAAAAATTTAATTTTTCTTGATAAAAAAAATATTTTTGTATAATTAAAGAAATATTTTTTAAAAAGTGAAAAAAATGGAACAAGAAACAAGTATTTTTATAAGAGATGGATTTTATGAAGAATTAAAAGATTCTTCTCAAAAATATGCACACATAATAATGATCGCAACAAAACCTGATATTATCAAGCAGGCTCCTCTTTATATAGAACTGAAAAAAAGAGGAAAACTTGTCATTTTAATTCATACAGGACAACATTATGATTACAATTTAAGTAAATGAGTTTTAGACGAATTTTGAATGGAAGTTGATATAAATTTAAATATTTTTTGAAAAATTCATAAAAAATACTCTCTGATAATTGAAAGACTTTGAGATATACTTGTAGATTTAGAAGAAAATTATCAAAAAATACCAATTCCTTATGTACACTGAGATACTTTAACAGCAACAACAGCTGATAAAGCAGCTTTTTTAAATAAATTTGCAGTTGTTCATGTAGAAGCTTGAATTAGAACATTTACTCCGAATAAAGATTTTTTCCACGAACTTTTTGAAGAATATGAAAAATGAAAATTTGATTGGGATGAATATTATAAATCTTTACAAGATTTCGATATTTATGAAAGAGGTAGTATAGAACCATATCCTGAACAATTTGATACAAGAGCAATAGAATGATCAACTTGATTTTTTGCAGTCCCAGTTGATCTTTACAAGCAAACTTTGAAAGATGAAGGATTTCCAAAAGAATATATAAAAGTCGTTTGAAATACTATTTCAGATGCAATTGAAATCTCAAAATCAAAAATTCCTGAATCAAAAGCTTTTGAAATTTATCCAACTATGAAATGAAAAGATTTTATCTTTATAACTATCCATAGAAGGGAAAACTGTGAAAAAAAGGAAAGATTTTTAGTTATTTTCAACGCAATAAAAAAATTGATAGAAAAATGAGTTTATGTTTGCTTTTTAGAACTAAATGCTTCAAAAACTGCAATTGAAAAGTATTGATTAAGTGAAGAATTGGAAAAACTTAAGGAAAAATACAAAAAAAATTTTGTTTATTGACCTGCTTTAGCTCATCACCACGAAGTTATTGATATGATTTCAAAAGCTTGAGCAGTGGTTACAGATAGTTGAAGTATGCAAGAAGAAGCCAATATAGTATGAGTGCCTTGTGTAACAATTAGGTTTGGGAGTGATAGAACTGAAACAATTCTAGCTGGAACAAATATCATAGCCCCACCAATAAACTCAAATCTAGTTGCAGATATAGTTTTATGAGCTATAAATAATAAAAAAATGATAAAAAAAGAGCATCTTTACGGAAAAGATGTTTCTGAAAAAATAGTTGATAAAGTTCAATCTATGCTTAAAAAGCATTGAAAACTTTTTAAATTTGATGATGAAAGGTTAGAATTAGAACACTTTTATAACTGGAATTAAAAAATACAAGCTTTAAAAAGCTTGTATTTTTTAAATTTATAGTATTATTTTAAACTATAAGCTAACTCATTTAATTTTCTAATCAAAACTTGATAAATTTCAAGTTTTCTTTTTTCTGACTCTATATAAATAGAATCATAGTTCATATTTGTTTTCAAAGAATCAACCTTTGCATTTAGTCTTTCAACTACAGTTTCAAGGGTTTTTATCTTTTCACTTGTAGAAAGTTTTGTAAAACTAGGCATTTCCATAAATTGAGAAAATTTCTCATCAAATTTTTGTTCTATCAAGTTTTTTATAACATCATCTAGATAATCCTTATTTTCTTGTATTTTTTTCTCCAAAGCTTCAACTTTTTTTGAATAATTATTTTGAATTTTCAATTGACTCAAAGAGAGATTATTTTTCTCTATAAAATTTTTTGTACTATTTTCAACATAATTAAGGTAAGACTTGATACTTTTTGCATCTATATAGGGAAGAAGGCTTTTGTATAAATCCTTTCTTGATTCAACTAAAGCATTATGAAGTTTTTGAAGCTCTTCATCTTTTTCTGTTCTATTTATTTTTTCCTCTATATCACCAATTTTTGAATTATAAGTAAATCCGATATTTTGAATATTTTGATAATCAATTGTTGATAATCATTTTTTTAGATAAGAATCTATTTTATGTTCTTCTAAAAATGTATTTAAACTAGAATCTAAATTTGCTTTAGTTTTATTTATATTTTCAATATCTTTTTTTAAATTTTTTATGGTTTTACCATCACTAAAAACTCCTGAATTACTCGCGTAGATTCTTTGAGAAAACGAAAAAACGAATAATGTAATTAAAATAAATATTATTTTTTTCATTTTTTTATTAAAAAGTTAAAATCTTAAAGAAAGAGAAACAAATATATTTGTTTTATAAGGCTTTTTTAAATAAATTTGTTTCTATTTCAGTGATTCTATTTTACTTCTAAAAAAAATTTTTTCAACTTCTTTACGTGAAGTTTATGTGAAGAATTTAAATAAATATTTTAAAACTAAATCATTTTCCTACATCTGTCCTTATTTCATACCTCCAATTATGTGACTCAAGTATTTTTAAAACTATTGAAAGTCCAATTCAAATTCATCTAACTTCAACATTTCCGTATTTTGCCATATCTCCTTGGTAAAATTTTTCTGTTAAAAATGGTATTTCACTTGATTTTATTCAGATTCAATTATCACAAAAATCTATATATTTTTTTGTTACATTTATTGTTAATTGAGTGTTTTTTCCTGCATATTTCAAAAAATTTCAAATCAAGTTGTGAGTCAATTGAATAAATAAATCTTTATCAGCATTTATTTCTAAAGAATTTTCTCAAGTTACTTTTACTCTTTGTTTATTCTGAGAAAGTCTCTTTTTATGAGTTTCAGAAATATTTTTTAAAACTTCAATTGCATCAAAATTACTCAAGTTTAATTCCATTTTTTTTCTGTCAAAGTTTTCATAATCCATTATTCTGTTAACGAGACTAATAAGCCTATTCATCTCAGAGCTAATAGAATTTAAATTTTTCTGATTTAAAGTTATAACTCAGTCAGATATTCACTCTAAATAGCATTGTATAGAAGTTATCGGAGTTTTTAATTCATGAGAAATATCTGCTAAAAGCCTAGTTCTGATTTGATTTTGTAATGCAAGTTTTTTATTTAAATTATTGATAGAATTAACAAGAAGTCAAATTTCATCTTTTGGATTTTTATATTCAATAACTTCATATTCTCAACTTCAACTACTAGAACTTATATTTTTATTCATTTTTTTAATTTTTTGAGTTGCTGTACTTATAGGGGAAAGTGTTTTTCTAATAAATATCCATAAAAATAAAGTTATAAAAAGAATTACAACTAAGTTTGTTATCAAAATACTCAAAATAAATCTGTTCATAAAAATAGCTTCTGGAGAATCAGGCTTCGAAAATGCTTCAAGAACTTTTTTAAAATTATCAGTAGGAATTATTTCTTCAATATATTTTGGAGTTAGTCAACTTTTTATCAAATAATTCACGACAATATCAACATTCTCTTCTTTATCCAAAGGGATTTTTCAATTATTTGTTTCAAGTAATTCAAAAAACTCAATTTGAGCATCAGAAAAAACACTATCAATTATATCATCAGCTTTTTTCTTAATTATATCATTTATATAATCAATAGTTACAGAATCTCTTGCCTGAGTTTTTTCATAAAAATACAGTTTTATATAAAAACTATAAAAAAAATAAAAAGATAAAATATTTGCAAGAGTTATAATAAAAATACTAAGTCAAAGTCAAATTATAAATTTTTTTGATAATAACATCTTTCTTAATTTTTTAAATTTATATTCAATCTATATCAAATTCATCTAATTGTAGTGATATAATCTGAAGAACCTATTTTTTTTCTAAGATTTTTCATATGAGTATCAATTGTCCTATCATAAACATAATTATCATATCAAATTATATCTTTCATTATAGTTTCTCTTGAAACTACTCATCATTTTTCTTCTATCAATTTTTTTAAGATTTCAAATTCATTTGAAGTTAAAGGCAAAATTTCGTTATTTTTTGTAACTATTTTTTTCTCTAAATCAACTTCCAAATCAAATATTTTTATTAAGTTTGAAGCTGATTCTAATCAAGAAATTCTTCTTATAATTGTGTTTATTCTTGCAAGTAATTCTCTTGGAGAAAATGGTTTAGCAACATAATCATCAGCTCAAATCTCAAGTCATCTTATTTTGTCAAGTTCTGAAGTCCTAGCAGTTAGCATCACAATAGGAGTATTATCAGTTTCTCTTAATTCTTTTGTAATTTCAATTCAATCTTTTCAAGGTAAATTTAAATCAAGAATTATCAAATCTGGCAAAGTTTCTTTTATAAATTCGATGGCTTTTTCTCAAGTAGAATACAAAATAACTTCAAATCAACTATTCTCAAGATAAAGTTTCAGAGAACCAGAAATTCCTAAATCATCTTCTATTATTAAAATTTTTTTCATAAATCTAAAAATATTTACAAATAATCAAGGGATATTTTAAACAATTATTATAAAAAGTAAAGATATTTTTTTGTAAAAAATAAGAATGTAAACGAAAAAATAATGAAATTTGAATTTTTTGAAATTTATTTTAAAATTAAACTTGATTTTTTTAAAAAAACTTTTAAAATCTAGCAGTAACAAAAAAATTTAGGTATTTTTTTGTGTAAAAAATACAAAACAATTATTTTATTTAATAAATTTTTAGAAAATGACTTTCTGACCAAAGAAAAAGACATCAAAATCTAGAACTAGAACTAGAACTACTAACTGGATTAAATTGTCTGCTAGAAAATTAAAAAATAGAGTTATGTTAAACTCTACAGCTACAGGACTTGCTCATATGGTTGATGAGAATGGTATATATAAAGATAGAGTTGTTGTAGCTAAAAAATGAGCTAAAAGAACTACTAGAATATAATTTTAAGATAGATTTTTGTCTATCTTAATTTTTTAAGTTGTATTTTTTGGAATAATTAAAATGAATAAAAGTAATACAAATCGTAAAAAAACCAGAAGATTATTATTTCAAGCTTTGTTTTCAGCTACTTTTACACCTTTTGTAGAAGAAGATTTTTTAGAATCATTTTTTAGTAAAGATTTTGAATATGAAATTGATGAAAAATATTTAAAAGAAATGATAAAAATAATTTTTGAAAAAGAAGAATTTTTTATAGAAATGATTAAAAAATATTCTCCAAAATTTGATTTTGAAAAAATGAGTATTTTAAATGTTTTACCTCTTTACATAGCCTTTGCTGAAATTTTTTACTTAAAAGAGGAAATCCCTCTAAAAGTTTCTGTAAATGAATCTATTGAATTAGCAAAAATGTTTTCAGAAATTAGTTCAAAAAAAATAGTAAACTGAGTTTTACATAATATTTTTAATGATTATGAAGAATTAAACAAGCAAAAAGAAAACTATAATTGAAATAAATGATATTCTATTTTTAAAAAAAGTTAGAAAAAAGCAACTAACTTTTTTTTGTATTTTTGAATATTTTCTATATAATGTAAAAGATTTTTTAATCAATAATATTTTTAATTTATGGTAATAGTAAGAAAAGCAATAGAAGACGAAATACAGATAAAAAAAGTTTCAAATTTACTTGAAGTTTTAGGAATTGATTATAAAAATATTTCAAATTATATATTGGCTTTTATACACAGATCAATAGTAAATGAAAGACCTGATTTTGCACCAGAACATAATGAAAGGTTAGAATTTCTATGAGATGCAGTCTTGGAGCTAGTCATAACTTGAAATCTTTTCGTAAATTTTCCTGAAAAAGCAGAGTGAGAATTGACAGATTTGAGAAGCGCAATTGTAAGATGAAAAAATTTAGCAAAAATAGCTAAAAGCTTATGATTCTCAGAATATTTGCTTTTATGAAAATGAGAAGAAAAGTGATGATGAAGAGAAAATAACTATTTACTTGCAAATGTAGTTGAGGCTTTTATTTGAGCAATTTATGTAGATTTATGATTTGAGGAAGCATCAAACTTCATAAACAAACATATTTATTCAACTGTAAAAGAGATTCTAAACAAAGAAAGCATAAAAGAATACAAAACTTTGATTCAAGAATATGCTCAAGCAAAATTTGATATAACTCCAACTTATGAACTTATAGATGAAAAGTGACTAGATCACGAAAAAGTTTTTACAGTTGGATTATATTTCAAAAGTGAGTTAAAGTGAACTTGAAGCTGAAGTAGTAAGAAGAAAGCGCAAGAAGAAGCAGCTAAAAATGTCTATTTAGAATTAACAAAATAAAAAATGCAAAATTTCCTTATGCTTATTTTGGTGTTAATAGATCTGATGTTTATAATTATTTTTATTCATATAGTTTTATCTTGGATACAAATTTTATGAGTGAGAATTAAAATAAAATTTATAGATTCGATTTTAGAGCCAATTTATGAAAAAATAAAAAATATAATTCCGACAACAATTTGACCTTTTGAACTTGCTCCAGCTATTGTTATAGTTATTTTGCTGTTTGTTCAAATTTTTATAGCAAATTATGATCCCGTTTTATTTACAAATTATAAGAACTTAATAAATTTTTAAAAATGAAAAATATAGATTATAAACTATTTATAGTTGTAGTTTTGCTGATTGTTTTCGGTGCGATTATGATTTCTTCAGTTTCTGTTTATTCATCTTATAAAGTAACATATGAACAATATGTTTCAAAATGATTAATAAAAACTCCTTACAACTATTTTTATTTAGTTAGAAGTATCTTTCATATAGTTGTCAGTTTACTTATTATGTGATTTGTAACAAAAGTAAATTATAGCTTTTTTGAAAAATATGCTAAATATTTTTTAATTGCAAGCTGAGTAATGCTTATCTATGTTTTGATTGTTTGAGCTGCTTTGAAATGAGCTAAATGATGGATATCTATTCCTTGAATTCCTTTTTTGATACAACCAACAGAGTTTCTAAAAGTTTCTCTTATAATTTTCTTAGCAGCAGCTTTCAAAAAATATAATCATAATTTAAGAGATTTCAAAAAGTGATTTCTACCTTTTTTATGAATTATGTCTGTCGTCGTAATCTTAGTTGGATTACAGCCGGATTTTTGAACACTGATGGTTCTACTTCCAGTTACAACAATTTTATTCTTTTTCGCTTGAGCAAACATAAAACATATTTTATCTATGGCTCTTTTATGAATTTGTCTAATAGCTATAGTTTATAAGTTCTGAGAGTATGATCCAAATACTTGAAAAAACCTAAATAAGTTAGGTTATATAACACAAAGAATAGACAATTATCTTGCAGATAGTGAAAGTGCAATAAAAAATAGTCAAATAAACGATCAAACAAAGCAGTGACTTATAACTATTTGAAGTGGATGATTTGCGTGAAAATGATTTTGACAATCAATTCAAAAATTTTGATACTTACCAGAAGTTCAGTGAGACTTTATCTTTGCTGTAATAGTTGAAGAATTAGGTTTTAGATGATGACTGATTTTACTTTTAGTTTACCTTTACATATGATATAGATGATTTTATATAGCTTACAATGTAAGGGATAAATTTGCAAAATACGCAGCTTTAGGATTGACTTCTTGGTTTTTATTCCAAACATTTATAAATGTTTGAGTAAATCTAAACATAGTTCCTTTGACTTGAGTAACTTTACCTTTTATAAGCTACGGATGATCATCTTTACTTGCTCTTTGTATCTGAGTTTGAATAATCTTATCTATCTCTAGAGATGTGGAAGAAAAGCCAGCGTACGCAAGAATGAATAAAAACAAATTTATATTTTAATTATAAATATGTCTGAGGAAAAACTAACTCCATGAATGCAACAATACTATGAAATAAAAGCACAAAATAGTGACTCTATTTTGTTTTTCAGAATGTGAGACTTCTATGAGATGTTTGATGATGATGCTTTAATTGCAAATAAAGTGCTTTGAGTAGCTGTTACAAGCAGAAACAAAAATGCAAAAAATCCTACTCCTCTGGCATGAATTCCTTATCACGCAAAAGATAAATACTTACCCTTATTAGTTGAAGCCTGATACAAGGTTGCTATTGCAGAACAAGTTTCAGATCCAAACCTAAAATGAATAGTAAGAAGAGAAGTAGTTAGAGTGATAACTCCAGCTACAATTTGATTAGAATGAGAAAACTATGAAACTGATAATGCAAATATAATAGCAATTACTGAAAATAAAGGGAAGTTTTGATTATCAATTCTAAATTTATCAGAAAATAAGTGGTCAACTGCTGAATTTAAAAACTTTGATGAGCTAAAATGAGAACTTTATAAAATATTTCCAAAAGAAGTTGTTTTAGAGAAGAAATTATTTTGAAATCAAGAAATAAAAGAAACTCTAGAAAAAAAATTTAGCTTAAATATCTATTTTTTTGAATCAAAGAAAGATTGTTACAAAAACTTGATCAATCATTTCAAAACAAATAATTTAGAATGATTTTGACTTGAAAAATATACAGAAGCACAAAAAGCATCAAGCTTACTTTTAGAATATTTAGAATCAAATCAAAAAACAGATTTTAGCTTTTTAAAAACGATAAGTCTTTTTGACTTCTCAGATAATTTAAAAATAGATGAATCAACTATAAAAAACTTAGATTTAGTTTATAATTTTGCAACTAAGTCAGCAAAAATAGCAACTTTATTTTGAGTTTTAGATAAAACAAAAACATCTTCTGGAAGTCATTTTCTATATAATTCTATTTTAAAACCACTAAATAATATAAATGAAATCAAGAAAAGACAAGATTTTATTGAAGAATTCCTTAAAAATAAACCTTTACTTGATAAAGTAAGGGAAGAATTATGATCAGTTTCAAATATAAATAATATTCTAAATAGAATCGCTTTAAATAGGACATCTCCAAGAGATTTACTAAATCTAAAGAAATCTTTAATTTCAATGTTAAAAATATTTGAACATATAAAAAATAGTGAAAACAAAACTTTAAAAAAGCTAATAGAAAACTAAAATGAACTATGTATTTACTTGAAATTCTGAATTTCTTATAACAGAAGCATTAAATAAATGGAAAAAGCAATTTATTGAAAAGTATAGTGATTTCAATTTAATTCACTTAAAAGAAATAAAAAGCCTTGATAAAAATATTTTAAAAGATGCTATTTTATCAGAAAGTCTTTTTTCTTCTGAAAAAAAGCTAATAATACTTGATATAAATAATGATATTTGAGATGAATTAGAGGACTTTTTGATAAAAAATTTAGAGAAAAAACCACAAGAAAATATAATAATCTTAAATTATTTTTTACCAGATAAAAGAAAAAAATTCTGGAAAAATATAAAAAATATTTCAGAAATAAAGGAGTTTAATTTAGAAAATGAAGAAGATACAAAAAAAATAATAAATTCAAAATTCAGCTGAAAAATAGACTTAGAAGCTATAAACACAATTATAAAATACAAATCAAATAAAATAAATAAAATAATTCCAGAACTTGAAAAATTGACAATAACAAAAGATTTTATAACAAAAATTGATATTGAAGAAAATATTGTTCCAGAGTTGGAAGAAAGTATTTTCCAAATAATAGATTTAGTTTTAAACAAGCAAATACCTGAAGCAGTTGATAAAATAAATATAATTTTAAATGAAACAAATATTTTTGCATTTTACAATAATTTGCTTTCAAATTTAAGAACAAGTTTATTTATTTTAGAGCTAAAACAAGAGAAAAAAACTCAAAGCGAAATTTCAAAAATACTTGATCTATGAAATAGAAGTTTTCTGATAGGGAAGAATTATAAAATAAATTTTCATGAATTAAAAAATTTGTACATAAATTTGGTAAATATAGATAAAAATATGAAAATGTGAAAACTTGTAAGCAGTGAAGAAGATGATATAAAGTTTGAAATAGAAAAATATTTAATCAAAATTTAATAAATTATTGACAAATAAATATTTTATTGTATAATATATATGTTTTTATTTTTTATTTAAAAAGGAGGGAAAATGAAAACGAAATTTAAATTTTCCGTAGAAGGATTAAAGGCGGACATAAAAATATACGCTTTTATAATCTTTACGTCAGTAATAATATTATATTTGACATTTTTGATAGGAAGAAATACTCATTTAGGAAACTTTTTTGATTTGATTATAACAATTGTAGCTCTAATTTGCTATATAACCATAATGATTGTTTTAATCGAACTTCTAAAAAGTATTTGGTATCTTATAAGATACTCAAGATAGAAGTTTTTAAATTTCTTCTGAACTAAAAAATCCCTTCATAATGAGGGATTTTTACTTTCTCTTTTTTCATCAACTAAACTTTTCTTTTATTCTTTTAAAAGCTTTTTCTCAAAGTTTTTCTTCCAAAACAAGATTTAGTTCAGCTTCCTGATCCCAAAGACTTAAATCCATATCAATATTATTTTCAAGTTTGAATTTATAATCTTCATAATTTCAGTAAGAAACAGACAATTCTCACTCCGAAATAAACCAAATATTTGTTGAAAGCTTATTTACAAAATATCTATCATGAGAGATAAATAAAATACTTCAAGAGAACTTAGATAGAGCTTCTTCTAAACTTTCTCTTGTATCATAATCCAAATGATTTGTAGGTTCATCTAAAATAAGTAAATTAAATTCTTTTTGTCACAAAATAGCAAAAAGCAACTTTGACCTTTCTCAACCAGAAAGTTCTGAAACTTTTTTATCCAAAAACTTCATATCAAATAAATAATGATTCAGAAGTGAAATAAGTTGTTGATCAGGATACTCTATTTTTTGCTTCAAAAAATTTTCCCTAACTGTTTTTGTTGTATCTAGTTCTTCATGCATTTGTGAGTAATATCCTATTTTAAGTCATTTTCACTTTCAAAAAAATCAATCAAGCATTTTTATTTGTCACAAAATAGTTTTTATAAAAGTAGATTTTCAGACTCAGTTTTCTCAAACTATTCAGATTCTTTGATTTCTATATAAATATAATTCGTTTATAAAAAACAAAGGGTTTTCTCTTCAAATAAAGCATTCTTTGAAAGAAAGCAACTTTTCAGGAGTTTCTCAAGTATAAGAGAAAAAAAATTTAGGTTTTCTTTGAATAACTGGAGCTTCAATTATTTCTCTTTTTTCTAAAGATTTTTCTCTAGATTTAGCCCATCAAGCTCTTGATCAAGCCCTAAAACGATTTATTAAATTTTTTTGTTTTTCTAAATATTCTTGCTCACGTTTGTACTCATCCATTTTTTTCTTTTCTATTCTATCTCTTTCAGATAAGTATCAAGTATAATTTGAAAAATAATAAGTTAATCATCTTCATTTTTGAACTTCATAAGTTTTATCACAAGTTTTATCAAGAAACTCTCTATCATGAGAAATAATCACATATCAACTTTTCCACTTATTCTGCAAAAAGCTTTCAAGCCATTCAACAGAATTCATATCTATAAAGTTTGTTGGTTCATCTAAAAAAAGAATATCTGGGCTTTCCAAAAGAACTTTTGCTAAAGCTACTTTTGTCCTTTGTCATCAGCTTATTTCAGTTAATTTTTTATCCAAAAGTTCCAAAATTCAGATTCAGTTAGCAACTTGATGAATTTGATTTTTATAATCATTTCATCAAATATTATTAAATTGTTCAAGTAAAATAGTGTAATTCTCAATTAAATTCATATTTTGAGAGTCTGATGCCATTTTTGACTCTAAATTATCAAGCTCAGCTTCCATTTTTACTATTTCAGCAAAGGCTTCTCTAAGTTCTTCTCTTACAAGCTTGTTTTCATTATCTGAGTAAATTTGCTTTAAATATCACAAACTTAGATTTCAAACATTATCTATACTTCAATCATAATTTTTCATTTCTCAAGTCAAAATCTTCATCAAACTTGACTTTCCAGCTCAATTACTTCAAACAATAGCTACTTTATCGTTTTTATTTAGTGTAAAATTTATATCTTTAAATATTGTTTCACCTTCAAATTCAAGAATATTTATATTTATTTTTAAATGTTTCATTTTTTATTTATTTTTAATAATAACTATATTTTATTTTGATAATCAAAAAAGTAAAGTTATAATTTAAACAAAAAACTTGATTATTATTTTTTTTTATTTATTATTTGACAAATATTATTTTTTAAGTTTTTATGAAAAAGTTATTTTTAATTATTTTTATATCTATTTTCATTTTAAATAAAGTATTTTCAAATGAAGAAAAAAACGATGTTCTATATTTTAGAACAGATGAAAAGTATCTAAAAGATAAGTTTTATTTAAAAAATGTTTTGCAGGAAAAGTGAATTAAAGAATTTATAAAAAGTTGTCAGACATTTTCTAAAATAAATTTTCCAGAAAGTGTTTGAGAAGAAGCTTGTATAATACAATTATTGATGGCAAAGGCTCCAACAAGAAACATTTTAAAAATAGAAAATGAATTTTATAGAAAATACAAAAAAAGAATTTTAGAATTGCAATTTTGATGAGACATAATGCTTTCTAGATCAGTTTGAGCTAGAAATAAGACAAAATGATATGATAGAATTTTAAAAAATTTTAATCCAAATTCTTGAATATCAAAAAATGTAATTTTGTTTTACAATTTAGAAAGTCCTTTCAGTGAACAAGACCTAGATGAGGATAAACAAGGTTTTATTTTCAAGGCAAATAAAAAAAATATAGAAGTTTTAAATGAGTTAAAATGAAAAAATACTATGTTTTTATCTCTAGCAAATAATCATATAACAAATGCTTGATGAGCAGGGATAGATACAAGTTTAGAATTATTAAAAGAAAACGAAATAATAACTATTTGAGTAGGAAGAGAAAAGGAAGACTTCAAAAAGATAACAAAAGATTGAGTTAAACTATGTTTTGCTGCCTACACTTATGATTGACAAACTTTTTATTCAAGAGATAAAGATTGAAAAGTTCAAAAATATTTTATAAACAAAATTGATAAAGAAAAAATTACTAAAACTCTAGAAAATATGAAAAATGAGAATTGTGATTTCAAAGCACTTTCTCTTCATTGGTGAGCAGAATATTCAATAAAACCATCTAAAACTCAAGTAAATCTAGGGCACGAACTTATAGATTCTTGAGCTGATTTAATAATATGAAGTCATTCTCATGTACCTTGAGAAGTAGAAAATTATAAAGGCAAAAAGATATATTATTCGCTTTGAAATTTTATTTTTGATCAAGATTGGTGAAAAAATACAAAAGAAAAATGAGTAGATTATATTTATGATGAAGTTTTGGGAAAAAATACAGTTCCAACTTACATTTGAAATACTTTTTACAATAAATATGAAATAATTTGATACAAAGTAAAGTTAATTGAAGAAAAAAATATAAAGCATAGAATATCTTGGTGAGAATTATATCCATACTAAATTTCTGAAAATAATATTATTTTGTAGCTAATCAAACCATTTTCTTCCTAAGTATTTCTTTATTTAGATAATAAAAAATTACTCATGAAAGAGCTCAAAACAAATGTCACCAAAGACTTATTCAAGGATAAAGTCAAGCTCAAATATTTAAAATTATCATAACAATTCCAGTTTTATATTCTGGAATTTTTTTGTCTCTCAAATCAAACGTAAAAAATGCTAAAACAGCCATACAAAAGCCACTTATTCAAATCACATTATATTTCATTCAAGAAAAAATATAAACAAAAAATCAATTGAAAATAACTGAAAATACAAAAAATAATATATATTTAAATTCCTTCAAATTTAACTCAACTATATTTCAAAAATAAGCTAACATTACTGAATTAAAGAAAAAGTGAAAAAATCATCAGTGTAAAAATGTAGAAACAAAAAATTGAATAAATAGTGACAAATAATTATCCGAGTATCAATATTTATAAGAAGTATAATTAAAAATAACATATCAAATAAAGCTCAGACCTATAAGCAAATTTGTAATTGTAAAGTTAAGACTTTTTCTCATTTTTTCACAAAACAAAAAATAAAATTATTCAAAGGAAAAACATAGGAAAACTAAGGATTTCTCACATAGTAAAAACTCAAAAAATATAACCAATTTGAGAATCTGGAGTTCTAAAAAACATTTCTACAAATATTCTAAAAGTAGCATAGAATACTAAAAATAAAGCTCATACTTGTCAAGCTTTAAACTTCTTTTTCCTATAAATAAAGTTCAAAATAAAATATAAAACAATTCATTCTAAAAAAGCCTCAAGCAAAGGAGAGGGGAAGTAAGAAATTCATCATTTTTCAATAGCTAAAGGTCAATTATATCAAGCAAAACCTAAAAGTTCTTTGTTAAGATAGTTTCAAATCCTTCATAAAAATAATCATACAGGTAAAACTGTCACGATTTCATCTCAAAGAACAAAAAAATTTTCTTTGTGTATTTTTGAAAATAAAAACATCGCAATCAAAACTCAAATAACTCCTCAGTGAAAGCTCATTCATCACTCTGTTACGTTTATAATACTCAACGGATTAGCTAAATAATCGCTTAGATTATAAAATAAAACATAACCTAGTCTTCATCACAAAAGTACTCACAAAAAAACATAAATAAAAAGTGATTCTACTTTTTCTTTGCTGAAAATTCATCTTTTTATAAATACAAAATATCAAAAAAGTAATCAAATTGCATACATCAATCAATAATAAGTTGGAGCAATTGTTATTCAAAAAATTTTTAGTTCAAAAATAGTCATTTTTTGTCAAATTTTTAGTTAATAAAATTAATTATAAAATATTTTTTATAAAAATCAAGTATCTTAAAAATATTTAATTATTATTTATTTAAAGGGAAAATATAAAAATATTTTTTATAATTTAAATATTTTTTATTAAAAATCTTGACATAATAATATTTTTATGTGATAATTTAGTCACAAGGTTAAATTAAAAACACAAAAACAAATTTGTCAAGTATTTATAAAATATATTTTTCAGGGAATTAAAACCTCTAAAAAATTTGTTTATATTATATAAAAATTTAGACAAATACAAAATTATTTTAATATTTATCTATATGAAAACAAATACAAAAATAAAAAAAGCTATTTCTACACTTACACTTAGTGTATTAACTTTAGGACTTTTTCCTTTAAATATAAATACAACAAATGCAAGTTCAAATATAGTTTTCCCTCTTAAAAAAGTTGCAAAACTTGAATGTAGGTTTAATGAATTCGATACTTTATGAAGTGATTGTTTAGAAGATTTACCAATTCTAAGAACTTCAGATTATCAAAGATATGCTACTGAAAACTGAGGTTATAACAAATTTACAAGACGTTATACAGTTTTATGGTGAGCAAGTTATAAGTATTGATGGGATGTGTGATATGGATGACACATGTGAGTAGATATTGCAACTGCTAAATGAACTCCGGTTTATTCAATGGCTGATTGAGAAGTTATTCACGTTTGAACTCATTCTGCAGAATGAAACTATGTTTCAATTAAACATAATATAAACTGAAAAATTGTTGTTTCAAACTACATGCACTTAGATTGATTTGATATTTCAAAATGAGCTACTGTAAAAGCAGGAGATCAAATTTGAAGAGTTTGAAGCACTTGAAATTCTACTTGAAATCACCTTCATTTTCAAATAGATACAACAACTAAGTTCAATCCAGCCTATTATGAAAGATCAACTTGTCCATATAGTTACTATGAAATAACAGAAAAAGGTGTTTGTTTCAATGAATTAGAAAAAATAACTGTTGATCCGCTTCTATTTTTAGAAACAAATTGATGAATATTGAATTCTATAACTCAAACAGAAAAAATAGCACCAAATAAAAATGTTACAATTCAAACACCAAAAACAAGTAACAATTCAAATAATTCAAATAATTCAAATAAACAACAAAACAACACTTCTATCTTTGATAAAAATGTATTTATTTGATCATCTCATGGAGATATAAGAGAAGTACAAAGTATTTATAAAGCACTTTGATTTTATGATTGAGAAATAAGTGGTGATTACAATGATGTATTAGAATCTGTAATAAAATATCAACTTGAGAAAAATATTATCTCTCAAAGATGAGATGCATGAACTTGAAATTTTTGACCAAAAACTAGAGCTCAAACTAAAAAAGATTTCACTGCTTATATAAAATGAGGATGAAAAATGCCTACAACTTTGATAGAAATCCAAAGAGAAAAACAAAAAAATGAAGAAAACATAAGAGATGATTTTACTGTTAGTGATGACAACAGAGTAAGTATTTGAAGTGATAGCAACACTGTGGCTTCAAAAACAGAAAAAATTAGTAGAGAAAAATTGATGACAAGGGAAGAATTAGAAGCAAAAGAAGTAAAAGATTTCTTAGATGGATATAAAATAGACTTAAGCTTCGCAAACACTTGATCAAATATAACTCTTTGATGAACAGAAACACTAAATTTAACTATTACAGATAGTAGATGAAAATATTTCAAATGAAATATGCCTTGAGCAATGACCTTTGTAGTAGATAAAAACAGCTTATCAGTATTCCCAGAAAAATTATATTACTTTACTGATTGAAAAAGAGAAATAAAATTAACTTGATTAAAAGAATGAACAACAACTCTAGAAGTAAAAGTCTGAAATGTAGTTATAAAAAAGTTTAATATTTGAATATTTAATTGAAAAAAGACTATAACTCCAGACAATGCTACAATAATAGGGAAAACAAGTTATTTATGAAATACAGAACAAGGTTTGGCAGTAATAAAAAGCTGAAATACAAATTTGATAAATGTTAATTATGCTTGAGCTTATAAATTAAAAGCTGGTGAAGGAAACTTAGTTTGTTTAAAAAGCTGAAATATGAGTGATTTAAAGAAAATATATTCTTCTTCTTGTAATGATAAAGATTTTAAATCTGAAGTAGATTTTACTTACAAAGACACTGTTTGATGAATAGTTTTATTTGATTACAAAGCTTTAAACAAAGAAGCAAAATTAGAAATTCTTATTTCAAGCTGACAAAAACTATGAGAAAGAAAAGTTACAGTTTTAAATCCAAAATGAGTTGATAAAAACTATACTTATTCTGAAGAAGTTCTAAATTCTATTGAAAAATGAATTGCTACAACATGATTCAAAAGATGATACTTCATGCCTGATTCAGCTATCAGTCAAGCAGAATGAATAACTTGGATTAAAAATGCATTAAAAAGCATAGAAGCTAAATCAAATAATCAAACAACTGAAATAGCAAAAAGACTAAGTGAAATTGAAAAACTTGAAAGACAAGCTTCAAACACAAAAATGATTGAAAGAGCAGAAATGTTAAAATTAGCCTATAATTATCTAGTATTTGATAAATCTAATGATATTTCTATAACTTATAAGGATTTAGATGAAACTGAAAATAAATTTGCAAATGCTATTTTTAATCAAAAAGATACTTGGAAAGAAGCTACTTGAAATGGATATTTCAAACCAAAATCTTTGATTAGTAGATGAGAAACAGCTTTCATGATTATGAAAAGTTTAAAAAACTGAAATAAAAACAATATTACTTTAAAATAAAAACTATGAATAAAATAGAAAAAGCACCTCAAATTGAAAGTGTTACAACCGTAAATGAAAACATAAAAAAAAATACAAATATTTAATAAAAAAATATTTGAAATAATAAAATAATTTTTAACTTTTAACTATGAATAATATGAAATTACACAATAACCCTCAACAAAGTATAAGTGACTTTGAAATAACTCCTGATATGTTAGCAAAATTTGACAAAAGAGTAGCTGAAATTTTATGAGATGCATAAAAAAATTTAAATTTAATTTTTATAATTATGGAAAACGTTAGAAAACAAGATTTGGAGAACGTAAAACAAATAAGTACAAAAAATATTCTTAATAAAAAAGTTTTAGATTTAAAACAAAAAATAAACTTTTTAGTTCACAATATTTTAAGAACTCCAAAAAGAAATATAGAAACAACAAACCTAGATTTAGCAATGGAAAAAATGCTAGCAAAGATATTTTGATTAAGTCCAGAAAAAATAGCTAAATTAGAAAATGACTATAAAGAGCCAATAACTCTAACAGAAACTATGACTCAAGCTGAAAATTATTGGAAAAAGTCTGCAGTTCCAGCTTAAAAATATATTCCCCAAGCTTAAAAGCTTTGGGGATTTTTAATTTTTCTTGATTATTTTAAAAAATTTATTATATTTAAAGAAAATATTTTTATAAATTTAAAAATGCCTCCAAAAAAGAAATTAAATAAAAACACAAAAAGATATATATTTATAATATTATTTTTATTTTTGTGATTTTGAGCATTGATAAGTGATACAGATTCTATTTTCTGAGAGTATTTAATAAGATGATTAACAATCGCTTTTTGATGATATTATAAATGGATTTTTGCTCCAGTTCTGATTATGCTTGCTGCATTTATGATAAAAGATGAAAAAATAAATTTCAATTTTTATAGATTTATCTGATTAGTTTTTTATTTTATATCTTTAATAAGCCTAATTGGGTTCTTTGATCCAACTTATAATACTTATTTAAATATTTTTCCTTTTATAAATCAGTTTTTATGAAAAGCAATGGCTGTGGCATGCTTATTTTTAGTATTTCTGATCTCACTTGTGATAATTTTTGATTTTTCTCCTGTAAATTTTTTAAATAAAATGTTTCAAGTTCCAGCTAAAATTTGAGAAATAAAGGATACTTTCGTTTGAGAGTGAATAAAAATTCCAAAAAGAGAAAAAAATAATGTAACTTTCAAAAAACTAAAATCAGACAATAAAATCGACGAACTAAAAGAAGAAATGCAAAAACTAAAAGAAGAGAAAGAAAAACTTGAAAGAGAAAAAGCATTAGAAAAGCAATCAAAAATAAATTTTGAAAAAGCTAAAGATATTCCAAAAAAAATAGAAATCGAAGAAAAGAAATTCTGATTATTTTGAAAAAAAAGTGAAAAAACTGAAGAAACTCCAAAAAGACCTGTAAAAATATGAAACTGGACTTTACCAAGTTTAAATTTGCTTAGGGATCCAGTAAAACAAGATAAATTAGACAAAAATGATATTAGAAGAAAACAAATAGAAATCCAAGAAAAGCTTCTACAATTCAAAATAGAAGTTGAAATGTCAGATTATTTGATTTGACCGACTGTAATACAATACAGACTAAAACCAAAAGAATGAATAAAACTTCAAAAAATAGTAAATTTAAAAGATGATTTAGCTCTAGCTCTTCACGCAAAATCAATCAGAATTCAAGCTCCAATTCCAGGAATTTGAGCAGTTTGAGTAGAAGTTCCAAACCCAAAAAGGGAAGCAGTATATTTAAAAGAGGTTCTAAATTCTAAAGAATTTTTAAATTCTGGTTACAACATACCAATTGCAGTTTGAAAAAGTGTAAGTTGAAATACAATTGTTTGAGATTTAACAAAAATGCCTCATCTACTTGTAGCTTGACAAACAGCTTCTTGAAAATCAGTTTGAGTAAATTGATTCATTATTTCTATGCTTTATAAATTTTCTCCTACTGATTTAAAATTTCTGATGATTGATCCAAAAAGAGTAGAATTATCTATTTATAATTGAATCCCTCATCTTTTGACTCCTGTAGCAACAACTGCAGATAAAGCCTTAAATATTTTAAAACGGTCAGTTGCAGAAATGCTTAGAAGATATGATATTGCTTCAAAAATAAATGCAAAAAACTTAATAGAATACAATAAAAAGGTAACTGAAGAAGAAAAATTTAGCTATATAATAATCATAATAGATGAACTTGCTGATTTGATGATGAGTTGAGATAAAAAAGAAATTGAGACTTCTATTGCACGTATTGCTCAAATGTGAAGAGCAGTAGGAATGCATTTAATTGTAGCTACACAAAGACCATCTGTAAATGTTTTAACTTGACTTATAAAAGCAAATATTCCTAGCAGAATAGCCTTTACAGTTGCATCTCAAGTTGATAGTAGAACTATTTTAGACTCAGCTTGAGCAGAAGACTTACTTTGAAGGTGAGATATGCTTTACTATCCAACTTGAACAGTTGAAGCCGAAAGAGTTCAATGAGTTTTTGTTGAAACTGATGAAATAGAAGCAATCGTAAATCAATTAAAATTGACAATTGATCCAGATATGTTACAAAATCTTCAAAATTTAGAAATATCTGAATGAAAATCTAAATTTGAATGATCAATAATGGAAAAATATGATTGAGAACAAGATGAAGACCCGGAAATAATAGAAAAAGCAATTGCTATTTTGAGAGAAACAAGAAAATGATCAACTTCACTTTTACAAAGAAGACTTTGACTTGGTTATGCTAGAGCTGCAAAAGTTTTAGATATTTTAGAAAACTTATGAATAGTTTGACCAAGTAACTGAAGTAAACCTAGAGAAGTTTATTTAGATTAAAAAAAGAATGATTTAAATCATTCTTTTTTTATATTTCTTTTCTGATTAAACTAAAATCTTCAGGTTTTTGAGCCATATTTATCCAAACTTCATAACCTCATCCGTGAGCAACATCTACAGGTGTAGCTAATTTTTCATCAAATTTGTATTCATAATCTGTAAAAGTTGTTCCTGCCTTTTTTGTTCAGTGATTTAGCGTAGTTTTAAATATTTTTTCAACTTTTGCCTCTTTTATTCAGCTTGGAGAAACTATTTCTATTTTATCTCAAAGATTAAATTTATTTTTTACTTCAACTCTAACAAGCTTATGCTCTTCATCATAATCTCTCAAAATTCACAAAAATGCTTTTGTCCCAAAACTTTCATTTCTTTCATAAAATTGTGCATTACTGTTAGGATTTCAAACTAAAAATCCAGGAATATAACCTCTATTTGCAATACAAAATAATTCTTCAGCTAATTTTTCAGCATCATAATCCTTTCAAGCTTCAACTGCATCAACAGCTTCTCTATAAGCAAGTCAAACAGATGCAATATAATTTACAGTTTTATTTCTTCATTCAACTTTAAAACTAATTATTCAAGCATCAGCCAGCTCTTTTATATAAGAAATAGCCATCAAATCACGACTATTCATTAAATAAGTTCCATATTCATCCTCATCATAATCATAAATTTCTCCTGGTCTCTCTTTTTCTTCTAAATAAAAATTTCAAGTTAACTCTTGATAATCTTCAGGTCTTCAAGTAACCATTTCTAATTCAGCTTCTGTTCTATCATCTTTAAAAACTTTGTATTCCCAACGACAAGAGTGTGAACAAGTTCATTGATTTGGATCTCTATTACTCAAGTAATTTGAAATCAAACATCTTCAACTATAAGCCATACAAATAGCACCATGAACAAAAGCCTCTAATTCCATTTCAGGAACTTGTTCATGAATCTCTTTCATTTCTCTTATAGAAATTTCTCTACTCAAAATAATTCTTTTAATTCCTATTTCTTGCCAAAACTTAGCTTGAGCCCAGTTTGTATTATTTGCTTGAACTGATAAATGAATAACTGCATCTGGAAAATCTTTTCTAACTAGATAAATAAGCCCAGGATCAGACATAATAAATGCATCAGGTCACATTTCATACATTTTTTTAAAGTGAGCCATAAACATTTTTATTTTTAAATTGTGAGCATAAATATTTGCAGTAAAATAAATCTTTTTTCATCTTGAGTGTGCGTATTCAACAGCTTCAGCTAATTGTTCCATAGTAAATGAATTTGTTCTTGCTCTCAGTGAAAACATCGGTGCTCAAACATAAACTGCATCTGCTCAATAAGCAAAGGCAAATTTCATTTTCTCAAAACTTCACGCAGGCATAAGTAATTCTAATTTTTTTGTCATAAAAATTTTATAAAAATCTAAAAATGAGTTGCAAGCTCAAAATTTAAAATAGCTAAGATATTTTATACTTTTTCAAAAAAAATCAAATTTTTAAGAAAATAATTACCCAATTTTTGCATATTTTTTTGAAATGTGATATTATAAGGAAAATAATAATTAAAAACTTAAATTATGCCTTTTGAAGACAAAAATGAGAACATTTATTTGAGAGAAAAAACGGATTTCTTAAAAAATAAAGAGAAAGAAGATATTTTTACATTTGAAGATGATAAAATACTAGATTTCTGAACAAATAATGCTTCTCAAGAAATACAAGATGATTATAATTGAGCAAATGAAAAAGCTGAAATTGAAGCAAATAAAATAAATTTTGAAACAAGACAAGAACTTACAAAACTTTATGATGAAATAATGTGAAAATGAACTCAAGAAAAAATGGATTCAATGATAGATTATTTATTTAAAGAGCAAAAAATAGACGAAGAAAAATGATTCAAAGCTCCAATAAAATCTTGTCCAGCTGAAAAAATATGAAAAATAACTTATTGTTCAAGAACAGCGAGAAAAAATTTAGAGAGATTATGAATAAAAAATCCAGTTCAATGAGAAAGTGCAAGGGATTCATTTAATTCTTATTGAAAAAATCCAGAGCAATTCCCTCCAACCGATCCAAATGCTACAGTATTTGATTTATATTGTGATGCAAGCCCAAAAAATAGAAGATATTGACACAGATCTGTTTGAGTAAAAATAGATTGAGATTGGTTTGTATTGGATCCATATTATAACAAATGAAATACTAATCCTATTCCTGCAGACCAATATATTTCAATGATGGTTTGAAAATGAAGAAAAATTTGGTGATGACACGCAGTAGCTTAAGAAAAGGAAATTTATCTTTTAAAAAATAAAATATGGCTATAGAAAAATTACATTCAACGGAAAGACTAAAACAAAAAAGTAAACCTAAAAAAGCTCCTAATACAAGAAAACAAATAGAAGCAAGAAGAAAATTTAGTGAAAAATCAAGAGAAATAAGAAGAAAAAAAATAGAATCAAGAGAAATAAGAAATTATTGAAGAAAAAAAATAAAATCTGAAACTAGAAAAGACTGGCAAGAGCTAAAATATAATTATAAGAACAAAGATTATTATTCTAATAATGATTCAAAAAATAATTTAAATTGGACAAATAATTCTGAAAATTTTAACTGAGAAAATAGTTCAGAATATTACAATAATTTATATAAAAAAAATAACACCGAAACTTTTAAATCAATAGAATTATCAAAAAAAGATTTAGAAAATTTTACTGCAATGATTTATGCAGAAGCTTGATGAGAAGGGGAACGCTGAATGATAGCAGTTTGAAATGTTATTTTAAATAGAATGAAGTTTTGGTGAAAAAGTATGCAAAGTGTTTTGTTTGAAAAAAATCAATTTAGTCCTGTTAGTGATTGAAGGCTTGCAAAAATGAAAAGAAACCTTAAGCCTAATCAAATATTATTTGCAAAAAAAATCCTAAATTGAGAGTTTTG
Organism: Candidatus Gracilibacteria bacterium GN02-872; assembly: GCA_003260325.1. GTDB lineage: Bacteria > Patescibacteriota > Gracilibacteria > BD1-5 > UBA6164 > GN02-872. Next base: position 60,053 of record MOLU01000004.1, on the reverse strand, counting down.
AAATCCAATTTGAAATGCAACTTATTTCCAAAACCTTAAAGCAGAGAAAAAAAGAGGAAATTGGCAAAAAAGAGCCAGAACATTGGCTCACAATGAAAAAATAATAATTTGAAATCACGTTTTTAGAGCAGAAGAAAAATATGCATAAAAATTTTGCAATTCTAGAAAAAGTCTTTATAATTAAATCACAAAATTTATATTATAAAGATTTTTTTATGCAAACTACACTTATACTTCTAAAACCAGATACTATCGAAAGAGGACTTATTGGTCAAGTTATTGCTAGACTTGAAGCAAAATGACTTCAAATTGCTGGATTAAAAATGATGCAATTAGATGACGCAATTATAAATGAACACTATGATTTCCTTACTGATAAGCCATTTTTTCCAAAAATAGTATCTTATATGAAAAGATGTCCTATTGTTGCAATTGCAGCAAAATGAGCAAATGCAGTTTCTGTAGTTAGAACTCTAACTTGAGCAACAAATCCAGCTGAAGCTTTACCAGGATCAATCAGATGAGATTTTGGTATGACTATTGATGCAAATATAATTCATGCATCAGATTCACCAGAAAATGCAGAAAAAGAATTAAATAGATTTTTTAAAGGTGAAGGAATTTTTGAATACAAAAGACTAATTGATGAAGTATTATAAAAATTTTACAAATCAAAAAAAAAGCTTATACTTATAAAAGTATGAGTTTTTATTTTAAAAAAATATTTCACAAATGGCAAAATTTTATGATACTTTACTCTGAGAATACATAAAAAATCCCTGAACAAAATGAATTTGACTTGATAAACTTTCTTCAAAAGAATTCAATTATGTTATGATTAGTTATGATTATGTAACAGATAAATGAAATAAAAATTTCAAAGATGTAGATTTACCTTTAGCTTCAATTTATTCTGGAGAAGATGTTTACATAACAAATAAATTATTTGAGAAGCAAAAGAAAGATTCCATAACGCAAAATCAAGTTTTACAAAAAATAGAAATTCCTTTAATTGAAGTTTTGAAAAATATTGAATTAAATTGAGTAAAAATTGATAGAAATCGTTTAAAAGAGATTTGAACTATTTTACAAAATGAGATTTTTAATCTTGAAAAAAAGATTTATTTACAAGCTTGAGAAGAATTTAACATAAATTCTCCCAAAAAAGTTTGAGAAATATTATTTTTAAAATTGTGATTACCAAGCGGAAAAAAGACAAAAACTTGATTTTCTGTTTCAGCTGAAGTTTTGTGAGACCTAGCCCACAATTATCCAATTGCACAGCTAATTGTTGATTATAGACACTATTCTAAGCTTTTATCAACTTATATTGATTGAATTATAAGTATTTTATCAGAAAATGATTTTGTTCATACAAGTTATAATCAAACAGTTACAACGACCTGAAGACTTTCTAGTACAAACCCAAATTTGCAAAATATTCCAACTGGAGAGGGAATTGCATGAGAAATAAGAGCAGCTTTTATTTCTAGATTTGATTGATGAAAAATATTATCAGTTGATTATTCCCAAGTTGAAGTCAGAATTTTAGCAATTTTGTCAAAAGATGAAAATTTATTGAACGCATTTAAAAAGTGAGAGGATATACATCATAAAACTGCACAGTTTCTATTTCCAAACGAGACTATTTCAAGCTCAAAAAGAAAAATAGCAAAATCAGTAAATTTTTGAGTAATTTATGGAATTAGTGCGTTTTGATTATCAAAGATGATTTGAACTTCTGTAAAAGAAAGTAAAGATTATATTGAGAAATTTTTTTATTCTTACCCAAAAGTAAAAGAATTCTTAGATGAAACAATAAAAAATTGTGAAAAAAATCTTTTTGTAGAAACTATTTTTTGAAGAAAAAGATTTATAAATTGAATAAATGATAAAAACAGGATTATCAAACAAGCAGCAGAACGTGAAGCTATAAATATGCCAATTCAATGAACAAGTGCTGATATAATCAAGCTCGCAATGATAAAATCTCTTGATTTCTTAGAGAAAAATAATTTAAATTCAAAAATGATTATGCAAGTACATGATGAGCTAGTTTTTGATGTTTTTCCTTGAGAAGAAGAATTTATAGAAAAAAATATAAAAAATATAATGGAAAATATTTTAGAAAACTCTGAAATTATTCTCAGAGCAGACGCTTCAATTTGACTAAATTGGAGAGAAACTAAATAAATTTTATGGAAAATATAAGCTTAGAAGAAAAAATAGATTTCATCTACAAAAAATTAAAAAGAGATGAAAAAGAAAGAAAAAGGAAATTGTTTATAAAATATTTTATAAGAATAACTTTGCTTTTAATTGCTGTTTATATGTATTTTTTCTGAATAAATCAAATAATAACTTGAGTTAAAAATTCTATAATTGAGACTATAAATAATAAAAAAGATGCAACTGTTGAATTTGTGAAAGATAAAAAAGAAAAAACTACAAATTTTATAAAAGAAAAAATTGATAAACTAAGGAACAAAAATAGTGAAAATACACAATATAATAATTACTAATTAAATTTTATGGGATTTTGGGATGTACTTTGAAACATATTTATGTGAATAGTGATTTTTATGGCAGGTGTGCTGATTCTAAAATTTAGAAGACAAATAAAAAATGTAACTTGAGATTTTGTTTGGGCTGAGACTCGGCTTTGAAGATGAAGTACATATTTTGTGATAATACTTATATGATGTGCTCTTTTATTTTTTGGTGTTATTTATCCTTTTTGATGATTAGATCTGATTTTTGATTTCAAAAAATAAATTTACTTAAAATATTTTTTTGAAAATAATCAAGTTATAATAAAATTTAAACTTCATTTTTTGAAAAAAATAAATAAAATAATAAAATATTAAATTTTAACTAAATAAAATCTTATGAATAATTTTTTAAAAATAATTTTTACTTTAGTTTTGTTTTCTAGTTTCTGGACTGTAAATGCAGTACAAATAGAAATACAAACTTGAACGGAACAACAAAATGAAATAAAAATAAAAACTACAACAAACGAAAAACAAAAAAAAGAATCAATTACAGACCAAATTACAAAGTGAAATAAAAAAATTGAAAACATTAGTTTAGTAACTGTTTTTGAGTATTTCTCTAAATTTTTTGAAGAAAAAACTCCAGAAAGTTATAAATACATTTCTCTAAATTTTACTTGAATTGAACCAGGTAGTGAATTTGAAAAATCTTTAAAAATATTGGTTTACAATAATAAAATAGCAAATTTAAAAACAAATCTATCAAAAGCTGAAACAACTCATTTGAATTCTGCTGCTTTTTATGAATTAGCTTATAGAATCCTTTGAACATGATATTCTCAAGAAAGAAAAGAAAGTTGATCAACCAAAAAAATAGATTATTATGATTTGGAAATAATTGAAGAAAGCTATATAGTACTGAAAAATAAAGAACTATATGAAAGAGCTATTGAAATGAATACTTGAACAAATGAAGTATTTTGAGAAGTTTATGAAACAATTATAAATGAACACTTTGACAAAGAAAAATTAGACAAAAATAAATTGATTTATTGAGCAATAGAATGATTAACAAAAGCAACTAATGATAAACATACTATTTATTTTCCTCCAACTGAAAGCAAAGATTTCCTTTCAAGTTTATCTTGAGATTTTGAATGAATTTGAACTTATGTAGAGATGCCTGAACCAGGAAAATTTGTAATTAGTGCTCCTATTCCTGATTCTCCTGCTGAAAAAGCATGAATAAAATGATGAGATGAAGTTATAGCTGTAGATTGAAAAGAAATCACAAAAGAACATTCTCAACTAGAAATAATAAGTTGGATAAAAGGAAAAGCTTGAACAGAAGTAAATTTAAAAATCAAAAGATGATCTGAAATTCTTGAATTTAAAATAAAAAGAGAAATGGTTCATTTAAAAAGTATAAAAACAGAATTTAATTGAAACTCATTTATTATAAAAATAAATTGATTTAATGAAAATGTTGCTAAAGAATTTATAGATGCGTTAAATGAGCTAAAACAAAAAATCTGAATCAAAAAAATAATCATTGATTTAAGAGATAATTGAGGTTGATATCTAAATGAAGCTGTTGAAATTTTAAGCTTATTCGTACCAAAATGAAAACCTGTAACTGTTGTAAAGTATCCAAAAAGTGAGTGAAATTACTTATCAAAATGATGAAGTATAGTTAGTTTAGATGACTACGAACTTGTATTTTTACAAAATGGTTCTACAGCATCAGCTTCAGAGATAGTAATCTGAACAATGAAAGATTATTTTCCAAAAATAAAAGTCATTTGAACAAAATCTTATTGAAAAGGTTCAGTACAAGCAATAAAAGAATTTTCTGATGGCTCAAGTTTCAAGTATACAACAGCAAAGTGGTTCACTTGAAGATCAAAAACTTGAATAGATTGAGTTTGAATTACTCCTGATGTGGAAATAGAGCTTGATGAAACTTTACTTAAAGAGAAAAAAATAGATAATCAATTAGAAAAAGCTTTAAGTATATAAAAATAGGAATTTTTTCCTATTTTTTTTAAAAAATACTACTAAAAATAAATATTAAATGAAGAAAATAATTTTAATTTTACTTATTTTAATTTTTCCAAAACTGAGTTTTACTTATGAAGAAGTTGATATAAAAAATTATTATAATAAAATTTATAAAAATACATTAAAAATTTCTTGAAATAATGATTATGAAGCAATTAAAACAATAGAAAATATTCTAGAAATAAAAAAAGAAAATTCATCAAAAGATAGAAAAGAAATAATAAATAAGTTACAAAAAGAAAATAATGAAAAATTTTTCAATTTAATTTTACAAAAAGAAGAGCTAGAAAATAAAAAAATTTTAGAAAAAAATTTAGATTTTAATAACTTCAAAAATAAAGTTTTAAACAAAACCTGAATAATAAAGGAAAATTGAGTTCGGTATTGATATATTTTTGATAATTATAGAAATTTTTCTTGAAATTGAAAAATCACAAAAAGAGATTTAGAAAGCAATTGAATAAATCCAAATAAAGAACTACTTTCAATTAGAGATGAAAAACCTATTTTTATAAAAGATTTTAAAAAATATAGATTAATTTCAGACCAAATAATATATGGAATTCCTTGAAAATTAGAATTTTTAGAAACTTTACTAAATATAAAAATTTTTGATAGAAAAGAAGAAAACTTAGACTCCGAATTTATAAAATTGAAAAGAATTTCAATAAATTTATGAAATATCTCAAAAAATAAAGAAGAAATTATTAAAAATATCTATAATTATATTTTAGCTAATTTAAACTACCAAACAAATATAAAATCTGATGATTTTGAGATCTTTTCTTGAATAAAAACTTTTAAAAATAAAGTTTGAGTTTGTCAATGATATGTAGAATTATTTAATTTGATGCTTGGCTTTAACAACATAAAAAGTGAAATTTTAAAATGAGATGTATTAACTTCAGAAGATTTTCCAAAAATATGACACGCTTGGGTAAAAATAGATAATTTTTACTATGATCCTACTTTTGATGATCCAGTTTGAGCAAAAGAAACAAAAAAATTTAAAGAATATGATTTTTATAAATTACCAAAAGATTTATTTTATACAAACAGATTTGATAAAGGAGAAACTCCAGAATTTTTAAAAAAACAAAATCTAGAAAACAGAAAAATTTATGTAAATCAAAGATTATTCTCTATTTATGATAAATATAAAAACAATAATTATAATCTACTTAAAGAAACAAAATTTAAAAAATATTTATGACTTTGAGCAAAAGATGAAATAAAAGTAAAAAATTTAGTAAACAAGTTTTGATTTACAGAAATAAAAAATTGAAAAGTTTTTGATTCTTGAAAAGAAAAATATTTAAAAAGCTTAAAATATTATGAATTAGAAGACGAAAAATTGCTTTCTGTTTTAAGAAAAATTGACTTTGATATGACTTGATATAAAATATTTCTTCTAAACGAAAATTGAAACCAAAAATATGTTTTATCAAATAAATACAAATATTAAAAATAATTTAAAAAAATGAAAAAAATAGAATTATTTGAAAAAGAATACAATTTTTTGAACAAAGAACAAAAAGAAGCAGTAGACAAAATCTACTGACAAATTATGGTTGTAGCTTGACCAGGAACATGAAAGACTCAAATAATTTGACTAAGAACAGCAAATATTATTTTAAAAACTTGAGTAAATCCTGAAAATATTTTGATAACGACTTTTACTGATGCCGGAGTTATCGCTATAAGAAAAAGATTAACAAAATTTTTATGACACGAAGCTTATAAAGTATGAGTTTCAACAATTCATTCATTTTCCCAAGATGTAATAAAGACATTTCCAGAAAAATTTATTGAACAAAAAACTTGAACAGCAATTGATACAGTTGATGCCTTAGAGATTTTGAAAAAAATTTTAGATAATTTGGTAGAAAAAAAAGAAATACAAGAACTAATAAGTGATTATGATAAATATTATTACTTGAGAACTATAGAAAGCAAAATCTCAGTCTTAAAAAATGAGTGAACTTCTCTGGAAGCTTTTAAAATAGCTATAGATAAACAAAAAATTGATTATGAAGAAGAACTATCACAAATAAAGCCAACTCTAAAAAAATATGAAACTATAAAGCAAAAACAAGAAAAACATATAAAAAAACTTGAAGAATTGAGAAAAATTTTTATAGAATATAAAAAATATTTAAATGAAAAAGAGCTTTATGATTTCAATGATATGATAAATTTTGTATTAGAAAAATTTAAAGAAGATGAAGAATTAAAAAATTATTATGCAGAAAAATATCAATTTATAATGATTGATGAATTCCAAGATACAAATAATGCTCAAAATCAAATAATGGACTTGATTTTATCAGTAAATCAGGAAAATCCAAATATAATGGTAGTTTGAGATGACGATCAGTCAATTTACCGTTTCCAAGGAGCAAACATAGAAAATATGCTTTCTTTTTCATCAAAATACCCAGAAACTGACATAGTTGTTCTCAAGAAAAATTACCGTTCTAATCAACATATTTTAGATTTAGCTTCAAATCTTATTTCAAATAACAATGAAAGACTTACAAATAAAATCTCATCAATAAACAAAAAACTTATTTCTAGTTGACCTTTAAAAGAAAAAAATAATAATGTTCTATTTTTTAGAGCAATAACAGAAATTGAAGAACAAGCATTTATTTTAGAAGAAATAAAGAAACTTATTTCTAGTTGAGAAGAATTAAATGAAATAGCAATAATAGTAAGAAACAATAGAGAAGTAGATACTTGGGGAAAACTACTTCTTAAAAATTGAATAGAAATAGAATCGAAGCACAAAACAAATATTTTGAACTCAAACTATGTAAAGTTTATTTTAAATTTATTAAAAATAATAGATTGTCCTTTTTGTGAAGAGGAAAAAATTATAAATATTTTTAGAAATTCTATAAATCAAATAAATAATGTAGATATTTTTAAAATAAATAGAGAATTATACAAAATAAATTATTCAAAAAAACATAAAATAAAATTTATTGAATATTTAAATGAAATAGAGACAAAAAAAGAAAGTTTTTCAGAAGAACATAATTTAATAGACTTAGAAAAAATTCTTGATTTAAAAAATAAAATTATTGACTACAGATGAAAAATAGTTGAAATTTGATTAAAAGATTTTTTGTGATTTATGATAAAAGATTTAAAAATAATCGAATTTGTAGAGAAGAATTGAGATTTTGATGATGTTCAAGATATTTATACATTGTTCAATAAAATAAAAGAATTTATAGAAAATAATAAATACTTAAACATAGAAAAACTTCTAGAAAAAATTGATTTATTTGAAAAGTACAATTTATCTATCCCAAGACAAATTTTAAAAGAAAATAAATCATGAGTTCAAGTTTTGACTGCGCATTCTTCAAAATGATTAGAATACAATTCAGTCTTTGTCCCTTGACTTTATAGTTGAAATTGGGAATGAAAAAAAGTAAGAGACTTACTAAAACTTCCAATTTATATTTCAGGTTCAGCTTTACAAATCTGAGAATTTGAACAAATAGAAGAAGACAGAAGATTATTTTTTGTAGCAGTAACAAGAGCAAGAAAAAATCTATTTTTAAGTTATCCTAGCTCAAGTTGAGCAAAAATACTCTTACAATCTGTTTTTATAGAGGAAATAAATGATTCGTTCAAAGAATTAGAACAAAGATTTGATGAAAATAGCTTTGAAAAAATAGTAGAAAATGATATAAAAAATAATTTAATAAAAAACTGAGATCTAGAATTAGAATATATAGAAGATTTTCTAGAAACATACAGATTATCAGCAAGTGATTTAAATGTATTTTTAGAAAATCCAATGAAATTTTTAGAAAAGGTAGTTTACAAGTATCCTTTTGAAGATAATAAAAATACTATTTTTGGTAAAGTTTATCATAGAACTTTAGAATTATTTTACTTAAAATATAAAAAAGAGGGAACTATTCCTGAAAAATCTTACTTAACTGCAACTTTTAAATATTTAATAGAAAAAGAAGTTTTAAATCCAGAAGAATTTGAAAATTTAACAGAAAAATGAATAAAATGACTTGAGTGATATTACGATCTTTACTCTAAGACAAGCGAAATACCTTTAGATTTAGAATATTCTTTCAGAAGAAAAAATATCTTTTTTGAAAATATTCCAATAACTTGAATTATTGATAAAATAGAAAGAGCTACTAAAAAATCTCAAATATCAGATTCAGAACAATTCTGACAATTTAGCTTATTTAGAGAAAATGTTAAATTAATCGATTATAAAACTTGAAGGTCAAAATCAATCTGAGAAATAAAGTGAATAGATAAATCTTGAAATAAAAAAGAGTGAATTTGAGAAGGGAATTATTTCAGACAATTGTTGTTTTACAAACTTCTTTGTGAAATGGATTATGAAACAAATTCAAAATATGAAGTTTGTGCTCTAGCAATAGATTTTGTAGAGGGAAGAGACTGAAACTACAAATATGTAGAAGTAGACTTCTCTGATGAAGATTTCAGCAATTTCAAGCAATTAATTAAAGATTCCTGGGAAAAAATAAGTAACATGGATTATTGGAGAGAAGTTTTAGAAAAAGCAAAAGAAGAATAGAAAAAATTTCTATCCTTCTTTTTATTTAAAAAATATTTTTTATCCTAAAAAAAAGTAAAAAAATTGAAATTAAATTTTATTAAAATCCTGAAAACAGGGTTTTCAAAAATAGTGTCAACATACTTAACATAATGTAAGTTATGTTAAGTTATATAAATTCTTATTTATGTGAAGATATTATCTGTAAACATATCTTGTACAAATAATATTTTTAAAGATTTATAAAATAAATATATAAATGAATTCTAAAAAGAAACTTCTTACTCTTCTCTATTTTTATAATTTATAATTTAATATAACTATAATATAATAGCTTAATAATGCCTAAAAGTAATTAAAACCTCAAAAATTGCGTTTTAAGAGGTTTTAAAAAGTTTTATGATAAAATGTTCATAAAATATTTTCTAAATAGAATATTTTTTTACAAATTCCTGAAATTGCGTTCATTTTTCGATATAAGAATTCCAAACAGAAAAACTTGGTGAAGCTGTTGAAAGTAAACAAATTTTTCATTTTTCTGTAAATTCATAAGCAAATTTAACAGCATTTTCCATAGATTTCGTTTTAAAAATATTAAAAAATTTATCTCTGAACTTAAATTCATATTTTTTATCAAAATCAAAAGTTGACAAATCTCAAAATATTTTTAATCAAGTATCTGGAAATAAAACCAAATTTTTAATATTTGAATTTGATATTATGTTAACTAATTCTGAAAAATCAAATCAAGAATCTTGACCTCATAAAAAAATAGTTCATAATTTATCTCAAAATGTATTTATTGCAGCTTTTGTAGAGTCTGGAGTTGTAGCGATGGCATCATCAACAAAAGTTATTCATTTATAAGTTCAAATATCTTGAATTCTATGAGGAAGTCAATTAAAGCTTTCTAGAGTTTCTTTCAATCAACTTATAAGTTTATGTAAAATCCAAGTTGAGTTATGTTTATCAGCAACTATTTGTGAGATTATAGCTATTATTCAACAAATATTAATTCTATTATGTTCTCATTTCAGTAAAAAATTCCTATCTTCCAAAACAACTTCTCAATTCAAAAAGAATTTTTCATCTTTGTAAAAAATATCTGTTCAAATTCAAAAAAATCTAACATTTGATAAATCAGAAAATTTTTCTTTAATTTGAACATTTGCAACTTTGTGTTTAGCTATTTCTAAAATATTTTTCTTAGCATTATTATAATTTTCAGCTCAGAAATGCCAATCATAATGGCAAATATAAACATTATTTATGTATCAAATATAAAGTTGTCAAATAAGCCCTTCAAGCATATAACTTGATAATTCAAAAACAACATAATCATAGCTTTCTCAAGCTAAAATATCTATTTCATCCAAAACAGGGTCTCAAATATTTCAAACAAGTTTTACTTTATATCAAGCATTTTGTAAAGTCAAATAAAGAACTGTTGAAGTTGTAGATTTTCATTTTGTTCAAGTAATTCCTATAACTTTTCAAGAATAATTATTCAAAAAAATATCAACTGAAGAAATTATCTTATCTTTATATTTCAATAAATTATTTAAGTAAGGTGAAATTCAGGGAGTTTTTATAACTAAATCAAAGTCAGAAATATTTTTTAGATAATTCTCTCAAGTTTGATAAAAAATTCAATCTTCCTTCTCTAAAATCTCTTTCTTATCAAGAATAGTGATATCTTTTACTCAAAGTTTTTTAAGAAATCTTAGAGTTGACTTACCTTCTTTTCAATAGCCTAAAATTGCTATTTTATCGTATTTTTTAATTTCTGAAATTTTCATAATTTATTTTTTAAAAATTATTTTTTTCTTTTCTTTTTGACAAAAAAATAAGTAAGAATAATTATAATAACAAAAGAAAGTCACCAATAAGTAAACTTAGTTAAATAATCAGCAACATCTGGTCTATCAAGAATCTTTGCAACATCAGAAACATCTCAAATTGTTCACCAAATAATCAGTCAAATAGTTATTAAAATTATATTCCAGATTCAAGCTCAAATAAATGTAAAAATCAAAAATTTATTGAAATCCATTTTAAAAATTCAAGCAGGAATACTTATAAGTTGTCTAACTACAGGCACAAGCCTTCAAGTAAAAGTTGCCAAACTCCCATTTTCAATAAAATATTTTTTTGTTTTACTATAAGATTCTTCTGAAATCAAAAAATATTTTCAGTATTTTTTAATCAATTTTAAAATAACTTTTTCTCATAATAAATAAGCTATAAAATAGTTTATTGTAGCTCATACTAAAGCTCAAGAAGTTCAAACAATAAAAACAAGCCAAAAATTCATAACTCATTTTCAAACCCAATATCCAGCTGGAATCATAGCCACTTCCGAGGGAAATGGGAAAAAGCTAGATTCAAGAACCATCATTAGAAAAATTCAAAGATATCATAAATCTAACATAAATGACGAAATCGCATTTATTAAATCTGTAAACATTTAAAAAAAATTATGAAATAAAAGACTAGAAATATCTAGCCTTTCAAAAAATTAGGCAAAATAAGCATCAAATTCTTCTTTACTTAATTCTTCTTTTTCAAGCAAATCTTTAGCTATTTTATCATGTAAATCTTTATTTTCAGTTATAATTTTTATTGCAGTATTATAAGCATCTTTTAGTATTTCTTTCACCGTTTTATCTATATTTTCAATAGTCTGATTTGAAACAAAAGGTCTTTTTGTATCTCAACTATATCTATCAACATCTCATTCAAAATTTTCAGCTCAAATTTCAGGAATCATTCAGTATTTTGTAACCATTTTTCTTGCTATTGAAGTTGCCCTTTCTATATCATTGCTTGCTCAAGTTGTGATATTATCTTTTCAGAAAAATATTTCTTCAGCAGCTCTTCAACCATAAAGTGAAGCTAACTCATCTAAATATTTTGCCTTTGAAACCAAAAGTTCATCTCTTTCTGGTAAAAACCAAGTAACTCATAAAGCTCATCCTCTAGATACAATTGAAACTTTATGAACAGGATCAGTATTTGGAAGTAGTTTTCAAACTATAGCATGTCAAACTTCATGATAAGCTGTAATTCTCTTTTCCAAATCATTCATAACTTGAGATTTTTTCCTAAGTCACATAACAATTCTTTCAAAAGCTTCATCTATTCTTTTTCAAGAAATTTGCTTTTCATTATACCTTGCTGTGATTATAGCAGCTTCATTTATCAAGTTTCATAAATCTGCTCCTGAAAAACCAACTGTCTTTGAAGCTAGAGATTTGAAATCTATATCTTTTTCAACTTTTCTAGTAGAAGCATGAATTTTCAAAATTTCTTCCCTATCAGCAAGATTTGGCAAATTAACAGTAATTCTTCTGTCAAATCTTCCTGGTCTAAGCAAAGCTTTATCTAATACATCTACCCTATTTGTGGCTCACATTACAATTATATTTGTATCATTGTCAAATCAATCCATTTCTGTTAGAATTTGATTTAGAGTTTGTTCTCTTTCATCATGTCAACCTCAAGTTCATGGTCACCTTTTTTTACCAATTGCGTCTATTTCATCTATAAAAATAATTGCTGGAGCTATTTTCTTTGCATTTCAAAACAAATCTCTCACTCTAGAAGCTCAAACTCAAACAAACATTTCTACAAATTCAGAACCTGAAATACTCAAAAAAGGTACTCAGCTTTCTCAAGCAACAGCACGAGCTAGCATAGTTTTTCATGTTCATGGAGGACCAACTAAAAGAACTCATTTAGGTATTTTTGCTCACAATTCTTTAAATTTTTTTGGATTTTTTAGAAATTGTACAACTTCTTGAAGTTCCTCTTTTTCATCATCAGCTCAAGCGACATCTTTAAAAGTTATTTTATCTTTTGTAGGATCATAAAGTCTCGCTCTAGATTTTCAAAATGTCATCGCAGAGTTTGCCATTCATCACATTTTTCCTATAAAAAGCAATCCTAAAATCAAAATTAATACAAAAAAGATTATATTTGTGATAAGGCTACTCCAAAACTCAGTATTTTGTGTCGGAGAATATTTTACAACAGTTGATTTTACTCAAACCAATCATAAATCCAAATGAGTAGCATTTTTTGGAATATTTGCAGTATCTCTTAATTGTCTTTTAGCTCAGTTTTCTTCAACTGTCTGTCAAGAAAGTGTAGCTATTGCCTTTGAGGGCTCAATCAAGACTTCACTATATTTTCAATCTAAAAATTTATTGACTAAATCACTAACAGGAACCTCTGTATCTTTATACTTTAATCATCTAAAAACATTATTTATCGTAAAAACAATCAAAATCGCAATCAAAACTAAAAGAATATATGATCAAATAGATTTCCTATCTTTTTTTCCTTTATTTAAGTCATTATTGTTGTTATTCATATTTTTATTATCTTCCTTTTTTACCATTATTAAATATTATTTTTTAAAATTTTTTTTAAAGCAGTAGTATTTTAATAAAAATATTTATTTTTGCAAAAAAAAATTATTTTTATAATTTACTTGATATTTTTCTATATTTTTATATTATATTTTTAGTTTAAATTTTTAAAATATTTTATGAAGCAATACCTAGATTTATTAAGAGAAATAAAGCAAAATTGAATAGAAAGAAATGATAGAACCTGAACTTGAACAATTGGTATTTTTGGAATGCAAGCAAAATATAATTTAGCTGATTGATTCCCCCTTGTTACAACAAAGAAAACCTTTTTGAGATGAATAATTGTAGAACTAGTTTGGCTTATTAGAGGTGAAACAAATATAAAGTATTTAGTTGACAGAGATGTTCACATTTGGGATGAATGGCCTTTTCAAAACTATCTAAAAGAAAATAATTTAGAAGAAAAATTTCCAAAATATTCTGAAAAATGGTTAGAAGAAAAGAAAAATTTTACAGAAAAAATTAAAAACCTAGCTGAAGATGATGAGTTTGTGAAAAAATATTGAGATTTATGACCAGTTTATTGAAAGCAATGGAGAAACTTTAATTGAGAAAATATTGATCAATTAAAAAATGCTGTTGAGCTTATAAAAAATAATCCCGAAAACAGAAGAATAATTGTTTCAGCTTGGAATCCAGCAGAAATAGAAGAAATGCTCCTACCTCCTTGTCACTGTTTTTTTCAATTTAATGTTGACACAAAAAATAAAAAGCTAAATCTACAACTTTATCAAAGAAGTGCTGATATGTTTTTATGAGTTCCTTTTAACATAGCTTCATATTCAGCCTTACTTTTACTTATTTCAAAAATAACTTGATTAACTCCTGGTGTTTTTACTCACACTTTGTGAGATGCACATATTTATAAAAATCATTTAGAACAAGTTGATTTACAGCTTAGTAGAGAGCCTTTTTCTCTCCCTGAATTAAATATTTTAAAAGAAATAAAAAATCTTGAAGATTTAGAAAAACTAGAATGGTCTGATTTTGAATTAAAGGATTACAAAAGCCATGAAGCAATAAAATGAGCAGTTGCTGTTTAATTTTTTTAAAAACAAAATTATGAAAATAAATTTAATTCTTGCCGTTGATGAAAAAAACGGACTTTGAAAAAACTGAAAACTAGCTTGGGATATTCCAACAGATTTGAAACATTTCAAAGAAATAACATCAAATACTGAAGATTTAGCTAAACTAAACGCAGTCATAATGTGAAGAAAAACTTGGGAAAGTATTCCTGTTAAATTTAAGCCTCTTTCAGATAGAATAAATTGTATAATTACAAAATCTATCAAGACAAATCATATTGGTTCAAAAATAGATGATTTTACATTATTTTTCAATTCTATAATGCATTGTTTAAGCGAACTTGAAAGTAAAGAAAATCTAGAAAATATTTTTATAATTGGTTGAGCTTCCCTTTACAATGATTTTTTAAAATGAGAATTATTAAAATTTGTTGATAAAATATATTTGACAAAAGTAAAATGAGACTTTTGATGTGATGTATTTTTTGATTGAATTCCAAAATCTTTCAAAGTAGAAAAGTATAGTGATGAAATAGAAGAAAATTGATATACATTTAGTTTCTGGGAATATAAAAAAACAAAAGAGGTTTAAACCTCTTTTTACTGTATATATCCAGCTTCTCTAAGCTTTTTAAGATTATGTTCCATTGTATACATTCAGTCTTTATTTCCTGTTTCCAAAGCTCAAGGAATTTGATGAATATCTCACTTCCTTATCATATTTGCAATTGCAGAGTTATTTACTAAAAGCTCTGTAGAGAGAACTCTTCATTTTCAATCTTTTGTTTTTATCAAATCTTGCCAAATAACTCAAAGTAAAGAAACAGATAATTGAGACATTATTTGATCTTTTTCATCTCAAGGAAACATATCAATTATTCTAGAAATACTTCTCGCTGTTCCTGAAGTATGAAGTGTTGCTATAACTAAGTTTCAAGTCTCAGCGGCTCTAAGCGCAAGTCTAAAAGTTTCTAAATCTCTCATTTCTCAGATCATAATTACATCTGAGGCTTGTCTAAGTGCATATTTTAATCCAGCTTCAAAAGACTTTGTACTTGACCCAACTTCTCTTTGCTCAACCAAAGATTTCCCATTACTAAAAACAAATTCTATAGGATCTTCGACTGTTATGATATGTCTAGAAAAGTTTTCTATTATATAGTTCAAAATAGCTGACATAGTCGTTGATTTTCAGCTTCAAACTCATCCAGTTACAAGAATCAATCAATTTTTTCTTGAAGCTAATTCAAGTAATTTTTTAGGTAGCAAAAGGCTATCAAAGTTTGGAAGTTCAGTTTTTATAGTTCTAAAAACAGCTCAAATTCAATTTTTTGAAAAAAAACAATTTACTCTAAATCTAGAATATCATTTTAAATCAATAGAATAATCAAGTTCAAATTCTTCAGAGATTTCTTTCTTTTGTTTTTCAGACATAGTTGAAAAAAGATCATTTTTTAATTCTTCAGCTGAATAAACTCAATAATCTTCCAAATAAACAACATCTCAATTTACCTTTAAAACAGGAAAAGTTCAAGAAGTCAAAATCACATCTGAAGCTCATTTTTCTAAAGATTCTTTCAAAATTTTTGCTATTTTCATTTTTTGAATAAAATATAATTAAATTAAAATAATTTTAACACATTTTCTAAAAAAATACAAAAAATGAAGTCAAAAAAAGCATTTTCTCTTATAGAAATAGTTATAGCAACAGGAATCCTTTCTGTAACAGTTTTCTGAATTTATAAACTAATCTGAGAAAATAATAAAATAATCACAAATTCAAATATTTATTTAACACAAAATCAAACATTTGAAAATGCAAGACAATGCCTAAAATGAGTGAAAAATCTTCCTTGAAATTATTTAGATTTTTGAGAAGATTTGAAATCTTGTAATTTCTCAAACTCTGAAAAAATTACAAAAATAGATTGAGTTGAGTATTCTATCTTTATTGAAAATAAAACTGATTTTTGGAATATAAAAATAGACTCTTGAAACCTAAAGGCAGAAACAAAAATATTCCCAAAATAAAAAAATAGAGAAACTTCCCTACTTTTTTAAAATCTTACTTTATAATAATTTTACTAATTCAAGCTGTTCACTTTTACTCAAATATGAAACATATTTTAAAAAGTTTAACTTTTCATTATCTCCTATTTGCTTAGAATTCGAGATTTTATCTAAAATCTTGTTGTTAAAATTTATTTTTTTCATAGATTTTTGACATATTTAATTATTTAAAAAATAAGATTAAATTAAAAACACATATAAATTATACAATACTTTTTTATACTTGTCAAATAAACTATTTACTTTTTAACAAAATATTTTATAAAATGATAATCCTTTGAATAGATCCTTGAACTACAACTGTTTGATATTCTCTAATAGAAGCTGATTCTACAGGAATAAAAATAATTGATTTTTGAGTTTTAAAAACAGCTCCAAAAATAAATTTAGAAATAAAATTACTCGAAATCTGAAATGATTTAAAAGAATTGATAAAAATTCACAAAGTTGAAAAAATAGTAATTGAAAAGCTATTTTTCCACTCAAATGCAAAAACTGCTATAGATGTTGCTCAAGCAAGATGAGTTGTGCTTTATGAAGCTATAAAACATAACTTAATAATTGAAGAATATACTCCTTTACAGGTCAAAAAGGCCATTACTTGAAATGGTCAGGCAGACAAAAATCAGTTGAAAAATGCAATAAAAATACTTTTTTGACTTGAAGAGACCCCAACTTATGATGACGCTGCTGACGCAATAGGAATGGCTTATATGTGAGCTCTAAACAAAAATTTTTTAGAGTAAATATTTTTTCTTGCTTTTTAAAATATTTTTATTATTATAGATTTAAGAACTTGGTTTACAAAACTGGCTATTTATAAGGAGTTAGCTTAATTAGAAGAGTGCTTAGATTCCGAGTCTAAGAGACGTAGGTGCAATTCCTACACTCCTTGCCATTTAAGTCAGCTTTTGAAATCATTTTTTTTGTGTAAAATTAATATTTAAAAAAATGAAAATAATTATTTGACTTTGAAATCCTTGAAAAGAATATGAAAACACAAGACACAATGTCTGATTTATGTTTTTGGATTATATAAAAAATAAAAAAGATTTTTCTGATTTTTCTTATGAATCAAAATTTAAATGAGAAATAAGTACTTGAAGCTTATCTTCTGAAAAAGTTATTTTACTGAAACCTCAAACTTTTATGAATCTAAGCTGAGAATCTGTTAGAAAAATAGTGGATTTTTACAAACTAAGTTTAGAAGATTTCATAGTTATTTATGATGATTTAAGCATGGAATTCTGAAAAATAAGATTTAGAGAAAGCTGAAGTGCTTGATGACACAATTGAATCAAAGATATAATCAGATATTTTAAAGAAGATTTCAAAAGAATAAAAGTCTGAATTTGATTTAACTCAAAATTTCAAGTCTCAGACTGGGTTTTATCAAAATTTTCAGAAGAAGAATTGATAGAATTTGACAGAGAAATATTTTGACAGATAGAAAAAATATTGCTTGAGAAAATTTAAAAATTTATAATTTAAAAATAAAAAATGAGATTAGCAGACGCAATAAAAAGTACAAAAGAAGCTTGAAATACAAAAGATATTTTAGAGTTTTTATGAATAGATATGTTAAATGATTACAACAAAAAATATTATTCAGAAAAAATAGAGAGACTTCCAAAATGAGAATATTTTATTTCAGATTTGGATTGAACTTTTTTTAGATGAACTCTGCAAAAAGAAGCTGTTTCTTTGTTTATAAAATATGTTGTTTCAAAAGAACTTTATAATATAAATACAGACAATTATTACGAATTTCTAAAAGATTTAGAATATTTTAA
Source organism: Candidatus Gracilibacteria bacterium GN02-872 (assembly GCA_003260325.1). GTDB lineage: Bacteria > Patescibacteriota > Gracilibacteria > BD1-5 > UBA6164 > GN02-872. Next base: position 41,606 of record MOLU01000004.1, on the reverse strand, counting down.
CAAACTTGAAAAACAAGCTTTTAATAAAGAAATAAATTTTTGAGAATATTTAAATGCCGGGATTTTTCTATTACTTAAGCATAAAGATTTGGTAAATTGGGAAGATTTTTTGACATTTATAAAATATCATTTTAGTTCAAAAGAAAAAATAAAACCTTTTAGATTTTCAATGAAAAAAATGAAAGAAGTTCTTGACTCAGGAAAAATATTTTTGTTTATTTCTTGAGCTCCAGATTTCATTTTTGATATTTATTTAGAACTTTTGAAAGATTATATTGTAAAAAATATTTGAAAATCAGAAAGTAATAATGTTTACTGATTTTGAACAAATATTTGATGAACTTGTAATTATTTTTGTCCTATGTGGTGAAGTCAAAATAAAACTGATTTTATAAATATTTTAAAAAATAAAAAAATAATTACAAAAACAATTTGAGGAATGTGAGATACAAGTTGAGATTTTGGAATAAGTGCTTCCCTTGACAAATGAAATGATTTCTTTTTCGTTAATCCAGAAAAAAAAGTTTTAGAAAGATTTGATGAGCTAAAAACTGATTGAATCAATTATAAAATGATTATTGAAAGAAAAGACTTGATTTGTGAAATAAATAAAGAAAATATAAAATTTTTGATGTAAAAAAAACAAGAAAATATTTTTCTTGTTTTTTTTATTTTATTATTCTTTATTTTCAGGTTCTGGTATAGGAATTAGTCACATTTTAAAGTTAGCATTGAATCATAAAGTTGAACCACTAGAAATTTCTCATAAATCATAATATTCATTGTTATTTCAGCTTACTTTTCAAATCAAAGAATCTATCCAATCTCATCATTCCTTTTTTTGAGCATTCTCTAAATTTATTTTAAAAGCATCAATTCATTGAGTTACTCAAGATTCTCAAAAAATAATTGATTTTTTTCAATTCCTAACTCAAATACTTATAGGATATAGTCTTTTATTATTACTAGTTATTGGATCTCAATTATATCATAAAGCTTTTCAAGGAACAGATTCTCAATAAATTCACAAAATATATGATTTTCAATCAATTATAACTAAAGGGGAAGAATCTTTATAGTAACTTATACCTACTTCTTGCTCTTTTCATTCAAAATTTACTTTTCATAAATTTATACTAGAGTCCAATTTTTCATCAAGTAAGTTTATTGCTTTTTCAAGATCATCAGGATTATCTAATCAAGACTCATATAATTTTGTAAGTTCATCAAAAGACGCATCTAGTTTTAAATCTCATTTCTCCATAATAAGAGAAGCTCATCATGTGAAAACTGAAAATAAAACAAATCACCATCCAGCCATATTAAATGTTCTTCATAAAAGAGGCCATCTATATTTTGATAATGACTTAGCTGTAAGTTTTCATCATAATTTAAAAGATCAATAAGAAGCTATAGCACTTCATACAGAAACAACTTGAGCAGTTTCTTTATCTTTTATTCACATCAATCAAAGAATTCTTGCCATTTCCTTAATCCAAGGATTTGTTAATGACTGAACAATTCTTTTTCAATAAATCAATAAAATTTCTTTTTGATCTGCTGATAAATTAGGTCATTTAGCAATTGAGACAACAAATCTTCTTAAATAATTATAAGTAGAAGCAGAATTCATAGCCTCTCAGCCTCATAAAACTTTCGCAACAAGCAAAGCCAAAAACATCAAATTAGTTCAGTCAAGTTCTGATAAGTTTTTTTCTCATCAAGTTATTGAATAAAAAGATAATATATATTTATAATTCAAATTTTCTTTGAATCTTTCTTTTTCATCTTCAGTTAATCACAAAGCTTTTTCTTCAAGGAATTCTGTTTTAAGATAATCTTTATAATTAACAAGTTTTTCTAAATCTTCAAAATTCTTTTTATCTAGTTCTTCATTTCCAGATTTCAATCATAATTTTTCAAAAAGGCTTTCAGTACTTATATTTGCCTCAAGATTTTCTTTTCATCAGCTATTTAAAATTATTTTTCCAATAAGTTCATCTGAAAAAAAGTCTGATGGATCGCTTTTTATATTTAATACTTCACTTGAAATTTCAGGAATAATATCTCAAAATATACCTTTTACTTTAGATATTGATCAGTTTGCTATTAAAGGAATTGTATTTATGTATAAAATTGATAATTCAGAAATCGTAAGTTTTTCATAATTAAATTCTCAATTTTCTATTATTTCCAATATTTTATTAAATCTTTCTTCTCAAAATTCTTTTTTTAATTTTTCATTTGGTTTATCCAAATTTATTCATAATAATATTTTCTTTACTTTTTCTGGCTTTAACGAAACTTTAAACAAAGTTTTCATATTTTTAGAAGCAAAATATTTTCTGATTTCTTCATAATCTTTATCTAATTTTTTATCATTGATTTTATGATTTTCTCTAAAATCCGCAGTTCATCAATTTTCAATAAAATCCTTATATTCAACATTTTTTAATCAATTTAAAAAGCTTTGATGTCAGGTATTTGAATTTCTTTCATATCAAACAGACCAAAGCAAAAATTCAAATCATCAACTATATTTACCAAAAATATTTTCCTTTGCTTCTGAAATTTTTTCCTTAACTTCTACTTTTTTTTCTGGAGTATCCTCTTCCCTATTTTCTTCAGAAAAATTTTCTAAATTTTTATAAATTTCTCAATCATTTTTTTCTAACTCTCTATGGTCATCTTGATTTCAATCTTTTTTTGTATTTAGAAATTCTTTAATTCATTTAAATCAAAAAAGAGAAAGAATAACACTTCAAAATCAGATTTTAATTTTTCTTATAAACCTATCCCAAGCTTTTTCGTTAGGATTTGGTTCTAAAGATTTTTTAGTCTCTCAAAGGATATCTTTTGCATAATCATACAAAAAATCTCAAACTAAAGGAATTTCTTTCAGTCATTCAGCTTTCTTAAGAATTTGTTCTTCAGCAGCATCCAATGCTTTATTTTCAGCATTTTCAGCCAATTGAACAGATTGCTCTCAAGCATTCTTCAAAGTATCAGAGATTTTTTCTTCTGAGATCTTTTCTGGTTCTTTTTTATAAGTCTCAACATATAAACCTTTTAAACGTTCAGCATATTCTTTTACATCACTTTTAAGACTTTCTAGTTCTTTAGCTGTTTTTTCATTTATTTCAATGCCTTCAAGTCCCTTTTTTGTTTTTTGCCAATCATATCACTTTTCTGTAAATATTTTCCCAACTTCTTGCTCTTTTTCATTAGGAATATCTAAATTAGTTTTACCCATAAATTTTATTTAAAAAAATATATATTTGAAATATAATACTATATTTCTTCAAAAAATACAAAAAAAGAGCTGATTTTTAGCTCTCTTTTTAATTCAAATTTGGTTTAGTTGTAAATCAATTCATCAATCAATTTTTAGCTCATTTAACTGCTCAAACTAGAGCTCAACCTGTTAATCCCCAAACAGTTCATGCAGTTTTACTTACAACATTTTTTGATAAATTCCAAACAGGTTTACCAAGTGTATAAGCAGCAGTTGCTCAAAGTATATATGGAGCTGTAGCTAATCATCCAGAAAATGCTATAGTACCAGCTCAAATATTAAGTCAGTATCTTAGGTATTTTGCAATATTTGAATCTCAAAGTCAAATTGTGTTAAACAATTTCTTTTGAATATCATTTGCTAAATAAACAGCTCAACCAACTCAAGCCAAATGAGCAAGTCATATATTTGCTCAAGAAGTATGAATAATAGGAGATGTTTCTAAAATTCTTTGAATGCTACCTAAAACTTGTCCTCAAATATAAGCAGTATTTACTCATCAAGCAGATAATCAAACGGCAACTGTAGGAACAGTTAGTGCACTTTTTGCTAAATCTTTTCATGATTCTAAATCCATTTTTCACATATTTTTATAATTAAATTATAACTTATATAAATATAATACCTTAAATTTTATATTTGTCAAGTATTTTTTAATTTATTATGACAAAAAAGACATACTATAATTCTAAAAAATCAATACTTAAACAAAGAAAGATAAAAAACAATTTTATTTTTTTACGTTAATTTTCTGATAAAACAAGGCTAAATCATCAGTATCTGGAGAAAGTTGATATTCTTCAGGAGATAAAATAAGACCTTGTCAATGAAATTTTTTTTCTATTTGTCAAATTCTCCAAAATTCTGGAACAAATCAAAGTAAAGCAATATCTGTTCAAGTTACAACAGATTTAGTTGTTGCTCAATTTCAAAATAATTTTGATACTTCCCTAATTGCAGGTTCAGTAAGTTTTCATCAAATAGCTCAAGTTCAAGTTCAAATTATGACATCACTTGTCAAATCAACAACAGCTTCTTTCTTTGTATCATATCACCTTGGAAAAGCTATCCAAGAAGCTCAACTTCACACTGCTCACGCAACAGCTCATTGTAATGCAAGAGATCATCATCAAGTAATAATAGTAGCACAAACAGAAGCAACTAAAACAACTCATATTTGTCATAATAGTTTTAATCAAGATTTTGTTGTATCAGAAATATTTAAAAGTCATATTCAATTCATATTTACAAATAACTCATATGCCTCTTTTTGTGATCAAATCAATCAAAAATCTTCTGCTTTCTTCCCAGTCCAGAAACTTTTATTAAAAATATTATTAGAGCTAAACAATCTTTCTATTTCATCTTGAGATTCTTCTATATACTCTGAAGAAACCTCTTTTAATATATCACGTATTTCTTCTCACCAATTTATTTTATTTTTGTCTAATATATTTTTTTTATTTCTTCTATCATAACTTTGTCTTTTTCTTTTAAATTTTTTTATAAATTTATTCAAGACTGAGAGTTCAGTTTGAGCTTCAAAATCTAGATCCTTATAGTTCTTCTCCTTATTATTAGAAAGTCTTCAAAAACCAATACTTAACAAAATAAAAGACATATCATTTTGAACTTCTATTCAAGCTTTTTTAAATTCTTCCTCTAATTCTTTTATTTTATCTGAGACATTAACTCAAAATAATGATTTATCCAAATCCTTAATATTTAATTTTTCAAATCATCATCATTTTCTAGTAAAAACATACATCAGAGATTCTGTTGCAAGAGCACTATTTCTTAAATCATCATCTATATCACTTCATTTTCAAATAAGAAGTTTAGAAAATGTCACAAAATCTTCATCTTTTGCATTTTCTTTTTTCAGTCTATTTAATACCAAAGAATTAAGTTGATCTATAAATATTTTATAAGATTTTTTAACAGAAATAGATTGCCAGTTATTTTGGTCCATTTTTTGATGAACCATTGCCATATAAGTAAATAATTCAGTCAAACTAGAATTTTTTACTATACTATAAAGTATTTGATTAAAATGTTTTTCTGTTTCCAATAAATATGTTGCTCATCATTCATATTCATCTCAAATTCAAACAAACATATTTACATACTGTTTTTGTTGATTTAAAAAATCTTTTTTTTGTTTTTCATTTAGAGGTAGGTCAAAAAGCTCCTTTTGATTTTCTCTATAAATAATTTGTAAGTCTCGAAGATTTTTTCAAGTAATATTTAGTCCATTTTTATTAAAAATATCTGTTTTCAAGACATCTTTATCATTTATTTCTCAGAAAAATTCTTTTTGATTTTGAAAAAATATTTCTTCCATAGCAGATAAAAGAATTCATCATTTTTCAAGTTTTTTTGGAATTTCTTTTAATTTCTCATTTAATTCATTTTCTGAATAAAATTTTTCTTCATTTAAATTAAAAATAATATTTTTTTCTTTTCAATTTTCTTTTATTTTAAAAGATATATTTGGAGAATTATAAGAAAATTTCAAAATTTGTTTATTTTCTAGTTCATCCTCCATTTTATCTAATAAATCGTTTATTTTTAAAGGATCATAATTATCTTTAAGAAAATTATATATATCTATCTTAATTTCTCAGAAATCTCCTAATTCTTTTTCAAAATAATAATTACTATCAAAAGTTTCTTTTAATTCTTTTCCCATAATAAAAATTTATTATATTCATTTTGTAATTAATCTTAATATTTTTAAAACTGATCTATCCCCTTCTACTGAAAGTCCTTTTTCATTTATTACGTCAGGAGAAATTATTTTTAAATCATTATCAAGATCTATTCACATTGATTTAATTCTTTCAATATTAATAGAATTATTATAATTTCTCAGATCTGATTTTAATTGATTTTCATCCATAATTGTTACTTTTCCATTTAAAAAAGTAGTTAATTCATTTATGTTTTTTGTTCAAGTTATACCTTTTGTTAATAAATCATAGTCTCATTGTAATTGACCTTTCATATGTAAATATTCTACTGTTGCAAGAGCTCTATTTCTATGTTTTCTAAATTGTTTTTTATCTTGGTTTCTAGTAGGAATTTTTTCTAAATAACTAACATTAGTCCAGTAAGCATTTTTTAATTCTCACAAAGAAAATCAAATCTCTTTAATTGCTTTAGTATATCCTTTTTTAGATAAAATTTCATTTGCATCATTGATAGAGATAGGAAATAATTTTTTAACATTATTTACAGCTTCTCAATTCACTTTAATTTGATCAAATAATTCTTTATTATTTTTGATAAAAGTATTATACAACTTAGCTGTAGAACTTGTATTATTTGGATCCTTAACTTTATCTAAAACATCATTAATTTGATTAATTAATCATTTTTTTTCAGTTAAACTCAACTCAGATTCTTCAATTATAGCTTTAAGTTTAGTATCATAATCCAAAGCCTTTTTAATTCTTAATTCTCTTAATCTTTTTGGAGTAGGTCGGTTTGTTGGATATAATGAAGAATTATCTTTCAAAAAATGTAGAGCATCAATTAAATCAATTGATTTAATGTTATCAATGTCTGCTTGTACTCTCCATTCTCTTGACTTTTTTAAAGCCTCCTCAAAGTCCATTTTAGTAGTATTTTTCATAAGAATGTTAATAACATCTGCGACTGTTCATGTACTATACAAATTATTACTTGGATTACGTTTTACATGATTTATAAATCTTCTGATTTGAATTTTTTTATCTGGATCCAAATTCCATCATTCTAACTCAATTTGCTTTAATATATCATCTACCTTAGAACTCTTAAGCCATTCAGAGTCAGCCGCACTAATAAATTTATTTTCTCTAAAAATATCAAATCAAAAATTAAATTTTTCTCAAGAAGAGCTTTGAACATTATTAAGAGAGTTTAATATTTGCTTTTGGAATTCTCATAATAAATCACCTCAAGAAAGCTTCAAGTCTCAAACAGCTCAAGATTTAACTTTATTTTCATAAATTTTTAAAACTCTTACCAATTCTCTTTCATCAGCATCACTTATATTATGTCATAACTGTATATAAGATCTTACATTATCTAACATACTTCCCTTTTTTATCTCTCAACTACTATCTAATAAATTTCTTTTTAAAAAATCAGCATTATTTCAAACAGAAATTTTCTCAGAGTTAAGTAAAAATAATTTTCCAAATGTATCAGTATATTTATTTGACCATATTCATCAATTCTCTATATTTTTAACTTTTCTCCAAAATGTAGATTCAGAAAATCATTTTCAAGATCATCATGAAGTTTTTCAGTCTCCAACCGTTGTCCAATATTCTAACTCTCTTATTTTCTTTTGCATTTTTGGATCATCTGCATAGAGCATTTTCAATTCTTCTATTTTAGCTTTTCTTTTCTCTAATTCTGCAGCATTTTGAGAAACGTTAGGATCCGTAGATCAAGAAGCTGATTCATTTAAGAATACTCCTTTTGAGAATTTACTTAGAATAAATGGTTCTCTCTTTATAATAAATCAATTGATTTTTCTTAAAGCAGTTCAAGTAGTTGAAACACTAACCCACACAAATATAGTAAAGAAGAAATGAGCTGGATTTTTTACAAAATATGAAACTATACTTTCCCCAGCTCCATATATACTTAAAAACGCATTAAGTATATCTACTCATATTGTAGCTACTTCATTAAGAAGCAATTTAGAGTAATATAAAAACATCAAAGCATCATGCTTATTTTCAAAAATCAAATCTTGCCCTTCAGGTTTAAGTTCAGAAATATTTATTGTTACTTTGCCTTCTGGTAAATTTGATATTCTTTCAGCTTCTTTATTTATTTTTCCTCAAATATCCTCAAAAATGAAATTCCCTGCATCTACATTTCTTGTAGTGAGATTTTTATACATTTTTTTAAATAAATCAAAATTCTGTTTATATTCATCTTGTTTCTCTGGTGGAATATTTCTAGATTCAAAATAAACATTCCAATCTTTAGGTTCAATATCAAAATAAAGATCAAATGATTTTATTTTGCTTGCCAATTCTTCATTTGACATATTTTTAGCGTCTTCCAAAGCTGAATCTATACTTTTAAGTCAATCAAAATCTATCATTGTTCCATCTTGGTCCAATATATATTCTAAAAGTTCTACAGGATTTATTTCTTTTCAATCTATTTCAATATTTCCTTCAAATGATTGAACAATATTCACAGGATCTTTATCAGCAAAAGGATCTAAGTTTGCAAAAGGATCTTCATTCTCAATATTTTCTCTTTGATTTCTAGAGTCATCTCTAATTTCTAATTTATCATTCTCAAACTTTTCTTTTATTGTTTCTAGTTCATCCATAATTTCTGAAATAGTATAGAAATCATTGGCTTCTGACAACTTTATTAAAAGAGTATTTATTTGATTTAAAGTATATTCATCTGAAATATTTAAGTTTTTAAGATCTTTTAAAGTTTCCATATAATATTCATAATTAGTAGGATTCTCATTTTGCTTCCTTTCTGAGAATCATCTATTAATTTCCTCTATCTTGTTACTATTTATATTTGCCATATTTTTTTTATATTAAATTTTAATTTCTTTTTCTCAAAAATCTTTCAATTTTTCAGTAAAGGTTTTATATTGATCTTTAAAAGAATTATGATCTCCATTCATATTTTTATTCTCCTCTCTTTTTATTTCTTTATTTACAATCCTAATAGAATCAATTATTCAAGAAATCCTTGTTTTATTCATTTCTTCTTTATTTTTATAATCAGTAAAATATTTTTTAAATCTTTCTGGAAGAGAATCATAAAAAACTTTATAAGAATCCAAAAGTCATGCTTGTTCTAAATTTAAATTTAATTTATCATCCTTAAGTTCTATAACTACTTCTTGCTTAACATCTCAAGTCACCTTATCAAAATAAATTTTTAAACCTAATAATGCTGTTGAAACTCCTTCAGCTCAAAAAGTATAATTATCACCATAAATTATTTTCATTCTATTTTCTAATTCTTTATATCTAGAAACTGTATTAGATCAATTTATCCAATTCCAAATTTCAGAAAAATTATCAGGAAGTTTATTTTTATAAATTTTTCAACAAATTTCTTTAATTTTATTTTCATAATTAGAAATATTTTCTCTAAAAAAATTAGGATTATTTTCAGAATCATTTTTTAATGTTTCTTTGAGTTTATTTATTTCTTCAACATCACGATTTTTCAGATTTTCAACTGTATTTTTAAAAATTTCTATTTTATTTTTTATTTCAGTATATTTTAGCAATATTTCAACAGTAAGTTTATCCTCATTACTTATTTCTTCCCATTTTTTTCAGTCAAATTCATAATTTCCTTCTTTTTCAGTTAATCAATCAATTTCTAGTTCCCTTTTAGCATATTTTTCAGAAATCTCTAAAATATTTTTTAAGCTAATTGCTGTTTCATCAGTAAAATATAAATAAAAACTATCCAAATTTCATCAATCAGTTGGTAATTCTCAAATCTTAGGGAAATTTATATCAAGGTTTTCTTTATCATTTAATAATTCTTTTCTATCATGTGCATTTATTGTTGGATATCATTCTTTTCATAGATTTGGCTCATCAACAGTAAAATTACTAGGAACTAAATTCAAAAGTAATTTATCTTTTTCATTATAAATTTTATTATATTGCTCTTTCAATCATACTGCTAAATTAGTTCTATATTTGTTAAATAAATTAGCTCTTTCAGTTTGTATTCTTTGTAATTGTTCATTTATCATATGAATTCATCATACAGTTTGTATTTTTTCCAAAGATTTTACACCATTATCAAAATCCAACTTCATTTGGTAAATATTCTTAATTTCTTCTATTTTTTGTTTATCATTTGGATTATTAGTTTGTATATTTTTTAACTTTGAGATAGCTTCATCTGGAGTATTTAAAAAGAAAACACCAGACATTCACATAACTTCATCTTTCACATCTTTATCGTTAATTTCGTTAGTAAGTTTTTTTATTTCATTATCAAGGAAATTATCTTTTATATATTCTTTTTCTCAAAGCCAAGAATTATAATCTTCTCATAAAAATACATTTCAAATAAGAGCTTCATCTCATAATAATTCTCATTTTTTACAAATTTGAAGAACACACTTTGTAACGTTTTTTTCTCTTTCTTTTCTCTTTTCATCTGGAACTCATTTAAGTAATGATTTATTTGTTCCTTCTGAAAAATATTTTTTTAAGTCTCAAAACCCTGTTTCTGCGGCTCTTTTAACATCAATAATTTTACTTTTTGGAAAAATCTCATCATTTGAAACAATAGGCAAAATAGTTCAAAACTCTTCTGAAGGAACAGCTAAAGTTTTTTCATTTTTACTTTTTAAAAGATTAGCATTTCCATCAAATAATTCTGTAACTTTGTTTCAAAAATACATAGCTCATTCCTGAGCAGTTTTAACCACTTTCTTTCATCCTTTTTCTACTCAATCATAAACTTTTTGAACCCAAGATGGAGTTTTTCAGTTTTTTATATCATCTATTGTTTCTGAAGTAGTTTTATATCAATCTCTAGCACCAGCTCAAAGATCTCATTTAGCCTGTGTCGGACTAGGTAATCACTTTGCAGCACTTTTTGCTTTTTCAAAAGCTTCATCTACATCTTTCATCATATCATCAATTCAAGCCCATTTCACTACACCAGATCACATTGTAGTTATAAGTCAAAGCAAAATCAACCTCTTAAAAAATGATCACATAAGAGGAATTTTTGATTTTAATTCATCTGGAAATATTCAAAAAATAAGCATTATAGAAAGCACAAAACGAGTTCTAGGATCACCCCAAAGTTGTTTTAATCATTCTCAAACAGAAATCTCTCAATTTGCAATTTTTTTAAATGTTAAATAAACACTTTCTCTTGGTCAAGCATTCTCTGCTAAATCATTTTTAAATTGAGGGGAATTTTTATAATTATCCTTAATTCTATTAACTTCTGCAAAAAAATCGCTATATTCATCAAGCCTTTCTTGATTATTTGTCAATTTAAGAGCTTGTTCTAATTGATTAACACTACTAATTATATTGTTATACATCCAAGATCATTTTCTAAGATTTCTTAAAGAATGCAAAATAAGTTCTTGATCTCTTACAGAAATTCAATTAACTTTATAAGTTTCAAAAAGTTTATTATTATCAAAATATTTTTCAGCTTTTATTTCTTCATAAGTTTGTTTTCAAATTCTCCCATCTACATCAAGCAAATGTTTACTTTGATAATCCATTATTGCTTGTCTCATTTGCTCTACAGACATTCATTTCTTCAAAGGAATCAATTCTGAAGCTTCTGCAAAAACTATATTTTTTTCAACTCAAATATTACTAGCAATCAAGTTAGCTTCCTCATTACTTAAATCCCTTTGAGTTTCTGTTAAAATATTTCTACGTCTTCAAGAATCAAAGTTTTTTGAATTATCTGCTTCAACAAACCAATCTTGACCAATTCATTCTCAATCTTTATTACGATATGCCATAATTTTTTATTAAAATTTAAAATATAAATAAACATTTTTATAATATCACATTTATTTTTTTCAAGCAAAATATTAACTATTGACTTTTTTAAATTTTATTGTATTTAAGATATTTTAAATTATTTTTAATTTTTTATTTCTTTTTTGTTATTTTATAATTGATTCAAAATATAAAAAAAATCGCTTTTTCTAGCGATTTTCTACTTTCTCAAAAAAATAATCCAAATCAATAACATTAATTCATAATTTTTTTGCTTTTTCTAGCTTACTTCAAGCCTTTTCTCACGCAAGTAAAAAATCTGTATTTTTACTTACACTTGAGACAAATTCTCCTCAGTTTTTCTCTAAAATATCAATTAAACTATCTCTACTTATTTTTTCTCAATTTCTCTCAAAACTTCAAGTTATACAAGCTTTTTTTCAAGCAAAAAATCAGGAATTGTCAAGATTTTTTGATTCTTCCTTATAGTACTCTAAGTTTAGTATTTCAAGCAATTCTGAAAGCATTCTTTTGTGAGACTCATTTGAAAAATATTCAAAAATATTTTTTGCAATTCCCTCTCAAATGTCTTTTAATTCCTCTAAATCTTCTAATTTGTAAGAAAAATTTAAAAAATCATTTTTACTTTTAAATAATTTTTTCAAAGTTTTGCTTGTTTTTTTACCAACTCAAGGAATTCAAAGTGAAGTCAGAAATCTCTCTAAATCAATATTTTTTGCTTCTTCTATAGAGTTTACCAAATTTGTAAAAGATTTCTCTCAAAATCACTCCAAAGCCAAAATTTCATCTTTCTTATTTTTTAAATCAAAAATACTTGCAAGTGAATTTATAAGTCAAAGTTCCAAAAAAAGTTCAACTTGCTTTTCTCCAAGTCAATCAATATTTAAACCTTGTTTTCAAACTGCAAAAATGATTTTTTCTACATGTTGAGCAGGACAATCAAAACTATTTGGACAATAAAATCTAACTTTATCCTCATCCTTAAGCACTTTTGTTTTACAGTTCGGACAAAACTCAGGAGCTTTTATTTCTTCAAAATTCTCTCTTCAATCAGTTTCTACCACTGAAATAATCTTCGGAATAACTTCACCAGCTCTTTTTATGAAAACTGTGTCACCAATTTTTACTCATAAATTCTTTACTTCATCATAGTTATGCAAAGTTGCCCTTTTTACAACTACTCATCAAATATTTATTGGCTCTAAATTAGCAACAGGTGTAATTGTTCAAGTCCTCCCTACACTGTGCTCAACAGATAATATTTTTGTAGTCAAAATCTCTGCTGGAAATTTGTAAGCAATCGCATATCTTGGATGATGCTCAGTCCAACCTATTTTTTCCCAAAAATCAATTTCATCAGTTTTCAAAACCAATCAATCAATCTCAAAATCTATCTTTTTTTTCTCATCTCAAAAATATTTTATAGCATCAATAAGAGGTTTTATTCATATAAATTTTTTAAAATAACTAGAAATTTCAAAACCTAAATTATGAAGAGAATTGATTACATCGCTATATTTTCATAATTTTTGAACTTTTAAAAAATCATTAAAATTTGCTAAATCATAAGCAAAAAACTTCAAATTTCTTTTTTTTGTAATTTTAATATCCTTCATTCTTACACTTCAACTAGCTGCATTTCTTGGATTTGAAAATATTTTTTTCCCAAGATTTTTTGATTCTTCATTAAGTTTTTCAAATGAAGAAATAGGCATAACAACCTCTCCTCTAACCTCTAAATGATCTTTATAATTTATCTGATGCGGAATATTTGAAATTTGTTTTATATTTTCAGTTACATCTTCTCAAATTATTCAATTTCATCTAGTTATAGCTTGTACAAGCAATCATTCTTGATAAATCAATTCTATTCAAAGTCAATCAAATTTAAACTCTAAGTTATAAATCACTTCCTTCACAAAAATATTTTCACGCATCAAGTTTTTCTTTACTCTTTCGTCAAAATCAACCAAATCCTGTTCATTATAAGTATTATCTAAACTTATCATAGGCCTGCTATGCTCAACTTTTTCAAAACTTGATTCTATAATTTCAGCTCAAACTTTGCTTGTTTCTGCGTCTTTTATATCAAATTTTTTTTCTAAATTTTGTAATTTTTTAAAAAGTAAATCGTATTCATAATCTGAAATTATAGGATTTTGCTGATTATAATACAAATCTGAATGATATTTTATAAGTTTTTGAAGTTTTTCTAAATCTTCAAGTGAAAAATCTTTTTCTTCTTTCTGTAAATATTTTTTTGATAATTCTAACATTTTTAAATTAAAAAATAAAATAAATCTTTGTGAAAAACATATTTTCTATAAATAAAAAAACTCTAAAAATTATCTGTTTATAAAAATATTTTTTCGCTAAATAGAAAGAATATTTTTTAGTTTTTATCATTTTTTTATCATAAATAAAGCATCTAAAAATTTTGTATAATTTTTTATAACAAAAGTCATTTTTTTTGTAAAATTTTTTGACATTTATGTATAAGTATTTTATACAAAAATCTATTTTTTCAAAAAGAATATTTTTTTTCTTTTTTCATAGTTTTAACTTTAAAATAGAGGAGAAATATTTTTTAAAAAAGTTTTTTTTAGTTTTTTTATATTTTTTTTTGTAATAAGCCAAAAAAAGAGATATAATATTTACGTAAGTTAGTTCAAGCAACTACATCTTACAAACATTAACATATTCCTGACTTCTTTGCCAGAATGGCACTGATTTTAATCCAATTAGACAGCCTCACAAAAACAAAAAACAGCTTTAAAAAAAAAGCAACAAAAATAAAAACAAAAAAAATGAAATCCAAATAGATTTCGCAAAAAACAAAAAAAATTAAAAAACAATAAAAAATAAAAATAGAGGAGCAAGGTGAATAGCTCCAAAAAAATCACCCAAGCAAGGATGACAGGAGTGGTGAAAGTCCATAGAAAATCAAGGATTAGATTTTCAACATTCTATATTTCCCCTAAACACTTACAAAAAACATTATTATAGTTTAGGATGTGAAGATATAGACAAAAAATGGCCTGAGGCAATTCTACCCAGAAACCTTAGGTTTTTTATTTTTTTAAAAACTAGAGTATTTTTTCAAATACTCTTTATTTTTTTATGAAAAAGAATAAAATAAAATCTAATTATCATTTATTATCCTAAACTTAACTTAGGAGTTCAAATCTTTTTACTAACACAAAGCTCTATGAAAAACATAAAAGAACTAAAAAAACTCATTGACAATTCTAAAAAAATACTTCTTATAAATCATATAAAAATGGATGCTGATGCTTTTTGAAGTTTAGCAAGCCTTTATTTGATTTTTAAAAAAATTTGAAAAAATGTAAAAGCTGTAAATGATTCTGAAACTCCAAAAGATTTTGATTTTTTATTAAAAGAAAAGATTATAGAGCCAGAGCTTGATTTGTATGAATATAATCCTGATTTAATAATCAGTCTTGATGCTGCATCTACAAGCCAACTTTGAGAAGTATTTTTAAAATACAAAGATTTATTTGAAAAAACAGATTTTATTGTGATTGATCATCATCAAACAAATTCTTGATTTTGAAGCCTAAATTTTGTTTTTCCAGAATACTCCTCTGCTTGTGAGTTACTTTTTGATATACTAAAAGAACTAGATTTAAAAAAGCTAATTGATGAGCAAATCGCAACTTTACTAATAGCTGGAATACACACTGATACAAATATTTTTTATAATCAAAATACAACTCCAAATACACTAAAAGTAGCCTCAAAGCTGATAAAACTCTGAGCAGATTTCAGAAGTCCAATTTATAATTTTTTTCAAAAAATATCTTTCCAAAGATTAAAACTTTTTGGAATTGCAATTTCTAGTTTAAAAAAAATTGATGAACTTAACCTTATTTATTGAAACTTAAAAAATGAGGATTTTAAGAACTCTCAAACAACTTTGGAAGATACAACTGGAATTATAAATAAATTGTCAAATATCGAAGAAAATGAGGTAATTTTTATGATTTATGAAGATAAAAATAAATTAAAAATAAGTTTTCGCTCAAAAAATCTAGATATTTGAAGTTTTTGTTCAAGTTTTCCTAACTGATGATGACACAAAAACGCAGCCTGATTTAGTCTAGAAAATATTTCTTTAAAAGAAGCTGAAAAAATAATTTTGACAAAATTTGAAAAATTCTTCAAAAAATAAAAAAAATATTTACTTTTTAAATTATTTTTGTAAAATGACTTGCGTCAAATTTTAAATCTTAACAAAATAGACTATGAAAAAGACAAAAATAATAACAACACTTTGACCATCAACTGATACAAAAGATAAAATTGAAGCTTTGTACAAATCATGAGCAAATGTTGTAAGATTTAATTATTCTCACACAAATTATGATTATTTTTCTAAAATAATTGATACTGTAAAAGAATTAAATAAAGAGTGAAAAACAAATTTATGAATTCTAACAGATACAAAATGACCAGAAATCAGAACTAAATCAGTAGAAGAAAAAATTTCTTTAGAAAAAGATGAAGAATTTTTCTTATCAAATACTTTAAATGAATCAAAAATCTCAGATGATTCAAAAAAAATGATTATTTGTGATTATGATTACATAGTTTCAGATTTAGAAGTTTGAAGAATAGTTGATATAGATACTGGTCTTCTAAAAGCTGAAATCATAGCAAAAGATAATGAAAAACTTACTTGTAAAGCTTTAAATAAACACTTGATTGGTTCAAAAAGACACTTAAATTTGCCTTGAACAATCATAAAACTTCCAGGAATTACAGATTCTGATAAAGAAGATATAAAATTTGCAGTTTCAAAGTGAACAGATTTTATAGCTCTTTCTTTTGTTAGAAATAAAGAAAATATTTTAGAATTAAGAGAATTTTTAAAAGAAATAAATGCTCCAAAAGGAATTCAAATTATTTCAAAAATAGAAAATTCTGAAGCTTTAAGTAATTTAGATGATATTATAGAATACTCTGATTGAATAATGATTGCAAGATGAGATTTATGAGCAGAAGTTGAATATGAAGCTCTTCCTGTAATCCAAGATGATATTGCTCAAAGATGTAAAATTGCTGGAAAATTTTTCATAATTGCAACTCAGATGCTTGAATCAATGATTGAAAACCCAATCCCAACAAGAGCTGAAGTTACAGATATTTACAATGCAGTTGTTCAAGAAGCTGACTGTACAATGCTTTCTGGAGAAAGTGCAGCAGGAAAATATCCAATTGAAGCAGTAAAGACTATGGCAAAAGTTTTAAGATATACAGAAAGCGCATTGCCTTACACTCATGAACATTTTGAAAAAGATCTTTGAGAAGAAACAGAAATCAAAAAACAATTAGTTAAAAATGCTATTTATACAGCTGAAAATATAGGAGCAAAAAATATAATCGTTTTTTCTTTAAAAATGACAAAACTTATTTCAGCTTTCAGATCAAATATAAATACTTATGCATTTACTTTTTCTGATGAAGTGAGAAAGAAAATGACTATTTTGTTTGGAACAAAAACTTTTCAAATTGAAAAATGATCAAATGAAGAAAACTTAAAAAAAGCTTTAGAAGTTTTGAAACAAAAAAATTTGTTAGTTCAAGGTGATAGAATAGTAGCAATTACAGAAATAGAAAAAGAAGATCAAGTAGTTCCAAGTATGCAAATCATAGAAATTAAATAATTTTTATGAAAGAGACTGTAATTGTATAGAGGAGGTTTAAAAACCTCCTTTTTTTTAAAACAAAAAAAATCCTAATTTTACTTAGGATTTTTTTCTTTTTTTAGTAAATAGTCAAAATATTTTTCTTATTGGCCAAGTGATAAACAAGAAAATTTTTACAAAAATTCATTTTCTTCCCTCTTTTTCTTTTAAGTAAGAATTATAATAAATAAGTGGTATACAGTAAATAGTCAACAAACTTCAAGCTAAAATACCAAACATAATAGTATAACCAAATCAAGACCACATTCATCATTGTGCAGCCATAGGCCAAACTCATAGAACTGTAGTGATTGTAGTTACTAAAATTGGTTGTAGCCTAGATTGTCAAGTTGTAGCTATAGCATAAACAGGATCCATTCATTTAGCTATATTTTTATTTGCTAAATCTATCAGAATAATCGCATCATTTATAACTACTCATGCCATTGCAATAAATCAGATCATCATCATCATTCAGTATGGAGTACCTGTTATAAATAGTCAAATATTTACTCACAAAAGAGATAAGATAATTGAGAACAATATCATTCATGGTTGTTTGTATGAATTGAATTGTATAACCAAAATAAAGAACATCAAAAATATAGCAACAAATAGAGATGAAATCATAGCAGCTATAAGTTCTGCATTCTCAGCATTATCTCATCATTGTTCATAGTAAATTCCTTCTGGAAATATATATTTTTTAGCAAAATCATTTAGTTTTGGTTGGACATCAGTAGAATTATAACCTGATTTTAAGTCAGATTTAACAGTAATCATGATTTTTCAATTTTCTCTATTTACAGTAGAAACTGACTTTGTAAAATCATAACTTGCTACATCTCAAACTCTTACTTTTCAAGCTTTTGTAGTTACAACTACATTTAACAAGTCATCTGGAGATAAGTTATTTTCAAAATCTTTTATTTTTATGATAATATCATTATCTTCATACCTAGATTTGATACTTCAAGCCATCACTCAGTTTGTAAATGAAGCTAATTCTCACAAAATATCATTTGAAGTCAATCACAATTGAGAAAGTTTATTTTCATCAAATTTAAAAATAAATTGTCAAGGAGTATCTGAACTAGTATTTGTTACATTTTTTGCTCCAGGAACACTTTTTAAATATTTTTCAAAATCATCAACTACTTTTTTCAATTCCTCAAGTTTTGTTGAGTTGTTTGAAACAAGTTTTATTCATATTGGTCATGATGATGGTGGTCAGTTTCTAGAAACTTCAACTGTAACATTTAATCATTTTTCTGATAAACTAGCTAGTTTTCTTGATATTTCCTCAGCTATAGTATCTTCATCTTTTTCTCTTTGTTTTTTATCTATTGTTTGAATAGTTGTAGTTATTTTAGATCAAGAAACAGAAGCTCCATAATAATCTATATCAGGAATTCAATCCAATACTTTTTGTATGTCTGGAAGATATTTACTTAAAACTGATTCTGTAGAACCTTCTTTTCATTTTACAGTAAGTGTTATACTTCACAAATCATCTCAAGTATAAAAATTATATCAAATAAGTGGACTCAAAATAACAAAGCTCAATACAGTTAAAACTATAGGAGTAAGAATTATTAAAAATCTTCTAGTTTTTGATTTAAGAGATTTATTTAAATAATTGAAATATGTTTTTCACATCTTTGCAAGAGCTTTTTCTCTAAAAGAAAGTTCTTTGTGTTCTTCAATAGTTTTTCATTCTCTTTGAGATTCTAAAAAGTCTTTTTGTTCCTGAGTCATATTTGCCTCAACTTCTTCTTCTACTCTATAAGTTTTTCTATCTTTTGCCATAGCCATATAAACAGCTGAACTTATAGTTAAAGCTATTACTAATCAAGCTAAAAGAGTAGAAAATACAGTTATAGGAATATAAGCTAGAAATTTTCACATCACTCAAGGAAGCACCATCATAGGCAAAAATACTACAAGAGTAGTCAAAGTACCTGATATAAGTGGGGCTTTAAAATCTTGAATAGCTCAAAGTATGGCATATTTTTTAGAATATCAAAGCTTTTGCCTTTCAGAAGCTCACTCTATAATAACTATTATGGTATCAATTCATATAGTCAGAGACAAAACTAAAGAAAAATTTGTCAAAAAGTTTAGAGTATATCAGAAATAATAAAGATATATAAATGTTACAAAAAATGACAATGGCAAAATAACTGTTGCAATAACAGAGTCTTTGAAACCAACAAAAAATAAAATAGTTACAAACACCAAAGCCAAAGTTTGCCGAGCTGTAGAAGCAAGATTAGAATAATCTTTTGTTATATAATCTGACAAATCTAAACCATAAGAATATCAAATTCACTCAAAATTTTGATTTTCTTTTATTTGCTTTTCTATTTCAGATTTTGCACTTGCTGCAGCAGAAAATACTCAAGCAGAATCAGCTTTATTTATAATCAATACAACATAATTTTGTCATTTCTTTTCTTTATTTGCATATTTGTTTACCTCTTTTGTTTTGTAATCAACTTCTATTTCAGCTAAATCTGAAAGTTTTAAAGTCGAACTAGCATTAGATCTAACAATGACATTTTTCAAATCATCAACATCGCTTAGTTCTCATTGAAATCTGAAATCATAGTTTAAGTCTCAAACAGCAAAGTTTCAGATTGGTGTATTTCTATTGTTTATTCTAATAGCATTTCAAATCTCAGAAAGAGAAACTCAAAGTTGCTCTATCTTGGATTTATCAACCAAAACTTTTATTTGATAATTTCCTGCAGGACTTACTGTAACTGATGAAATATATGATTTTGATTCTAAGTCTTGTTTCAAAGCTTTTGCTTTTTGTATCATATCAAAGTTAGAATACTTATTTCTATCTCAATACAAGTAAAGTTGGAAAAGCAAGTTTCTAGAATTTTCTATTTCTATGATAGAAGGAGTTTCTGCTCCACTTGGCAATTTTACTTTGTCAACTTCTGATTTTATATCAGTCATTACATCCTTAGTAGATTTTCAAACTTCTACTTCAACAACTATATTTGAAACTCAGACAGATGAATCTGAAGTATATTTTTTTACTCATTTTACATCTTTTATTTTTTTCTCTAATTCTTCAGTAATAAGAGAATTAATATCTGTAGGGCTAACTCAAGTATAAACAGTTGTAATACTTATGTATCACAAATCTACTTTTGGACTAGATTCTTTTGGAATCATAACCAAAGCATATATTCAACCAACAATAAGCAAAAACAATGAAAGAAAGGAAACTCTAAGATTTTTTGTCCAAAATCAGAAAAATCAAGATTCCAATTCATTTTTTACTTTTTCTATATTTTTTTTGTCTTGCATAATTATTTAAATTATTTTTATTTCTTTTGAAATATTATTTTTCAGTTCCCTTTGCTTTTTCTTGCTTCTTTTCTTGTGTTTTTCAAGTATTAGTTTCCTTTTTTTCTTCTATTTTACCAGTAGAACTTTGTTTTTCAGTAACTTTTCAAGAATTTGTTTCCTCTATTTTTCAAGTACTAGATTCTTCTATTTTTCAAGTGTTTGTTTCAACTTGACTAGATTTTTTTAATTCAAATTTTTCAGAATCAAAATTTGAAACATCATTTAAAATAATCTCTGTATCTTTTTCTAAAGGAGTTTTTATTTCTATAAACTTACCATAAACATCTCATAGTTCTACCTCTACTTTATCCAATTTTCATCATTTAAAAATATTTATTTCTCAGATTTTTTTATCTCATTGAGAATGCAAAACTGTAACAGAATTTATATTTATAAGAGGAAATTTTGATTTTAATTTAAATGAAACATTTGCAACTCATCAAACTAAATTTATATTTTTATTCAAAGAAACTTTTACTTTATAATTTAGAGTTTCATTTGCAAGATTTGATTTTGAGAATACTTCTCACTCATATTTTTCTCATCTATATTCTATATGAACTTTATCTCAAATATTTATTCTTCATAAATCATCACTTGTTACATAAACATCAAGTTCACTCTTATTTGTACTAAGTATTTTTATAGCTTTACTTCAAGGACTGTAAGTTTGTCAAACAGTCACATAGACTTCAGCAACTTGACCAATAATAGGAGAAGTAACAACAAGTTTTGAAACTTCATTTGAAGATTTTTCAACAGAAAGTTCAGCATTTTTTATAGTATTCATAGCATTTTCTAGAGTTACATCTCTAGTTTTTTTCAAGTTTTCCAAAGTGCTTTCCGCACTTTTCAATTGTATTTCCAAATTTGAAATAGTATCAGCAGTAGAAATACGTACTTTTTCATAAGTAGTTTGTGAAGAAACTCATCCTGAATTTATAGCTTTTTTAGTTATGTCTAAATCTTTTTTAGCCAAATCTATTTGTTTTAAAGTAGACTCTTCTGTATCTTTATAAGTATTTAAAAAGCTTGTAATTGAAGTTTTTAGAGTTACAAATCACGTATAATTTCATTGATAAGCAGAAATGTATCAATTAACTCTACCTGTATAAGCAGTTCTTTCAGTTTCTGGAAATCAAGTCAATCCTGAAAGTGAAGCATTTAAAGCATCTAAAACATTATCTAAAAATTCTTTCAATGTATTGTAACCTTCATCTAAATTTTTTATAAATTTATCTATTTCTTCTTGTTTTTTTAAAGTAGATTTTTCTAAAACATCTTTATCAAAATCCATCAATTTTTTTATTGCAAATTCTGCATTATCTCTTTTTCTTGAATCACTAGCTCAAATGTAATCATAAAATTTAGGTTTTACATTTGGGTTTTTTATATTAAACAAATTGTCTCACAAATCAACAGCATTCACTATTTGATTTCTCAAAGTATCTTTTTCTTTATTTAAAGATAAAATAAATGAATCAATTTTATCTTGATTTGACTTCTGTTGAGTTTTATACTCAAATTCCATCTTTTCTATAGAATTATTTATTTTTTCTATATCTAAACTAGATTTTGAGTTTGCATTATTTAGATCAGAATTATCCAAATTATCTTTTGCTTGACGTAAATCTTGTTCTAAAGTTTTTTTAGTATTTTCAAAATTTACTCTAAGTTTTTGAATATTTGTTTCTGCATCTTCTACATTTTTATCTAAACTAAGCTTAGAATTCTTATAAGCAATTCTTGCTTGTTCTAAATTTAAAATAGATTGTTTATAAGCAGTATTTAAAGTTAAAGAATTATCAGACATAAAAACTAGTCATTGTCATTTTGAAACTTTATCTCATTCTTTTATAGAAATACTTTCTACTTTTCAAGAAGCTTCAGTATTTAAAATAATTTCTGAAGAAGCTTCTATTTTTGAACTTTTTTCCAAAGAATAAGAATTTCAAAGACTAGAAAATTTTTGAGTATCTAAAATAAAATCAGTTTTTTCTACTTTTTGCTCTACAATTTGTGGTTGTCAACAAGAATTAAGTAAAAAAAATGATAAAGTTAAAAATGTAATTATTTTTTTCATTTGTATTTGTTAAATTATAATTTTGAAATAAATTTTTTGATTTTTGGCAAATCAATTTCTACAAAATCTTCTTTTGAATAATATCAAATTACACAAGCATTTGCGAACTTAACGCAAAATTTTTCATATTCTTCTCTAGAAGAAAACCTAGAAATCTTCTCAAAACTTCTTACATAAGACCAAATAATCTCAGATAAAAAGAAACAATCTTCATCATTTTCATCTGAAAAGTACTCTTTTAATCCTTCAAAATGCCTTTTTTGAATATATTCATAATTTATTTTTCAAAAAAAATATTTTTCATTTTCAAGACATATATTCTTCAAAATATCATTTTTTTCTAAATAAAATAGAATTCAAACCATATGAGAAACAAGCATTTCTTCTTTTGATAATAATCAGAATTCTTCTTCTCATCATTTATCCATAAGCATATCATCAACTATTTTTTCATAAAAATCTGTCTTATTTTTAAAATATTTATAAAAAGTTCATTTTCAGACTTTTGCTTCATCAATTATTGAATCAATACTTACTTTTTTAGGTCAATATTTTGAAAAAAGTTTCAATCAAGCCATATAAATAGCTTTCTGTTTTTTCATTTTTATTATAAGATTTTAGTACTAATTGACTATTTATTATTTTTTAGTCAATTTTATTATATAGGATTTTTCAAAATGTCAATTTTTTTAACAAAAAAAGAAAAAGTATTTTTTTACTTTTTCCTTTTCAATCAAGCAAAATCTAAAAATTCTCTGTAAATTTCAGGATTTACAAATTTATAATAAAATCATTCACAGTGTCAATTTGCACTTTTAACTGTTTTATGTGGTTCATTTGAATAGCTTGAAGTTTCTGGTTTTATAAATTTATCTCAATTAAATCAAAAACTAGAAAATCTTACATTTCTTTTTGCTAATTTTCTTGCATAATTTTCCCTTGGCACAGAAATTAACATTGCTGAAGGTTTTGAAAAAGGTGTAGCAACTTGTATAACTTTTTTAATATTTGTATTTGATAAGTCTAAAGCCTGAGCAATCATTCATCAATAAGAATTTCAAATAATAACTTCTATCTTTTTTCAATCTTCTGTTTCTAAATATTCTTGAATTTTCTTTGTAATTTCCTCAATTCTACTTCTCTGAAAAAAATAATAAGAACTTACTAAATCAATTCACATCTGATAATCCTCAGCAATCCCTTCCAAAAGTCAATCTAAATTTCATCATTGACCATAAGCATCAACTTTATTAACTCAATCAAAATAAAAAACTTTTGGATCTTTGTTTCATTTATAATCTGGACTTGTAATTTCAGTTTCAGCTTGTCTGACAGTATTTATTCAAGGAATAAATAAAATTCTTTTATCAAATTCTTCTCTATATTTCAAAATTTCAAAATCATTTAGGTATTTCTTATCTATTCACTGAGCTTTTCAAATGATTTTTCTAAAAGGAATTTTTAAGAAAGTATTATCCAAAATAGAATTTACTTTCCATCAAATATCTTCAGTATTTATAGTATTTCTTGACTTTTTATTTATAAAAAAATCTATAAATTTTTTGATTTCTTCAGATTTAGTTCTCAAATCTTTAATATTATCTGTTTGTCAAATAGTAAGAAAAAAATCCTGAAAATTAGTATAATATTCTTCCTCATTATAAATTCATTTTTCAATTAAATATGGTCAAATATTACTTAAATTAAGCATTAAATCAGAAGAAATATCTCTAATTTTTTCTAAATCTGTTTGCTCATCAAAATCCTTCTTGTAAATCAAAGTTAGCAAATCTGAAGTCATTTTAAAATTCCTATCCAAAATAGATTTTACTTCATTTTTAGTTATTTTCTCCTTATTTTCTGATATACTTTCCCACATAAAATATTTTTCAGAAATTAAATTACTTTTTAATTATAGACTCAACTTTTCCAGAAATATTAGAAATTACATCGTAAATTTTATCTTCAAATTTATTTCTATTTTTTTCATTTCAAAAATAAAAAAATTTTAACATTTCAATAAGTTTGAAGTCATTATTTTTCAAAAATGTTTTTATTCAAGAAATATCGTTTACTGTATCAAGTTTAACAATTTTAAGAAAAAAATTTCAAAAATCTTCAACTAAATTTCTAAATTTTACAGCATTATCAAAATATTTATCAAAATCATCATTTTCATCTAAATAAAAAGAAATATTTTTCAAATTATCTTTAAGTTTTTTTGATTTAAAGTAAATTTCAGCTAGATTTTCGTTTAATTGTCACTTAAAAAACAAGTCAGCCAAATCTGTAATCAATTTATTATTTGTTTTTAAAATAGCTTTTACTTCTGATTTTGTAAGTTGTTTTTTCTGCTCTATGGACATAAATATTTTTAAAATTATTATTTTAATAATTAAATTATAAAATTATTTATAAAAAAGTCAAGATTAAGTAAAAATTTGCATTCTAAATATTTTTTTTTATAATCTTTTTGAAAAATATTTTTAAAATTTACTATGCAAAACAGAACAAAAATAATTGATGAATTGATAAAAGAAGGATTAAGTAAGCTAAATCTAGATTATAAAAGAGATATCAAAGAAATAAAAGAAGATTTTCACAAAATCAAAAACAATGTTTATAAAAAATATTCTATAAAAAAACCTTTCCCTTCAATAGAATTGATAGAAAGGTACAATGAACTAAAAGCTACTTGAGAAATAGAAGAAAATCTAGTTTTTGAGAAAGTATTGAGAAAAAGGTGAGTCAGAAGCCTTTCTTGAGTAACTGTAATTTCCCTACTTACAGAATTTTTTTGATGTCCTGGAAAATGTATTTATTGCCCAACTTTTGAAAATTTACCAAAAAGCTACATTCCAAACGAACCAGCAGTAATGAGAGCACAACTAAACAATTTTGATCCAATTTTACAAATTCACAATAGACTTAGAGCACTAGAAGTGACAGGACACAAAATAGAAAAAAATGATGTAAGAATTATTTGATGAACTTGGTCAGTTTATCCAAAAAAATATAGAGAAAATTTTATAAAATGAATCTATGATGCCTTTAATTCTTATGATGAAATGAAGGATTATATAGAGGAAACTGATTTATCAAGTGATAAATTTGCAAGTTTCAAAATAAAACAATCTTATAAAATGAAAGCCTCTGCAACTCTAGAAGAAGCTAAAAAACTAAATGAAACAGCAAGGTGTAGAGTTATCTGAATAGCAATAGAAACAAGACCAGACTGGATAACTCCAAAAGAAATAGAGTCTTTGAGAAGATTTTGAGTTACAAGAGTTGAGATTTGATACCAAACAACTATTGATGAAATAAACGAAATTAACAAAAGATGACATGGAAATGCGGAAAGTATCAGATGAACAAAACTACTTAAAGATGCTTGATTTAAAGTTGTAGCTCATATGATGCCAAATCTTCTTGGTTCAACTCCAGAACTTGATAGAAAATCATTAAAAGAAGTGTTTGATAACCAGGCTTTTAGACCAGATGAATTAAAAATTTATCCAATGGTTGTAACTGATAAATCAGAGTTAACAGAAATCTGGAGACAATGATGATTTAAAGCTTATGATGATGAAACTCTTATAGAACTAACTGCAGATTTAGAAGCTATGGTTCCAGAGTATGTAAGAATAAATAGAACTTATAGAGATATACCAGCTTCAGAAATTTTAGAATGATCAAAAACAGCAAACCTAAGACAAATAGTAGAAAATAGATTAAAAGAAAAGTGAGTAAAATTATTAGATATAAGACACAGAGAAATAAAAGATAAGTGAAATCACCCAGATAATGCTGTTTTACATGATTTCCCTTATGAAGCTTCAGATTGAAAAGAACATTTTTTGACTTTTGAAGATCCAAAAGACAGAACTATTTTTTCACTTTTGAGGCTAAGACTTCCAGAAAGAAATGAGGAAGTTTTGGCTGTACTTCCAGAACTTGAGTGATGTGCTCTGATAAGAGAAATTCATACTTTTTGAGATCAACTTTCTATTTGAGAAAAGTGAAGTAGTTTTGGTCAACACTTAGGTTTTGGTAAAAGACTTATAGAAAGAGCTGAACAAATAGCAAAAGAAAATGGTTACAATAAAATGGCTGTCATAGCTGGAGTTTGAGTTCGTCCATACTATGAAAAAAGATGATATCACTTAGAGTGAGAATATATGATAAAAAATATTTAAAGAAAAGAAGGCTTAATAGCCTTCTTTTGAAAATAACATAATCCCATTTATTATGATGTGATCATTATTGCCCTCATCATAATACTGCTTATAGCAATGGTATGTCAAAAAATCAACAGTTAGTTTTCTGTCACAATCTAAAACCATACCAATTAGTTTGTCATCAAGAATAAACTCATTGATATATTCTAGATCATTTTTGACCACTTTATACCTAAATTTAGCAATATACATTTTATCATCTGACAATATGAAAAACCTATCACCCCCCTCTTCATACAAAATACAATTTTTATATACTGGTGTGTTAATACTAGTAGGTACTACTGGTTGTATTGCTAAAGAATATTGTTCTTTCATATTCTACTCCTTTGTTAGTTAAAAAAATGAAAGAAAAAATATTCTACTTAAAAAATACTATAAGTCAAATATTTTGAATAATAAAATTTGACAAAAGCTCTTTGGAGTTTAAAATACATTTTTGCTAGATTTAATTTTTTAATATTTTTTAACAGAAAATGAAAAAAATAGTTAGAACTTTTTTACAAAATGATGAATGAAAATTCCTACTTGTAAGGCATAAATGAAAAGATTATTGGTCTTTACCAGGATGACACTTAAAATCAAAAGAAAGCATTTACAAAGGATTAAAAAGAGAAATAAAAGAAGAACTAAACCTAGAAATAGAATTTTTATGAGAAAAGCTTTGACTTGAACTAGAACATATAACAGAGTTTCCTCAACCAATTTGTACTTATAAAATAATTTACAACGAATTTAACTGAAAAGAAGTCAAAAAACTTGAGTATATTTTCTTAACAAAGATAAAATCTGGAAAAATAAAAATTCAAGAAGAAGAAATTGATGAATATGATTTTTTTTCAAAAGAAGAAATTTTAGCTATAGAAGCAACTCATTTACAAGTTAAAGAAATATTAAAAAGAATCTAAATTTTATGAAAAAATACCTTATTTTTGACCTAGACTGAACACTGATAAAATCACAAAAAGTTTTACTTGAGCTAGTTTCAAATTATTTAAAAGAAAATTTCTGAATAGAAAATGAAAAATCAAAATATTTTTTAAGTTCAACTAGAGGAATGCCTCTTTTTGAACAAATAAAGGAAATTCTAGGCTTTGATGAACATAAAGCAAAAGAAATAGCAAATAATATTTACAAAAAAATAGAAAATACTGAAAAAGGAAATTTTTTTCTTTGAGTTCCAGCAAAAATAAAAGAATTAAGAAAAAATTATAAATTGTTTTTATCAACTTGAAATTCTACTAAATTTGCTGAAGAAAATCTAAAAAAATGAGATATTTTTGATTGTTTTGAGTATATTCTTTGAAGTGAGAATATTTGAAAAAGTATTGAACATATTGAGATTTTTAAGGATTACACTTGAGACAAAGATTTTGAAAAACTAGCTGTTTTTATTTGAGATTGAGAAAAGGATAGAGACATAGCAAAAGGAGTAAATATGGATTTTATACATATTGATGAAGATCTAAAAAATGATTTTTGAGATCAATATGAGATAAAATCTGTAAGTGAAATCTCTGATATTTTATCACTAATTAACCAAAATGCATAAACTAATTATTAAATTTATATTTTTTATTACTTTATTTTTTTATTTCCAAAGCAAAATATTTGCCTGTGAGTTTACTGATACTGAAGCTGATTTTGAAGTAGTTACAAACTCTAGAAACAACATTCGTGAAGTTCCCTGTATATGAACAAAGACTTTTTGAACAACAAAAATCTGAGAAACTTTCAAAGTAATAGCTGACTCTTGAGATTATTATAAAGTCTTAATTAACTGACAACCAAGATATATTTTCAAAGATGGAACAGATTTAAAAACTGAAAATAATACACAAATTGAGGTAAAAGAAGAAGTGAAAATAGAAAATTTAGAATCTGAAATTTCAAAATATTGGTTATCTCTTTACAATGTGGAAAGAGTAAAACTTTGACTAAAACCATATGCTTATGATGAAAGATTGCAAAACTCTGCAAACACATGGGCAAAAATAAGTTGAGAAAGATGATATTATTCTCACAAAAGAGCAAAAGGTGATGTTTACTATGATTTCTGGAAAATACAAAATTGGTTCAAACAAAACGGTGTTGATTGTAAAATTGAAAACAGAACCTGAGCTGTAGAAAATATCTGATTCTGAGTTTTACAATGCAAAAGTTGAGATTGTTTAGAAGAAACTAAAAAGACTATTAAAAAAACTTTTGATATGTATATGAGAGAAAAATGAAAAAAGAATTCTAGCCACTATGATGCAATAGTAAGCAAAAATTTAAATTATTTATGATTTGGAATTTATAAAAAACCAATTTGAAAAGATTCTTATTGATTATATAATGTAACGCACTTTTGTACAAATTTCAACTAAAAAATTTGATTTATAAAAAATATTTTATATAATTAAAAATATTAAAAGCAATTGAGTAGTTATCAGCTACAAGCTGGAGGAAGAAATTTGCTTAGCAAAGATTAGAACCTCTCGAAGTTTTAAAAATTCTTCGTAAAAAAAATAAAAATTAAGTACAGCTTTTTGGTGGTACCTTTTTGATGAAAAAATTAAATCAAAACCGAAAGCACAAATTTTCTAAATATTTTTAGAATTTTTGTGCTCTTTTTATTTTTTAAATTTACTTATGAATAAAATAGATTCAGACCTCTACATAAACTATATTTTACCTTTAGAAGATGCTTTAAAAAATGAAAATTTTGAAAAAATAGATTTCATCTTGGAAACAATTTATACAATGTGAATGGATGATAAAACAATTACAAAGATCGATGATATTCTCCAAGAAGCAACTTTATTTTCTGAGTTTAGAGAAGAAGACTATAAGATCGAAGCTCTGAACTTAATTGAAGATTTTAAAAATTAACCAAAAAAATTATGAAAATAGTTATTTGAACACAGTCTGCTCCAAAAGTAGAAGCTATAAAAGAAGCAATAAATAAAAGTCCTTATTTTAATTGAGATATAGTTGAGATAATTGACCTAAAAGTAAGTTCTGAGATTTCAGATATGCCTACAAGTATAGAAGAAAATATGATTTGAGCTAAAAATAGAGCAATAAATTCAAAAAAAGAAATATCTGATGCTGACTTTTACATTTGAATGGAGTGATGAACAAGTTTTTTTTGAGAGAAAACTTATCTTTTCTGAGTTGTTTATATCTTAGATAAAAATGGAAATTGACACTTCTGATTTTCAAATATGATGGAAGTTCCTCAATTTTTTCACAAAAAAATTTATAATGAAAAATTAGAACTTTGACCAGTTTTGGAAGAAGCAACAGGAATACAAAACGCAAGCAAAAAAAATGGTGCTTTTTGAGCTTGGAGTGATGATACATTAACTAGAAAAGATCAATTTATTTTTGCTTTTATGTCAGCTATTCCAGTATTTTTCAATAAATATTATAAAATGTAAATTATTAAGAAAAACAAAATGAAAAAAGAAAAGAAAGTACTTATTTTGAGGACTTGCAAAGAATGATTAGAAAAACTTGTAAATTGAGAAATAAATCCTAGATACAGAGAAGCAAAATCTTTTTGGGAATCTAGACTTTTTGATAAAGAGTGAAAACCAAAAGAATTTGACGAAATTCATATTATAAACTGATATAAATCGGATTCTCCAACTGTAATTTTAGAATTTTGATGAATTTCCTGAATCGAAGAATTTAATTGAAAAAATTGTTTCAAAATAAACCTTTGAAAAATAATAGAAATAAGAAATTATTTATGATAAATAAAAAAATAAATATTTATTAATGAAAAAATTATGACATTTAAAAAAGTAGATCCAAAACAATCTTTTCCAAAAATGGAAGAAGAAGTTTTGAAGTTTTGGCAAGAAAATAATATTTTTAAAAAATCTATAGAAAATAGAGAATGATCAGAAGAGTTTAACTTTTATGACTGACCTCCTTTTGCAACTTGAACTCCTCACTATTGACATATCTTAGCTGGGGCATTAAAGGATGTAATCCCGAGGTTTCAAACTATGAAATGAAAAAAAGTAGAAAGAAGATTTGGTTGGGATACTCACTGACTTCCTATAGAAAATATAGTTGAAAAAAAGCTAGAAATAAAGTGAAAAGAAGATTTAGAATGAAGAATCTGAGTTTTTGATTTCAATGAAACTTGTAGAAAAAATGTTTTTTGATATGTTGATGAATGGAGAAAAACTGTTGATAGAATGTGAAGATGGGTTGATATGGAAAACGATTATAAAACAATGGATACAAGTTTTATGGAGTCTGTTTGGTGGGTTTTCAAAACTATTTATGATAAAGGTCTAGTTTATCAAGGACACAGAGTTGTTCCCTATAGTGTTGGAATGTCAACTCCTCTTTCAAACTTCGAAGTAAATCAAGGTTATATGGATAAACAAGACAAAACTATAACTGTGAAATTTAAAGTAAAATGATCAGAAAAAAAATATATTTTGGCTTGGACTACAACTCCTTGGACTCTTCCTGCAAATCTTTGACTTGCTGTTTGAGAAGATATAGAATATGTTGAATTGATGGATAAATCAAGCAAAGAAATTTATATTTTAGCTAAGGCAAGAATCAATGATTATTATAAAAATGAAGAAGAATATGAAATTCTTAGAGTTTATGACTGAAAATGTTTAATCTGAATAGAATACGAACCATTATTTAATGATTTTCTAGTACAAAACTGAAGCTCAAATCTTCCAAAAGAAATATTTTTATGAAAAAATGCTTATAAAGTGATTTCTGGTCATCACGTAACTACAGAAAGCTGAACTTGAATAGTTCATATTGCTCCTGCGTATTGAGAAGATGACTATCATATCTGAAAAACTCAAGATTTATGATTTGTTTCTCACATAAGTGATTCTTGAAAAACTGAAAATTTGCTTGAAGATAACTGAATTTGGGTTTTTGACTTCAATGAAATAGTTATTGAGAAGCTAAAAAAATCTTGAGAAGTTGTAAAAATATCTACAATTACACACTCTTATCCTCACTGTTGGAGAAGTTGAGTTCCTTTGATTTACAAAGCAATTTCAGCTTGGTATGTTGATGTTACAGCTATAAAAGACCAAATGATTAAAAATAATCAAAAAATCAATTGGGTTCCAGATGATATAAAAAACTGAAGAATGTGAAAATGGCTTGAATGAGCTAAAGATTGGAATATTTCAAGAAATAGATACTGGTGAAGTGCAATCCCTGTTTGGCAAAATGAAGATAAAACTGAAGAAATATGTATTTGAAGTATAAAAGAACTTTATGAGTTAAACAAAGATTTCTGACAAATAGAATTTAAGGATGGAAAATATTTCTATACAAATACTTGAAAAGAAATAGATCTACACAAACACTTTGTTGATGAGATTTTAATAAAAAATCCAAAAACTTGAAATACTCTAAAAAGGATTCCTGAAGTTCTTGATTGTTGGTTTGAAAGTGGTTCTATGCCTTACGCAAGCAAACACTATATGTGACAAGAACTAGAAAAAAATTCTGATTGTTTAGTTTCAAAAGACGGAACTTTCAAGTTCCCTGCTGATTTTATCGCAGAGTGACTTGACCAAACTCGTGGTTGGTTTTATACGCTTTTGATTCTTTGAACTGCTCTTTTTGACGAAACTCCATTTAAAAATTGTATAGTTAATGGAATAGTTTTAGCAGAGGATTGAAAAAAAATGAGTAAATCTCTGCAAAACTACCCTGCTCCAGAACTTATTTTTGATAAATATTGAGCTGATGCGATGAGGTTTTATTTACTAAATTCTCCTGTTGTTGAAGCACAAGATTTCAGATTTAGTGAAGCTTGAGTTGAAGAAGTCGTAAAAAAAGTAATTTTACCTTTGTGGAATACTTATTATTTCTTCACAACTTACGCAAATATTGATAATTTTGAACCAAAATGACTAACTAAAACTGAAAATATTTTAGATAAATGGCTTCTTTCTGAGCTAAATGAGCTTACTTTAGAGGTTACAAATGCATTTGAAAAATATAAATTAAACGAAGCAACAAGACCAATAGTAAAATTTATGGATAATCTAACGAATTGGTACATAAGAAGAAGCAGAAAAAGATTTTGGAAATCTGAAAATGATTGAGATAAACTACAAGCTTATGAAACTCTTTATTTTGCTTTAGTTGAACTAACAAAAATACTTGCTCCATTTATGCCTTTTGTTTCAGAAAATATTTTTAAAAATTTGACTTGAGAAGAATCAGTTCACTTAGAAGATTTCCCTATCTATAACAAAAATTTGATAGATTTGGAATTAAACGAAACAACTGACAAAGTTCAAAAAATAATAAACTTGTGACTTGCTTGGAGAGCAAACCAGAAAATCAGAGTTAGACAACCACTTCAATCAATTACAATAACTCAAAGTTTTGAAAAATATTACAATGAAATCATAAAAGAAGAGCTAAATGTAAAAGAAGTTTTAGTTGTTGATGGAAGTTCTCTGGCAAAAAGGATTTGTAAACCAAATTGAAGAAATATTTGACCAAAATTTGGAAAAGATGTAAAATTTATAATGTCTGAAGCAAAAGCTGGAAATTTCACAGAACTTCCAAATGGAAACGTAAAAGTTTGAGATTTTGAGCTTGAAATTGGTGATTTTGAACTAGTTTATGAATCTTCCGATGCAAATGCAAAAATAGAAAGTGGCTTTGGTATGGTAATCACGATGGATGATAAAATAACTGAAGAATTAAAACAAGAATGATTTGCAAGAGACATAGTAAGACATATCCAAGAGGCAAGAAAAGAATGCAACTACAATGTTGATGATAGAATTTTTATAAAAATAGAAAGTAATGAATTAGCTGAAACTATAGCAAACTTCGCAAACTATATAGAGACAGAAACTCTTTCAAAAATAGATAATTCTATCAACTCTCCAGACTTAGAAAAAGATATTTCTATAGAAGAAATAAAAATAAAACTAAGTTTAAAAAAATAAAATTTGAAAAAAAGTTAAAAAAAGTTAAAATGGGAAAAATTTTAACTTTTTTATTTTGAAATTATGTTTTGAAATTTAGAAATATTTGAAAAGGAAACAAACAATCTAGAAAAAAAAGATTCTATTTTTATTGTTTCTGACTTTGATGACACAATATTTTCAACAAAAGAAGTAATTGAAAAAGATGTGAGAAAATGAAGAAGATGAAACGAATGAAATAAATACATTGAGGAAGTTATTTGAATAGAAAATTTTATCAGAGAATTTTATGAAAATAAAAACTTTCCTGACAAAATCATAAAAAATTTTGATGAAAAAAATACTTTGATTTTGACTGCAGGATTTGAAAAACTACAAATTCCTAAAATAAAAGCAACCTGATTATCAAAAATTCCTCTTAAAATAGTTTATGAGGCAAAAGAAAAACCTTTTGAAATGGTAAAATATATAGTCCAAGAACTAAAATTTATTCCAAGAGAAATTCACATTTATGAAGATAGACCTGATGTTTTTCTGGAAACAAAAGCTAGAATTGAGAAAATTTTGGACACAAAGATAAAAATATTTCTTGTAGAAATGAATTGAAATGAAACAGAACCAAAAATAACTGAAATTTAAAAAAATAGCTATTATTAGCTATTTTTTAATGTTTATAGAAACTTCATCAAAAAGATCTGGAACCAAAATATTAACTTTACTATGAATTTTATCTAAAGTTAAAATTTGTTCTGCAAAATCTTTTCTAGCCTCTCAACCGTGATTTAAAGCCAATTTTGCTCAAAAAGCAAAATCCAAATTTCATAAATATTCTAAAAGTTCATT
This sequence comes from Candidatus Gracilibacteria bacterium GN02-872, assembly GCA_003260325.1. Lineage (GTDB taxonomy): Bacteria > Patescibacteriota > Gracilibacteria > BD1-5 > UBA6164 > GN02-872. Next base: position 6,613 of record MOLU01000004.1, on the reverse strand, counting down.
TCAGTCAATATGAGCAGAAAAACCTTTTAAATCAGCCAACTCACATAAAACTTGAAATTTTTTTCATTCTATAAAAATTTCTTTTCTAGCCTTTATTTTTCCTCAATTTGTGCTTTCTGGACAATATCAAACAAAAACTATTTTTGCGTCTTTGTCCTCCAAAATATTTTGTAAATGAAATAAAATACTTCATCATTCGCACATTCAAGCAGCAGAAACGATTATTTCTTTACTATTTTTTTTATTCTCAATGTAAATTTTTTCCTGATCTTTTTTTCATTCTAAAAAGTGAATTACTTGCCTTCAAAAAACTCTTATTTGCTCAGCTGGATCAAGTAATTTATATTTTTCATTTATATTTTTGTCATTTCTGTAAATATTTGTAATAACTTTAGAAAGTGGTGAATCAACGATTATATTTTGAAAAATAACTGATTTTTTTAATCAAAGAATTTCTTTTTGAAGGATTTCTATTGCTTTTGAAATATTTATAGCTTTTTTAGAATCAATAACAGTTTCTAAAAGAGTTTCTTTTAATTTCTTTAATTCTTTTTTTCTCTCTTTATATTCTTTCAAATCTGAAATTCTCTTTTTCATTTCATTTAAAATCATAAGCAAAACTTCTTGTGTTCTTTGAATAGAAAAAGCAGGAATAAGAACTTTTCAGTTAGCATTTTCCAATTCTTCAAAAAATACTTTTTCCATTTCTTCCCTCTTTTCATGATTTCTTCAAGCATAAGTTGATTCAACTTGAGCATAATCAAGTTTAAAAGGAATTTTTGCTGGAATTCAAGGTAAATTTGGATCAGAAATTCTTCATAAATCTCAAGAAAAGAGTAAATTTGTAGTTTTTTCAGTCTTCCTCTTAAATCAAGGAATCTCTTTATTCAAAACTCAAAGGACTCTTTTAGCCGTTTCTGTAACAATTTGAAGCAAAACTTGAGAACTTCACTCTATATGTCAAGCAGAAAAAAATCTAAGTTTTATAGCTTTTATGAGCGGAGAATCAAGTTCATCTTTGAAATCAACTTTTGGACTTAAATTATTTTTTAAATTTTTTAATTGTTCAATACTATAAGGAATCTCATAATAATCTTCCAATGAATCTTCTAAATCAATATTTTCATTAGACAAATACTCACTTTTAATTTTATCATTTCTCTTACTTATTTCAAGATTTTCTTTTAGTGCTTTTTTGGTATTTTCAATTCTTTGACCTATTTCTTCAACAATTTTATTAAATATTTCTACCGATAAATAAACCTTTTCTTCATTTTTATCAACTCAAAGAGAAAATAATTTTTCTATACTAACTTCAGAAGTAAAAAAAGAAATATTTTCTTTTACAGTGATTTCCTCTCAATTATCAACAAATTTAAACAAAGAAAATGTTCTTTCTACATCACTTTCATCAAAAAGAAGATCATCAACTTTTCTCAAATAGTCACTTTCTTTATTTTTAGACAAATAATCTTTTGCTTCTAAATAAGCAAGATTAAGCTCATTTGAATCAATCTCTGGAAACTTTCTGTACAATTTTTTTTCGATTTTTTCTCTATCTTCTCTTGATAATTTATTTGAATTTAAGCTTTCATAAGCTCTTACTAAAAATTCACATTGTTTAAATTTCTTTGAAACTTTTTTATTTAAATTCTTAGATTTATCTATTTCTGCTTTCATTATTCTTACATAATCAAAAAGCATTTCTTTTGTTTGCAATCAAGTCAATCTAGTTGTGTAAATAGGTCAAGAAAATCAGCTTTTAACAAGAAAAGGAAGTCTTCAACAATGATCAAGGTGAGCATGCGTCAAAACAACAAAATCTAATTTTTCAGCTAATTCAAAAGGTTCTTGATTATATTTTTCATCATTTTTTCATCATTGAAACATTCAATAATCTATTAAACCTAAAAATCAGTTTATGTCAACCAATGTAGAACTTCAAGTCAAACTTACAAAATTTGGAGATTTTTTATTATCTGACTCTATTCATCAAAAATACTTTATAATTACATTATTTTTCATAATTTTTTTCACAAAAATAAAAAAATTTCTTATATTTTAGAATATAAATATATTTTGTCAAGATATTTTTAGAATAAAATAAAAAAGTTAGAAATATTTCTAACTTTTTTACAACTTTTTAAAGGTTAAGGCTATATTAAGAATTTTTATTTTGAAAATCTTTTTTCATTTGCTCTAAAGATTTTCTATTTTTTTCCAAAGCATTTTTTTCATTTTTAAGTTCAGAAACTAAAGTTTTCTCAGTTGTTAGCTCTTCTTCCAAACTAGAAATATGATTTTCTTTTTCTGAAATATTATCTTCAATTAAATGTTCCCTTTGCTCAAATTCTCAAATTGCTCTAGTCAAAATATCACTCATATCTCAAATATTTTCCAAAGGTTTTAATTCTTTTTTATTATCTTTCTCAATAGAAACTGACTCAGAAAAACTTCATAAATCAACTAAACTTTCTTCTGAAGTATCTCATTTTTTTTCTTCAGTAAGGTCAAAATCAAGCAAAGAATTATCTATTTTTTCAGATTCTTCAGATTTCTCTGTATCTCAAGCAGAAACTTCTTTTGATAAATCACTTAGAGAAATTTTTGCTGAACTAGTTGTTTCTAAAGGTTCTTCTACTTTTACTGGAGTTTCATCTTCCTCAAAAGTAAAAGAAAAATCATCATCCAAATCATTTTTCTTTGGAGCTACTTGTTGACTTTCAGTAGCTCAAAAATCTATTGTATCTGCATCATCAGATAAAATCAATAAATCATCATCTTTTTGTATTGTTGACATTATTTTTTTAAAATTAGTATTAAACTTAAATAAATTTTATCACAATAAAAAAAATAATGCAAAAATTTGATATTTTTTAAAAATTTAATATAATTCAGAAACAAAAAAAAATTTAATATTTAAAAAATAAAACTATGGATTATTCTAAAGCAACACAAATGCTAAAATTCCAACAAGAAGCAATGAAAGTAAAAAAAGAATTAGACAATACAAAAATTGAGTCAGAAGTTGATGGACTTGTTATAACTGTAAACTGAGAAATGAAAGTTGAAAAAGTAGATTTTGAAACTCTAGATTTGATTCCTGGGCTAAACAAAGATCAAAAAGAAAAATTAGAAAAAGCAATTTTGGAATCTATAAACAAATGAATAAAAAAATCTCAAGAATATGCAGCAGAAAAGATGCAAGGTATAATGTGACAAATGTGAATGTGAGATTTGATGAACCAACTTGGTTGAATGAAATAAAATATTTTAAGATACTAGAAATAGTATCTTTTTAGTTTTCTAAAATATTTTTTAACATAAAAACAAAAGAAAAGTTGAAATTTTTAGATTTTTCTATAAAATGTGAAAAATATTTTTAAGAATTGGGAAAAATGAGTTTTAAAATGAAAAAAATAAAAAAAACAAATACTTTACTAAATTTAATCTGACTAATTATAATTTTTTCTTTAGCTTTTCTTTGAGTATATGCAGTGCAAAGTATAAACCTATGAAATAACAAATACAAAGCCTGAAAATGAGTTTATTCAGAAGAAACAAAAGAATACAAAAAAGAAATTTGAATCTTAATAGTTTGAAGATGATGATTCACTTGAGGAAATGATGCTCCAAATTTAACTGATACTATTATTTTAGCAAAAATAAATAAAGACAAAAAAAACGTTTCTCTTTTATCAATACAAAGAGATTTATATGTAAATTATGCAACTAATCCAAACGAAAAAGAATGAACAGGAAAAATAAATTCTGTTTATCCTCACTATTTATGAAGATTAAAAGATGAAACTCAAGCAATGCATAAATTAGCAGAAAAGATAAAAGATATAACTTGAGAAGAAACTGATTATTTTGTAAATGTTGATTTTGCTTGATTTAAAAAGATAATTGATACTCTAGGGGGAGTAGAAATTGATGTAAAAGAAAGCTTTGTTGACAGAACTTATCCAGACTGAAATTGGTGATATAAAACTATAAGTTTCAAAAAATGACTTCAAACAATGGATTGAGAAAAGGCTTTGGAATACTCTAGATCAAGGCACTCTACAAGTGATTTTGATAGATCATTGAGACAACAACAGGTTATTCAAGCTGTAAAAAATAAAATTATGTCAAGCTACACTATAAACTCTCCAGCAAAAGTAACCGAATTGTACAATATTTTTAAAGAAAATATTTTTACAGATGTATCTATAAATGATGCTATTACTTTAGCTCTTGATTTATGATTATTAAAAGAAAATTATAAATTTATTTCTTCAAATTTCAATGATACTTGCTGGTCTCCAACAGCAGATTGTGAAAAATGATGAATAATTCATGTTCCAAACAGAGAATTGTTTTGATGAGCCTGGGTTTCTCTTGTAAATTGAAGTACAGTAAATAGCCTATCAAAATATGATTTATCAAGAAAATATTCAGATATAGTTTTAAACTATCCTAGATTAGAGGAAGAGGATGCAAAAATAAGTATTTTCAATGCTTCAAAAGTGACTTGAGCTTGAGTATTTGTAAATAATATGAAAAGATATTGATTCAAGTTTACTGAAAAAGAAGCTGTTGCAAATGCTCCAGAAACAATGGAAGAATCAATTATTTATTATAATTGAATTGATGCAGAGTCTGATACAATTCAAGCTCTGAAGAAATTTTTTAAGTGAAAATTTGAAAGAGTTCCTGAACCAAAATTCTCAACTCAAAAGGCAAAAATAGAGATAGTTATTTGAAAGGATTATGTAAAGGATAATAGTATTTTTAATTTCTAACTCAAATAAATGAGTATAAATAAAGATTTTAATAAATGAAATAAAATTTCTACAAATAGACTAAACACAAAATTCAAAAAAATCAAAAAAGTAGAAAAAAAGAAATCTACAAAAAGTGTCATAAAAATGATTATTTATATAATCTTATTTTTCATAATAATTTGATTTATTCTTTTAATTGTTATTTATAATAAATATTTAAAAGGATTAAGCATAGAAGAATTAAAAAATTATCAAATCGCAGAAACATCTATTTTTTATGATAGAAATTGAAAAGAATTATACAAATATTATGTAGAAAATAGGACTTATGTAGATTATGAAAAAATTTCAAAAAATATAGTAAACTGACTTGTAGCTTGAGAAGACCAAAGATATTGGGAAAATCCTTGAGTTGATATTGTTTGATTGGTAAGAGCTTGATTTAGAGCAATTGCTTGAGGAGAAAGGATTTCTTGAACTTCAACAATAACTCAACAGCTTATCAGAAATACTATAATTCAGAAAAAAAGTAATGAGAGCTTAACTGAATGAATTGATAGAAAAATAAAAGAAATATTTTTATCTTACCAACTTACAAAATCCCTTTCAAAAGAGAAGATTTTAGAGTTATACCTAAACAAAATAGAGTTCTGACACAATACTTTTGGTATAGAAGAAGCATCAAAAAAATTTTTTAATAAAAGTGCAAAAGATGCAAATATTTTTGAAGGTTCTGTTTTGGCTTCCCTACCTAAGTGACCATCTTATTATTCTCCTTACAATCACCAAGATAGACTTGTTTGATATTTAATCCTTGATGATGAAAAAGCTGATGAAGAAGGTAAAAAAGATACAAAAAAATTAGTTTCTCCTGAGGAAGTGAATTCTCAAAAAGAATTAGTTAATTCTTTGAAAAACAAAATTTCAAATCTAAAGTGAAAATGAGTTTCTGATGATAGTGATAAATATGTAATTTGTAATGTTGATAAAACTTCTTTAGCAACAAAAGAGTTTGATGTTGATGAAAAATGATGTACAGTTTTGACTTATTCTAGACTATTTAACTTTATTTCAGATATAAAAGTAAAATCATGAGATAAATCTTTGGCTTATTTTCCTTGAAGAAAAGATTATATTCTTCAAAGAATGCTTGAAGATAAATACATAACTTTTGATGATTATAAAAAAGCTGTAATTGAATGATTTGGATATAAATTTAATGTTGTAAAAGAAAAAATAGTTGCTCCTCACTTCGTTTTTTATGTAAGAGAATATTTAGAAAAAAAATACTGAAAAGATAGTATTTCAATGTGAGGTTTAAAAATTTATACAACCCTTGATCTAGACCTACAAAATAAGGCCCAAGAAATAGTTTCAAAACAAGTAAAATCAAATACTTCTAAGTTTAATGCAAAAAACTCAGCTTTAGTATCTATAGACAACAAAACTTGAGGAATTCTTGCTATGGTTTGAAGTAATGATTATTATAGTGATGATTGAAAATGACAAGTTAATGTAATCACATCTAAACTACAACCAGGTTCGTCATTTAAGCCTTTTGTATACTCAATTGCTATGCAGAAAAATCAAATCTGAACAAAAACTCCAGTTTATGACTTAGAAATGACCTTCCCTGGAAACTATAAACCAAAAAATTTTGACTGAAGGTTTATGTGAAAAATAAATATTTCAACAGCTCTGAATCATTCTAGAAATATTCCTGCTATAAAAATGTTCTATATGACTTCTTGAGTGAAAGAAATAGTTGATTTTATGCATAAATTAGGTGCTGATTCTCTAACAATGGATGAGAATTACTGAGCTTCTCTTGCTCTTTGAACTTG